>NZ_JBHXTC010000002.1:110405-262667 GCF_042677605.1 Streptomyces sp. NPDC127106 | reverse complement strand
CGGGGCCGCCGGGGGGCCGCGGTTCCGCGCGGCCCGCGGGCGGGGCGCGCACCCCGCGCCGCGGGGCCGGGCCCCCGCCGCCCCCCGCCCGATCGGGTGAAACAGCGCGAGCCCGCCCCCGGGGCGGACGACGCGGGCCAGCTCCCGCAGGTTCGCCGCCGGGTCCGGCAGGTGCGCGACGAGCCCCGAGGCGAACACCGCGTCGAGGGCCGCGTCGCGCAGCGGCAGCCGGGCCACGTCCGCGAGCAGCAGGGTGCCCTCGGCGTCCCGCCCGGCCCGCTGCGCGGCGGCCAGCATCTGCGGGGTGACGTCCGCGCCGAGCACGGTGCCGGACGGTCCGACAGCGGCCCGTAGCGCGGTCAGCGCCCGCCCCGTGCCGCAGCCCGCGTCGAGGACGCGGTCCCCGGGCCGCAACCCGAAGGCGGCCACGGCCCGGGCGAAGGCGGGCCCGTCGTCGGGGAACTTGGCGTCCCAGCCGGCGGCGCGCGTTCCGAAGAACCCCTGTACGTGTGCCACGTCCGTGTGCGTCGAGCGGTCATCCGTCATGGGCACATCGTCCCCCATGGTCCCGCGCGTGCGGACCGTGGGCAAGGTGGCACGAGCTGTGATCGGAGATGAACGTAGCTCTGTCATATTCCAGCAGTTCCAGTGGCTTTCGAAATGCGTCCCTTGTTCGCCCCCTCACCCGGACTAGCGTCCCGGGGCCATGGGACACCTCGACCATGCGGCGTACGGCTGGCTGACGCCCGTCCTGTCATATGTGATGGCATCCATGGGTGCCGCCCTGGGGCTGCGGTGCACCGTCCGCGCCCTCGCCACCACCGGTTCTTCCCGGCGCAACTGGCTCCTCACCGCCGCCTCGGCCATCGGCACCGGCATCTGGACGATGCACTTCGTCGCGATGCTCGGCTTCCACGTCACCGGGACCGAGATCCACTACCACGTGCCGCTGACCGTGCTCAGCCTGGCCGTCGCGATCGTGGTCGTCGGGTGCGGCGTCTTCGCCGTCGGCTACGGCAGGCAGAGCAGGCGGTCCCTGCTCCTCGGCGGCCTGACCACCGGCCTGGGCGTCGCCAGCATGCACTACCTGGGCATGGCCGCCCTGCGACTGCACGGCACGATCTCGTACGACCCGCTCACGGTCGCGCTGTCGGTCGCGGTCGCCGTAGTCGCCGCCACGGCCGCCCTGTGGGCCGCGCTGCACATCGAGTCGCCCGCGGCCGTCGCCGTCGCCTCGCTCGTCATGGGCGCCGCCGTCAGCAGCATGCACTACACCGGGATGATGGCCGTCGCCGTCCGCGTCACCCCCTCGGAGCAGGCCCTGCCGGGCGCCACCGCCGTGCAGTTCGTCTTCCCGCTCGCCGTCGGGCTCGGCTCGTACCTCTTCCTCACCTCGGCGTTCGTCGCGCTCTCGCCGACCACCGGTGAGCGGGGCGCCTCCGGAGCCGTCTCCGCCGCGACCGCCCACTGACCCCCTCCTCCCCCCCCCGCACCCCCGCACGCCCGCACGCCCGTACCCCCGACGAGGAGCCCATGCGTACACCCCGCAGACGACCGGAACCAGCGGAGCAGCAACTGCCCGCACCCCCGGCACGCGGCCGCCGGGCCCACGCAGGAGCGCCCGCCGACGAACCGGAGCCGGGACCAGGGCACGGGCCGGCACCAGCCGACCCGGCCGGTGCCGGTGCCGGTGCCGACGGTGGCGCCACCCGCCCGCACCCGGGCCGGCGGCGGCCGCGGCTGCGCCCCGCGACCGTCCGCGCGAAGATCGTCTCTCTGCTCATGGTCCCGGTGGTCTCGCTGCTCGCCCTCTGGGGCTTCGCCACCGTGGGCACCGCCCAGGACATCGCCCGGCTCGGCCGCGCCCAGCGCATCGACACCCAGATACGCACCCCCGTCGCGGCCGCGGTCACCGAACTGCAGGCCGAGCGCCGTGCCGCCGTCCGCTTCCTGGCCGACCCCGTCCCCGACCGCGCCGCCGAGCTGGACAAACAGCGGCGGCGCACCGACGACGCGGTCCGCCGGCTCCGGCTGGGCGACCGCCACACCGTCGCCGAGTCCGGCGACCAGCGCACCGAGCTCGTCGTCCGCCTCGGCGCCTTCGTCGCCGCCGCCGAGGGCCTCGGCCCCGCCCGCAGGGACATCAACGACCGCCGCAGCACCCCCGACGCGGCGTACGAGACGTACACGCGCGTGGTCGACAGCGCCTTCGCCGTCACCGGCACCCTCTCCGGCGGCGAACAGTCCGAATTCGGCCCCGAGGCCCGCGTCCTGCTCGAATTCGCCCGAGCCGGGGAACTCCTGTCCCGTGAGGACGCGTTGATCTCCCTGCCGGGCCAGCGCAGCACCGAATCGCTCCGGCGCCTCACCGGCGCGATCGAAACCCGCCGCACGCTCACCGCGAGCTCCGCCGACGACCTGCCCGCCACCCAGCGGGACGCCTGGCAGGCGGTCGCCAAGAGCGCGGCCTACGCCGACCTCACCGGCGCCGAGGACCGGGTGCTGACCGCCGGAACGACCAAGGACGCCCGCGCAGCGGCCGCCGGCTGGGAGGCCGCGTACACGAGCGTCAGCAGCTCGATGCGGGAGATCGAGACCGCCGCCCACGCCGTGGCCGACCGCAGCGACCCCCTGGTCGAGGGCCTCATCGGTGGTGCCGGCGCCGCGGTCCTGCTGGGCCTCGCCGCCGTCGCCGCCTCGCTCGTCATCTCCGTCCGCATCGGCCGCGGCCTCGTCGTGGAACTCGTCTCGCTGCGCGACACCGCCCTGGACATCGCCCACCGCAAGCTCCCGCACGCCATGCACCGGCTCCGGGCCGGCGAGACCATCGACGTCCAGGCCGAGGCCCCGCCGGGACCCGCCGCCGAGGACGAGATCACCCAGGTCGGCGAGGCGCTGGCCACCGTCCACCGGGCCGCGCTGGGCGCCGCCGTCGATCGCGCCGAACTCGCCGGCGGGATCAGCGGGGTCTTCGTCAACCTGGCCCGCCGCAGCCAGGTCCTGGTGCACAAGCAGCTCAGCCTGCTCGACTCGATGGAGCGGCGCGCGGACGATCCCGGCGAGCTCGGTGACCTCTTCCGCCTCGACCACCTCACGACCCGGATGCGCCGGCATGCGGAGAGCTTGATCATCCTGTCGGGCGCCACCCCGGGGCGGGCATGGCGGACGCCGGTCCCGCTGACGAACGTGGTCCGGGCCGCCGTATCCGAGATCGAGGACTACCCGCGCGTCGAGGTCGGCCGGATCGCGGAGGCCGCCGTCATCGGCGCAGCGGTCGCCGACCTCACCCACCTGCTGGCCGAACTCATCGAGAACGCCGCCCAGTTCTCGCCTCCCCACACCAAGGTCCGGGTCAGCGGGGAGCCCGTGGGCGCCGGGTACGTCCTCGAGGTCGAGGACCGCGGACTCGGCATGGGCCGCGACAGCCTGACGGAGGCCAACCGCCGCATCGTGGAGTCCGAGGCCCTGGACCTCTTCGACAGCGATCGGCTCGGGCTCTTCGTGGTCAGCCGCCTCTCGGCCCGGCACGGGGTGAAGGTGCACCTGCGTCCGTCGCCGTACGGCGGCACCACCGCCGTGGTGTTCCTGCCGAAGTCCCTGCTGCAAGGGGCGGTCGCGGCGGGCTCCGGCCCGACCGCCGCGCCGACCCCCGAGCCGCGGACCGACGCCGGCAGCGGGAGCGAGGGCGCCTCCCGGACCGGCCCTGCAGCCCCGGCCAGGGAGGCAGCGCCCGGTGTCGCGGCCGCGGACCGGGGCCCCGTACGCACAGAGTCGCAGCCGGCCGCGGTGTCCCCGCTGCGACCGCGCGGCGGCGCGGGCTCCCGTACGCAGGCCCCGGCGGCCGGGGCGGCGGCGCAGGAGCCCGCACCCCGGACGCCGCCCCCGTCCGCACCGGTGCCCACGCCCGAGGCCGCACCGGAACCCGAGCCGGTAGCCGCCCCCGCAGCCGCTGCGACCCGCCCGACCCCCGCCCCGACCCCCGCCCCGACCCCCGCCCCGACCCCCGCCCCGACCCCCGCCCTGACCCCCGCCCCGGCTCCGCTCCCCGTGCCCAGGTCGCCCCGTGCCGGTGCCGCCGAGGCCCAGGACGCCGAACTGCCGCGCCGCGTACGCCAGGCGAGCCTGGTTCCGCAGCTGCGCGAGGCTGCCGCCCGCGAGGCCCCGGAGTCCGCTGCGGCCGCACGGCCGCCGGCCGACGAGTCGGGGCGCAGCCCGGAGCAGGCGCGCGACCGGATGGCGGCGTACCGGGCCGGCTGGGCCCGCGGCGCCCAGGAGAACTCCACCCACCCAGGAAGTGAAGGAGAAGTGTGATGATCGAACACCCGAGGTTCGGCGGCGGTGGGAGCCGCACGACCGGCGAACTGGACTGGCTGTTGGACGAGCTGGTGGTTCGCGTCCGGGAGGTCAGGCACGCCGTGGTCCTGTCCAACGACGGGCTGCCGGTGGGGGCCTCCAGCGCGCTCAGCCGGGAGGACGCGGAACACCTGGCGGCCGTGGCCTCCGGATTCCACAGCCTCGCCAAGGGCGCGGGCCGGCACTTCCGCGTCGGGGGCGTGCGTCAGACGATGGTGGAGCTGGACGAGGGGTTCCTCTTCGTCGCGGCGGCCGGGGACGGGTCCTGTCTGACCGTGCTGAGTGCGGCCGGCGCCGACATCGGGCTGATCGCCTACGAAATGGCCCGGCTCGTCAAGCGGGTCGGGGAGCACCTGTACGCGCCGCCCCGGTTCGCGGCACGGCCGCCGGCCGCGGGCTGAAGGCGGCGGTCCGGCACATGGACGGCCAGTGGTACGACGCGGACGCGGGCCCGCTCGTCCGCCCGTACGCCGTGACGGGCGGGCGTACGAAGCCGGGGCCGCACGGCGTCCGCTTCGACCTGATCGCGCTGGTCGTGGTGGACGCCGACGGGGTGGATCCGGCCGGCGAGTCCCTGCTCGGCCCCGAACACCGGGCCCTGCTGGGGCTCTGCCGTTCCGAGACCCAGTCGGTGGCGGAGCTCGCGGCGGACGCGGACCTGCCCGTGGGCGTGGTCCGGGTGCTGCTCGGGGACCTGTTGGAGGCCGGGCACGTCCGCGTCAGCCGGCCGGTGCCGCCCGCCACGCTGCCGGACGAGCGGATTCTGCGGGAAGTCATCGAGGGATTGCGAGCGCTGTGATGGGACGACACCACGACCTGCCGGGCGGGCCCGGCGGCGGACACGACCCGGTCCCGGGGCCGGAGGACGACGGCGAGCTGGCGGCGCTCGCGCTGAAGATACTCGTGTCGGGCGGGTTCGGGGCGGGCAAGACCACGCTCGTCGGAGCGGTCAGCGAGATCCGTCCGCTGCGGACGGAGGAACGGCTCAGCGAGGCGGGCGAACTGGTCGACGACACGGGCGGGGTGGCGCACAAGAGGACCACGACCGTGGCCATGGACTTCGGGCGGATCACCATCCGCTCCGGGCTTTCCCTCTACCTGTTCGGTACTCCGGGGCAGGACCGGTTCTGGTTCGCGTGGGACGAGCTGTCGACGGGTGCGCTGGGTGCGGTGGTGCTCGCCGACACGCGGCGGCTGGAGGACTGCTTCCCGGCGGTGGACTACTTCGAGCACCGGCGCATTCCGTTCGTCGTGGCCGTCAACTGCTTCGCCGACGCCCGGCGCTACGGCACGCACGAGGTGGCCCGGGCGCTCGACCTGGAGTCGGGGACACCCGTCGTGCTGTGCGACGCGCGCGACCGGGATTCGGGGAAGGAAGTGCTGATCAGGCTCGTTGAGTACGCAGGGCGGGTGCACACCGCGCGGCTGCTGGAGTCGGTGGGGGTGCAGGCCGGGCCGGCGTGAACCGGCCTGCGGGACTCTTCAGTCATCTTCCATGCCGAGGGCGCTTCCTCCTTGCCGGAAAGCCCCTGGTGGGGAAGGCTTGCGGAACTTACCAAGCGGGGTGCGGCGCGGCCACGGCGGCGGCGCAACGGGGAGGGGCTCGAAATGGCACTGGACAAGCAGCTCGACTGGCTGCTGGACGACCTGTCGCGCAGGGTCCAGCAGGTCCGGCACGCGGTGGTGCTGTCCAACGACGGGCTGGTCACGGGCGCGAGCGCGGGACTGGCGCGGGAGGACGCGGAGCATCTGGCGGCGGTGGCGGCGGGGTTGCAGAGCCTGGCGAAGGGGTCGGGCCGGCACTTTCGGGCCGGCGAGGTGCGGCAGACGATGGTCGAGTACGACGACGGCGCGCTGTTCGTGATGGCGGCGGGCTCGGGCAGTTCGCTGTGTGTGCTGAGCGGGGCCGAGGCGGACATCGGCCAGGTGGCGTACGAGATGACGCTGCTGGTCAACCGGGTGGGAGAGCACCTGGGCGTGGCGGAGCGGCGGATCACCGGGGGCTGAGGGGCCGCCGGGGCCGGGGGAGGGCCGCGCGGTCGGTGCGGGAGTTATCCACAGGCCTGGCCGGGTGTCGTCGCTCCGACTTACGGTCTTCACGCAGAGTAATCGTGCTGGTGCGTGAGGGGGATCGTCATGAAGCTCGTGACACGGGTCGGGGCCGGGACCGGGGCAGTGAGGGCCGGGGTGTCGACCGGGGGCGCCGCCGGGCCGGGTGCAGAGCCGGGTGCAGAGCCGGGCGGTGCAGTGGCCGCCGCTCGGGCAGCCGAGGAACTGGGGTTGAGCCGCAGCGAGTTCGCCCGCGCGGTCCAACTGGGCATCGTGCGGGCGGGGAGGCCCGCTCCCGGCGGAGCCGCCCGGTACGCGCGGGCGGAGCTGGACCGCGTCAGGTCGGTCGAAGGGTTCCCGGACGCCCTGCGCGCCCGGGTCGAGACCGTCGCCGGGTCGGGTGCCGCCGGGCGGCTGCTGGGCATCGGGCCGAGCCGGTTCATCCGGCTCGCCCGCTGCGGGCGCATCGCCCCCGTCGGCTACCGCATCAACCGGTACCGGGCCGTGGTGTGGATCTACCTGGCCGCGGAATTAAGGGAGTTCACCGCCCGGGACCCGGAGCTGCTGTGCGGCGGTGCACCCGAGGCGGACCGGCAGCTGATGGCGGCCGGCGCGGACCTGCGGCCGCGTGCGTGGCGCGACCGACACGTGGGGCTGCTGCTGGAACGGACCGCCGACCCCTGGGAGCGGGCGGCCGTACTGGCCTCCGTGCTCCCGGAGGAGGAGGTCCGGCAGGCCGTGCCCGACCCGGCGGAGCGGATCGTACTCGCCGCCCTCGCCCCGCCCCCGCCGTACGGGCACCCGCAGATCCCGGCTGCCGCGGCCGTGGCCCAGCGGCTGCTGCGGGCGGAGTCTCCCGACGAGGTCCACTGGTTCCGCACCAGCCTGGACTTCACCCTGGCCGGGGCGCGCGGTCAGCTGAAGTCGACGGGGGAGAGGGGGCCGACGTAGACCCAGGCCCCGTCCTCCCGGGCGAAGGCGCTGTTCTCGTGCAGGGAACCGGCGTGCCCTCCTTCGCGGTAGTGCGCCCGGAACTCCACTGAGCCCTCCGTCTCGAACATCCCGCCGCGCTCGACGCCGAGGATCTCCAGCCGCACCCAGCGCTGCTCGGGGTCCAGGTCGAGCCTGCCGGGGCGGGTGTCCGGATGCCAGGAGCGCATCAGGTAGGCCGTGTCGCCGACGGCGAAGGCGCTGAACCGGGAGCGCATCAGCAGTTCGGCGGTGGGAGCCTGCCGGTCACCGCAGTGGAAGCGGCCGCAGCACTCCGCGTAGGAAGCGGGCAGCCCGCAGGGGCAGGGGAGGACCTGGTCGGACATGGGGGTGCTCAGCTCTTCGGGGTCGGTTCGGCCGGCGCGGACGGCCGGGCCTGCAAGGACGGGTACGGGCGGAAGAGGCCTTCCTGGACCACGGAGACCAGCAGCCTGCCCTCCAGGTCGTAGATCCGGCCGCGGGCCAGGCCGCGGCCGCCGTGCGCGATGGGCGACTCCTGGTCGTACAGGAACCACTCGTCCGCCCGGAACGGCCGGTGGAACCACATGGCGTGGTCCAGCGAGGCCATGTCGAAACCGCGCATGCCCCACAGGGGCTCCACGGGGATGCGCACGGCGTCGAGGAGGGTCATGTCACTGGCGTAGGTGAGGGCGCAGGTGTGCACGAACGGGTCGTCGCCCAGGGGGCCGACCGCCCGCATCCACACGGCGCTGCGCGGATCGGAGTCCCGCAGCTCCTGCGGGGTCCAGCGGAGCCGGTCCACGTACCGGATGTCGAACGGCTGGCGGCGGGCCATCCGCTCCAGCGCCTCGGGCAACGCACCCAAGTGCTCGCGGATTTCGTCCGCGACCTTCGGGAGGGTGTCCGGGTGGGGGAAATCGAGGCGGGGAGGCAGCTGGTGCTCGATGCTGCCCTCCTCGGGATGGTGGAAGGAGGCGGTCAGATTGAAGATCGTCTTGCCTCGCTGGACCGCGGTGACGCGGCGCGTGGTGAAGGACCGCCCGTCGCGCACCCGCTCCACCTGGTACACGATCGGCACCCCGGGGATGCCGGGGCGCAGGAAGTACGCGTGCAGGGAGTGGACCGGCCGGTCACTCTCGACGGTCCGGCCCGCGGCCACCAGGGCCTGGCCGGCCACCTGCCCGCCGAAGACCCGTTGGAGGGACTCCTGGGGGCTGGCACCGCGGAAGATGTTGACCTCGATCTGCTCCAGGTCCAGCAGGTCGACCAGTCTCTCGGCGGGGTTCGTCATCAGAGGTTCTCCACTGTCGTCGCCGGCGGGGCCGGCCGCGGAAGGGCCGGTGTCCCCCCGGACCGGGTCCGGGGGAGGCGGTTCCGGTTCCCCCGGACCCGGTCCGGGGGAGTCAGAGCGCGCCGAGTTCGCCGACCGAGGTCAGCCGGAGGACGGCCCGGCCCTCCTCGTCGGAGGCGGCCAGGTCGACCTCGGCGCTGATGCCCCAGCCATGGTCCCCGTTCGGGTCCGCGAAGGTCTGGCGGACGCGCCACAGACCGTGCGCCGGGTCCTCCTCGATCTGGAGCAGCTTCGGGCCGCGGGCGTCGGGGCCGGTGCCCAGGTCGTCGTACTCGTCCCAGTACGCGTCCATGGCCTCGCCCCAGGCATCGGCGTCCCAGCCGGACTCGCCGTCCAGCTCGCCCAGCTCGTCGATGCGGTCCAGCGCCGCCAGCTCCACCCGGCGGAACATGGCGTTGCGGACCAGGACGCGGAAGGCGCGCGCGTTCGAGGTGACCGGCTTGACCTGGTCGGCCTTGTCCTGGGCCTCCTCCGCCGTCTCCACCTCCGGGTTCGCCAACTGCTCCCACTCGTCGAGCAGGCTGGAGTCGACCTGGCGGACCAGCTCGCCCAGCCAGGCGATGAGGTCCTGGAGGTCCTCGGACTTCAGGTCGTCGGGGATGGTGTGGTCCAGCGCCTTGTACGCGCTCGCCAGATAGCGCAGCACGATGCCCTCGGTGCGGGCGAGCTCGTAGAAGGCCGTGAACTCGGTGAAGGTCATCGCGCGTTCATACATGTCGCGGATGATCGACTTCGGGGAGACCGGGTGGTCGCCGACCCACGGGTGGCTCTTGCGGTACACGTTGTAGGCGTGGTGCAGGAGCTCTTCAAGGGGCTTGGGATAGGTGACGTCCTGGAGCCGCTCCATCCGCTCCTCGTATTCGACCCCGTCGGCCTTCATCGCGGCGACCGCGGCGCCCCGCTCCTTGTTCTGCTGGGCGGCCAGGATCTGCCGCGGGTCGTCCAGCGTGGACTCCACGACGGAGACCATGTCCAGCGCGTAGGAGGGGGAGTCCGGGTCCAGCAGGTCGAACGCTGCCAGCGCGAAGGTCGACAGCGGTTGGTTCAGTGCGAAGTCCTGCTGGAGGTCGACGGTCAGCCGGATCGTGCGGCCCTCCGCGTCCGGGGTGTCGAGCTGCTCGACCACCCCGCCGTCCAGCAGCGAGCGGTAGATGGCGATGGCGCGCCGGATGTGCTTCAGCTGGGCCTTGCGCGGCTCGTGGTTGTCCTCCAGGAGGCTGCGCATCGCCTGGAAGGCATTGCCCGGCCGAGCGATGACCGACAGCAGCATGATGTTGGTGACCTTGAACCGGGAGGTGAGGGGTTCCGGCTCGGCGGCGATGAGCTTCTCGAAGGTGCTGTCCGACCAGGCGACGAAGCCCTCCGGGGCCTTCTTGCGGACCACCTTGCGGCGCTTCTTCGGGTCGTCGCCGGCCTTCGCGAGGGCCCGCTCGTTCTCGATGACGTGCTCGGGCGCCTGGGCGACGACGAAGCCCGCCGTGTCGAAGCCGGCCCGGCCGGCCCGGCCGGCGATCTGGTGGAACTCGCGGGCGCGCAGCGTGCGGACCCGGTTGCCGTCGTACTTCGTGAGCGCCGTGAACAGCACGGTGCGGATGGGGACGTTGACGCCGACACCGAGGGTGTCGGTGCCGCAGATCACCTTCAGCAGGCCGGCCTGCGCCAGCTTCTCCACCAGGCGCCGGTACTTGGGCAGCATGCCGGCGTGGTGCACGCCGATGCCGTGCCGCACGTAGCGGGACAGGTTCTGCCCGAACTTCGTGGTGAAGCGGAAGTTGCCGATCAGCTCGGCGATCTTGTCCTTCTCCTCGCGCGAGCACATGTTGATGCTCATCAGCGACTGCGCCCGCTCGACCGCCTGGGCCTGGGTGAAGTGCACGATGTACACCGGCGACTGCTTGGTCTCCAGCAGCTCGGTGATCGTGTCGGTGATCGGCGTCGTGACGTACTCGTACGACAGCGGGACGGGCCGGGTCGCGGACCGCACCACCGACGTCGGGCGGCCGGTCCGCCGGGTGAGGTCCTTCTCGAACTTCGACACGTCGCCGAGGGTCGCCGACATCAGGATGAACTGGGCCTGCGGGAGCTCCAGCAGCGGGATCTGCCAGGCCCAGCCGCGGTCCTGCTCGGCATAGAAGTGGAACTCGTCCATCACGACCTGGCCGATGTCGGCGTACTTGCCGTCGCGCAGGGCGATGGAGGCCAGCACCTCGGCGGTACAGCAGATCACCGGGGCGTCGGCGTTCACCGAGGCGTCGCCGGTCAGCATGCCGACGTTCTCCGTGCCGAACAGCTTGCACAGGTCGAAGAACTTCTCCGACACCAGCGCCTTGATCGGGGCGGTGTAGAAGGTGACCTTGTCCTGGGCCAGGGCGGTGAAGTGCGCGCCGGCCGCGACGAGGCTCTTCCCGGAGCCCGTCGGAGTGGACAGGATCACGTTCGCCCCGGAGACGACCTCGATCAGCGCCTCCTCCTGGGCCGGGTACAGGGTGATGCCCTGGTCCTCCGCCCACGAGGAGAAGGCCTCGAAGAGCGCGTCGGGGTCGGCGTTCGGCGGGAGCTGATCAATGAGGGTCACACCCCCCATCTTGCCTGGCTTCCGCCCGGATGAGGGAACCGGCCGACGGAATGAAGATCACCACGGGTACGCTGTGCCGTTGACCGGGGCCGGACGACACCGTCGGCAGGGCCCGACCAGCACACACCGGGGCGGGAAGACGAGCATGATGGGTCCGGCGCACTCATTGTCCGGGGCGGCGGCCTGGCTGGGGGTGGGCGCGGCGGCAGCGGCCGCCGGGCATCCGATGCCCTGGCCGGTCCTCGTCGTCGGCGCCCTGATCTGCGCGGGCGCGGCCCTCGCCCCCGACCTCGACCACAAGTCGGCGACGATCTCCCGCGCCTTCGGCCCGCTGTCCCGGGGCCTGTGCGAGGTGGTCGACAAGCTGTCCTACGCCGTCTACAAGGCCACCCGTGCCCCGAAGGACGCCCGCCGCTCCGGCGGCCACCGCACCCTGACGCACACCTGGCTGTGGGCCGTCCTGATCGGCGCGGGCTCCTCCGTGGTGGCGGTCACCGCCGACCGTTGGGGCGTGCTCGCCCTGCTCTTCGTCCACCTCGTCCTGGCCGTGGAGGGCCTGCTGTGGCGGGCGGCGCGGATGTCCAGCGACGTCCTCGTCTGGCTGCTCGGCGCCACCAGCGCCTGGATCCTGGCCGGCGTCCTCGACCAGCCCGGCAACGGCGCCGACTGGCTCTTCGGCCCCGGCCAGGAGTACGTCTGGCTGGGCCTGCCGATCCTGCTCGGCGCCCTCGTCCACGACGTCGGGGACGCCCTCACGGTCTCCGGCTGCCCGATCCTGTGGCCGCTCCCCATCGCAGGGAAGCGCTGGTACCCCGTCGGCCCGCCGAAGGGGATGCGCTTCCGGGCGGGCAGCTGGGTGGAGCTCAAGGTCCTCATGCCCGCGTTCATGCTGCTCGGCGGCGTCGGCGGGGCCTCGGCCCTCGGCTTCCTCTAGGACTGCCCGAGCCGGGTGGCGATGGCCCGCGCACACTCCAAGGACTCGGTGTGCGTGGTGTCCACCTCCAGGTCGTAGACCACGCCCCGGTGGACCAGGTCCGCCTGGGACGCGGCCATCCCCGGGGTCCGGTCCCCGCGGGCGACCTCACGGCCCGCGGCGACCTCGCTCGCGCACCTGACGCCGACCCACAGCACGTCCAGCGGGCCGAGCGCCCGCTGCCACCGCTGCTGGGACTCCGCCCCGCCGAGGAAGACGTCGTCGACGATGACCCGGGCGCCCGCCCGCACCATCGCGGCGACCCCATCCCGCCACGCCGCTTCCAGCGTCCGGAACTCCGCCCCGATGCTCACCACGCCGTCGGCGGCCACGTCGAACCCCGACGCCGACTCCTGCAGGGAGGCGGGCATGGCCTCGATCAGCGAGTCGATCGGGGCGGCGAGCCACGGATCCGGCAGCACCGCTTGGAGGCACCGCACGATCCCCGACTTGCCCGCACTGGATCCGCCGTTCAACACGATCACCCGAATGGTCACCGCGCCACCGTAGGGGAAGCCCGCACCGGGGCCGAAGCGAATTTCGCCCGGACCCGGCCCCCGGCGCCCGGCTCAGCCGTGCCAGGACCGCCACAGGGCCGCGTACGCCCCGTCGGCGGCGACCAGCTCGTCGTGCGAGCCCAGCTCGCTGATCCGGCCGTCCTCGACCACCGCGATGACGTCCGCGTCGTGCGCCGTGTGCAGCCGGTGCGCGATCGCGATGACCGTACGCCCGTCCAGCACGCGCGCCAGCGAACGCTCCAAGTGCCGTGCGGCGCGCGGGTCCAGCAGCGAGGTGGCCTCGTCCAGCACCAGTGTGTGCGGATCCGCCAGCACCAGCCGGGCCAGTGCGATCTGCTGGGCCTGCGCCGGGGTCAGCGCCGTGCCGCCCGAGCCCACCTCCGTGTCCAGCCCGGACTCCAGGGCCCGGGCCCAACCGTCGGCGTCCACCGCGCCGAGCGCGGCCCACAGTTCGGCGTCCTGCGCCCCCGTCCGCGCGAGCCGCAGGTTGTCCCGCAGCGAGCCCACGAACACGTGGTGCTCCTGGTTGACCAGGGCCACCTGTGCGCGCACCCGCTCCGCCGGCATCCGCGACAGCTGCGCCCCGCCGAGGGTCACCTCGCCCGCGCGCGGCGCGTAGATGCCCGCCAGCAGCCGGCCCAGCGTGGACTTGCCCGCGCCCGAGGGGCCGACGAGCGCCATGCGGGTCCCCGGCGGCACGGACATCGACACCTCGTGCAGGACGTCCACGCCCTCCCGGTAGCCGAAGCGGACCTCGTCGGCGCGCACGTCGCGCCCCTCCGGGACGACGCCGGCATCGCCCGCGTCCGGCTCGATCTCCCGGACGCCCACCAGGCGGGCCAGCGACACCTGCGCGATCTGCAGCTCGTCGTACCAGCGCAGGATCAGGCCGATCGGATCGACCATCATCTGCGCGAGCAGCGCCCCCGTGGTCAGCTGTCCCACCGACAGCCAGCCCTGGAGCACGCAGAAGCCGCCGATCAGCAGAACCGAGCCGAGGATCGTCAGGAAGGTGACGTTGATGACGGGGAACAGGACCGTGCGCAGGAACAGGGTGTACCGCTCCCACGCCGTCCACTCCTTGATCCGGCGCTCCGACAGCCTGATCCGGGCCGGGCCGAGGCGGTGCGCCTCGACGGTCCGGCCCGCGTCCACCGTCTCGGTGAGCGCGGCCGAGACCGCCGCGTAGCCGGCAGCCTCCGATCGGTACGCCGACGGGGCCCGCCGGAAGTACCAGCGGCAACCGATCACCAGTACCGGCAGCGCCACCAGCGCGGCGAGCGCCAGTGGTGGCGCGGTCACGGCGAGCGCCCCGAAGAGCAGCCCCACCCACACGACGCCGATGGCCAGTTGCGGCACGGCCTCGCGCATCGCGTTGGCCAGCCGGTCGACGTCGGTCGTGATCCGCGACAGCAGGTCGCCGGTGCCGGCCCGTTCCAGCACGCCCGGCGGCAGGCCCACCGAACGCACCAGGAAGTCCTCGCGCAGGTCGGCCAGCATCCGCTCGCCGAGCACGGCCCCGCGCAGCCGGACCAGCCGGACGAACAGCGTCTGGACGGCGAGCGCCAGCGCGAACACCACGGCCACACGCTCCAGATGGAGCTCGCGCGCCCCGGCCGAGAGCTGGTCCACCACCCGGCCCAGCAGGTACGGGCCTACCATGGAGGCGATCACCGCGACCGCGTTGACCGTGACCAGGACCGCGAAGGCCCGCCGGTGCCGCCGCAGCAGACCGCGCACGTATCCCCGTACGGTTGCCGAGCTGCCCACGGGCAGGGTGGCGGCCGTTTCGGGGGCTGCCGGGTCGTACTCCGGCGGCGCCACGCCGATCATGCGGTTTCCTCGATCTCTGTGAGTTCCTCTGCCAGCTGTGCCAGTTCCAGGCGGGCGAGCCGCTGCTCCTCGTCGGTCTCCCGGGTGACGACCGCCCGGTAGCGCGGCTCGCCGTGGAGCAGTTCGCGGTGCGTTCCGGAGGCCGCGACCGCCCCCTCGTGGACCAGCACCACGTGGTCGGCGCGGTCCAGCAGCAGCGGCGACGAGGCCAGGACCACGGTGGTCCGGCCGGACCGCAGCGCACCGATGCCGTCCGCGATCCGTGCCTCGGTGTGCGAGTCGACCGCCGAGGTCGGCTCGTCCAGCACCAGCACCTCCGGGTCGGTGGCGAGGGACCGCGCCAGTGCCAGGCGCTGGCGCTGGCCGCCGGACAGGGACCGACCGCGTTCGGTGATCCGGGCGTCCATCGGGTCCGCGACCCCGTCCGGGGCCGACTGCAGCAGCGCGTCGAGGACGTCGCCGCACTGGGCGGCGGCCAGCGCGGCGGCCGGTTCGACCTGCCCGGACGACGGCACGGCGAACAGCTCGCGCAGCGTCCCGGACAGCAGCACCGGGTCCTTGTCCTGGACGAGGACCAGGGCGCGCGCGGTGTCCAGCGGAAGGCCGTCCAGCGGGACCCCGCCCAGCAGCACCGAGGCTCGGCCGGCGGCCTCGGCCCCGGCCTCGGACCCGGAGTCGGAGTCGCTGCCGTTCTCGGCGTCGCCCTCTTCGCCGCCGTCCGCGGGGTGGCCGCCGAGGCGTTCGGCGAGCCGGCCCGCCAGGTCCGGGTCCCCGCACACCACCGCCGTGAGCCGGCCCGCCGGGGCGAGCAGCCCGGTCACCGGGTCGTACAGGTCCCCGCCCGGCTCCGGTGCCCCGAGCGGGGCCGTGGACTCCGGTCGTGCGGGGGCCTCCGTACGCGTCAGCGACAGCACCCGGGCGGCCCGCTGGGCGGACGGGCGCGAGAAGGAGTACGCCATGGCGATCTCCTCGAAGTGCCGCAGAGGGTAGAGCATCGTGGCCACCGCGCTGAAGGCCGCGACGAGTTCGCCGACCGTCAGCCGGCCGCCCAGGACGAGCTCCGAGCCGTACCAGACGACCGTGATCAGCAGCACGCCCGGCAGCAGCACCTGGATCGCCGAGATCAGCGCCCACATCCGGGCGCTGTGCACGGCCGCCTCGCGGACCTGCTGCGAGGCCTCCCGGTAGCGGCCCAGGAACAGCTCCTCGCCGCCGATGCCGCGCAGCACCCGCAGGCCCGCCACGGTGTCGGACGCCAGCTCGGTGGCGCGGCCGGCCTTCTCCCGCTGCACGTCGGCCCGCCGGGTGGCGCGCGGGAGCAGCGGCAGCACGGACAGGGCGAGCACGGGGACGCCGACGGCGACGACGATCCCGATCGCCGGCGCGTAGAGCAGCAGACCGACGCAGATGGCGACGACGGCGAAGGCGGCGGCGAGGAAGCGGGAGACCGCCTCCACGAACCAGCCGATCTTCTCCACGTCGCCCGTGGAGACCGCCACGACCTCTCCCGCTGCGACCCGGCGGGTCAGGGCGGAGCCGAGTTCGGCGGTCTTGCGGGCCAGGAGCTGCTGCACGCGCGCCGCAGCGGTGATCCAGTTGGTGACGGCGGTGCGGTGGAGCATGGTGTCGCCGACCGAGGTGGCGATCCCGATCAGCACCAGCAGCCCGCCGACCAGCAGCAGCCGGGTGCCGTCGCGGTCGACGACCGCTTCGACACCCGCGCCGACCGCGTACGGGAGCCCGGCGATCCCGCAGAAGTGCACCAGGCCCCAGCACAGGCTCCGGGCCTGGCCGCCGAGTTGCCTGCGCCCGAGCCACAGCAGGAAGCGGGGGCCCGAGCGGACGTCGGGTACCCCGGGGTCCGGATGCGGAAGGTCGCTGATCTGCATGACGCCCCATGGCTGGTCGAGATGTCCGGACCGTGCAAGGTTCGCCCTCCCGACCGTCGCCGGGCAATCGATTTTGCGTTGGCCACGGCGTGACGCTGCGGGTTGCCGCATCGTCGCCGCTGCCGCGCACCGGGTCAGGGACGCGTGGCGCGCTCCAGCTCGACCAGGGCGGAGTGGTAGGGGCGGCCGGTGGCCCGTTCCATCCCCACCTCGCACATCCGGTTCGCCGACAGGTACGCGTCGAACTCGCGTTCGGTCACCTCTGCCGCCTCGCGCGCCGTCGCCGAGGCCGCCAGCTCCGGGTGCAGCATCCCCCGGTCGCCCGCGAAGGCGCAGCAGCCCGCGTCGGCCGGAACCACCACCTCCTGCGCGCAGGCCTCGGCCACCGCCCGCAGCGCCCCCTCCGTGCCCACGTGCCGCATCGAGCAGGTGGGGTGGAGGACCGCGGAGCCGGTGGTGCGCCGCACGGCCAGGCGCGGCAGCAGCTCCTGCGCCGCCCAGACGACGGAGTCGACGACCGTCAGTTCCGCGTGCAGCGCGCGGTTGTCGTCGGTCAGGTAGGGGACCACCTCGCGCGCGATGCCCAGCGCGCAGGACGAGGCGTCGACCACGAGCGGGAGCCGCCCGCCCGCGGTCCAGCCCCAGGCCGCCTCCACGATCCGGTTGGCCATCACCCGGTTCCCGGCGTCGTAGCCCTTGGAATGCCAGATGGTCGCGCAGCAGGTGCCGGCCACGTCGGGCGGGATCCACAACGGCTTCCCGGCCCGCTCCGACACGGTCACCACGGCCTCGGGCAGGCTGGACCCGGGCTCGCCCCGCGGCCCGCCGAAGATCCGGTTGATGCAGGCCGGGTAGTAGACGGCCGCCGCCCCGACCCGCCGGGTCGGGGGGAGCCCGCGGGCGGCGGCGCCGGGGAGCCGCGGCAGCCACTGCGGCACGAGGTCGGGGCGCAGGGCCCTGCGCGCGGCCCCCGTGACCGCCTCCAGGAGCCGGTCCCCGGCGATGCCGGAGACGGTGCCGGCGGCGGCCACGGCCAGCCGCGCGGCGCCCTCGACGGCCGTGAACCGCCGGGCGGCCAGTTCAGCCGCCCACTCCTCGCGCGGACCGTGCCGGCGGTGGCGGAAGTCCTTCATCAACGCGCCCGTGTCGATGCCGACCGGGCAGGCGAGCATGCAGGTGGAGTCGCCGGCGCAGGTGTCCACGGCGTCGTACCCGTAGGAGTCGAGCAGCTCGTCCAGCACCCGGGAGGCCGGCTGCTGGCGCACCATCTCCCGGCGCAGCACGATGCGCTGACGGGGCGTGGTCGTCAGGTCCTTGCTGGGGCAGGTCGGTTCGCAGAACCCGCACTCGATGCACGGGTCGGCCACCGCCTCGACCCGCGGGATCGTCTTCAGGCCGCGCAGATGGGCCTGCGGGTCGCGGTCGAGGAGGATCCGCGGGGCGAGCAGCCCCTCCGGGTCGACGAGCCGCTTGGTGCGCCACATCAGTTCCGTGGCCTCGGGCCCCCACTCCAGCTCCAGGAAGGGGGCCATGTTGCGGCCCGTGGAGTGCTCGGCCTTCAGCGAGCCGTCGAACCGCTCCACCGTGAGCCGGCAGAACGCGTCCATGAAGGCCGCGTAGCGCGCCACGTCGGCCGGCCGGGCGGCATCGAAAGCGAGTAGGAAGTGCAGGTTGCCGTGGGCGGCGTGACCGGCGACGGCGGCGTCGAAGCCGTGCTCGGCCTGGAGCGCCAGCAGTGCCTCGCAGGCCTCCGCCAGCCGTGCCGGCGGGACGGCGAAGTCCTCGGTGATCAGGGTGGTGCCGGGGGCGCGGGCCCCGCCGACGGCGGTGACGAAGGCCTTGCGCGCCGTCCAGTAGCCGTGGAGGGTCCGCGGGTCCCGGGTGAAGGCGTTGGCGACGGAGGGCACCGGCGCCACCAGCTCCAGCCGGGCCAGCACGCCGGCGGCGTGCTCCTCGTACTCCGCCAGACCCGTCTCGTCCGGGGCGCGGAACTCCACCAGCAGGGCGGTGGTGTCCTTCGGTAGGCGGGCCCAGTCACCGGGGACTCCCGCGACGCTGACGGAGGCGCGCAGGGTGTTGCCGTCCATCACCTCGACGGCGAGGGCGCCCGCCTCGTTGAACAGCGGCACGGCGGCCGCCGCGGCGGGCAGCGAGGGGAAGAAGAGCAGCGCGCCGGAGACCCTGCGGTCCAGGGGAAGGGTGTCGAAGACCAGCTCGGCGAGGAAGCCGAGGGTGCCCTCGGAGCCGACCATCAGCCCGCGCAGGATCTCGACGGGGGTGGCGCCGTCGAGGTAGGCGTCGAGGCGGTAGCCGGTGGTGTTCTTGATCGCGTACTTGGCCCGGATCCGGGCGACGAGCTCCGGGTCGGCCTCGATCTGCCGTTTGATCTCCATGAGGCCGCGGCAGAGGGCGGGCTCGGCGCGGGACAGCTCCTCGTCGGCCAACGGGTCGGCGGTGTCCACGACGGTGCCGCCGGGCAGCACGAACGTCAGGGAGGACAGGGTCCGGTACGCGTTCCTCGTGGTCCCCGCCGTCATGCCGGAGGAGTTGTTGGCGACGACCCCACCGAGGGTGCAGGCGATGGCGCTGGCCGGGTCGGGGCCGAGGACGCGGCCGTGCCGGGCGAGGGCGGCATTGGCCCGAGCCACGGTGGTGCCCGGGCGGATCCGGGCCCGGAGCCCGCCGTCCAGGACCTCGATGCCGGTCCAGTGGCGGCGTACGTCGACGAGGATGTCCTCGCCCTGGGCCTGGCCGTTGAGCGAGGTCCCGGCGGCCCGGAAGACGACCTCGCGGCCGTGCCCGTGGGCGTACGACAGGAGCGCGGAGACGTCGTCGATGTCCTCCGCGACCACCACCACCTGCGGCACGAAGCGGTAGGGGGAGGCGTCGGAGGCGTAGCGGACCAGGTCGGAGGCCTTCCACAGCACCTTCTCGGTGCCGAGCAGCTCCGTCAGCTCGCCGCGCAGCGGCTCGGGGGTGCCGCCGGCGCGCCACTCGGGCAGGCGGTCGGGGGCGGGGCCGCCGATGCCGTGCGGGCGCAGGGCCCCGGGCTTCGGTTCCAGCAGCGGCATGTGCGACCCCTCGCTCCTCGGCCCGTCAGCAGCGGCGCCCCTCCGGGGCGTCCGTGAGGGCGGCCAGCAGGCCGCCGAGCAGGTCCCGCTGCTCGGCGCCCAACGGAGCCAGGATCTCCTCTGCGGCGTCGGTTCGCGCGCTGCGCAGCCGCCGCAGCGTTTCGCGTCCCGTGTCGGTGAGCTCGATCCGTATGACGCGCCGGTTGGCCGGGTCGGGGGCGCGGCGCACGCACCCGGCCGCTTCCAGCCCGTCCACCAGGGTCGTCACGGCGCGGGGCACGACCTCCAGGCGGGCGGCGAGATCCGCCATCCGGGGTGGCTGTTCACCATCGGAGTACGAGACCAGGCGCAGCAGCCTGCTCTGGGCGGGAGTGATGCCCAGCGGCTCCAGATGGCGCTTCTGGATCCGGTGGAGCCGTCGGGTCAGCCGCAGCAGCTGCTCGGCGAGCACGCCGTCTGTGCTGTCGGTCTCGGGAGCGGTGCTCATACTGGGAACAGTAGCAGGACCCGACTCATTGTGAGTATAGGTAACAATGAGCTATGCTCGCCTGAGTCGTCGGGAGTCCGAGTCCCGTCATAAGGAGGCCCATGCGCTCCGAAGAACCGAATTGGACGCCATCGAAGGAATCCCTCGACCCCCGCCGCCCCGGCCCCGGGGAGCGGCCGCGCGAACTGCGCCGGATCATGGGCCTCTTCCGCCCCTATCGCGGCCGGCTGGCCGTAGTGGGTCTCCTCGTCTGCGCGTCCTCGCTGGTCGGCATCGCCTCGCCGTTCCTGCTCAAGGAGATCCTGGACGTCGCCATCCCCGAGGGGCGCACCGGGCTGCTCAGCGTGCTCGCGCTTGGGATGATCCTCATCGCCATCGTGACCAGCGTCTTCGGCGTCCTGCAGACCCTGATCTCCACCACGGTCGGCCAGCGCGTCATGCACGACCTGCGCGCAGCCGTCTACGCCCAGCTCCAGCGGATGCCCCTGGCCTTCTTCACCCGCACCCGCACCGGTGAGGTGCAGTCCCGGATAGCCAACGACATCGGCGGCATGCAGGCCACCGTGACCACCACCGCGACCTCGCTCGTCTCCAACCTCACGGCCGTCGTCGCCTCCGTGCTGGCCATGCTGGTGCTCGACTGGCGGCTCACGGTGGTCTCGCTGCTCCTGCTGCCCCTCTTCGTGTGGATCAGCCAGAGGGTGGGCCGCGAGCGCAGGAAGATCACCTTCCAGCGGCAGAAGCAGATGGCGGCGATGGCCGCGACGGTCACCGAGTCGCTGTCGGTGAGCGGCATCCTGCTCGGCCGGACGATGGGCCGCGCCGACTCGCTCACCCGCTCCTTCGCCGAGGAGTCCGAGAAGCTCGTCGCCCTCGAAGTGCGCTCCAGCATGGCCGGGCGCTGGCGGATGTCCACGATAGGCATCGTCATGGCCGCCATGCCGGCGCTCATCTACTGGGCCGCCGGCATCGCCCTGCAGTCCGGCGCCCCGTCCCTCTCCGTCGGCACGCTCGTCGCCTTCGTCACGCTCCAGCAGGGCCTGTTCCGGCCGGCCGTGAGCCTGCTGTCGACCGGCGTGCAGATCCAAACCTCCCTCGCGCTGTTCGCGCGCATCTTCGAGTACCTCGACCTGCCGGTGGACATCACCGAGCGCAGGGACCCCGTGCGTCTGGAGCGGGCCACGGGCGAGATCCGCCTGGAGGACGTGCACTTCGCGTACGACGCCGAGAGCGGGCCCACCCTGACGGGCATCGACATCACCGTCCCCGCCGGCGGCTCCCTCGCCGTCGTCGGCCCGACCGGCTCCGGCAAGAGCACCCTCAGCTACCTGGTGCCCCGGCTGTACGACGTCACCGGCGGACGGGTCGCCCTCGACGGGGTGGACGTACGCGACCTCGACTTCGACTCGCTCGCCCGGTCCATCGGCGTGGTCTCCCAGGAGACCTACCTCTTCCACGCCTCGGTCGCGGACAACCTGCGCTTCGCCAAACCCGACGCCACCGACGAGGAGATCGCCGACGCGGCTCGCGCCGCCCAGATCCACGACCACATCGCATCCCTGCCCGACGGGTACGACACCCTCGTCGGCGAGCGCGGCTACCGCTTCTCCGGCGGTGAGAAGCAGCGCCTGGCCATCGCCCGCACCATCCTGCGCGACCCGCCGGTACTGATCCTCGACGAGGCCACCAGCGCCCTCGACACCCGGACCGAGCACGCCGTGCAGCAGGCCATCGACACGCTCTCCGCAGGGCGCACCACGATCACCATCGCGCACCGGCTCTCGACCATCCGCGACGCCGACCAGATCGTCGTCCTGGATCAGGGCCGCATAGCCGAACGCGGCACGCACGAGGAACTGCTGGCGCTCGGCGGCCGGTACGCCGCCCTGGTCCAGCGGGACCGGGAGGCCGCCCAAGCCCACCCGCCCACAGCGGAACGTGTGATCGTATGACGTATATAGGGGCGTGATGTCGGGAATGCGACGTTTCGCGGGGTAGCGTGCCCGCATGCGTCATGAGTACCGGCCGCCACGGCGTCGTCACCGGCTCACGCGCCGGGGCCGTCTGGCGCTCTTCCTCGGCATGCTGCTCGTGATCGGGACGGCCGTCACCCTCGGACCGCTGCTACGGGACGAGGAAGAGGAGCCCCCCGAGCAGCCGCGCGCGCTGGTCATCCCCGAAGGATGGCGCGCCCCCCAGGTCTACGCGGCCATCGACCGCGAGCTGAAGCTCCCGGCCGGCTCTGCGAAAGCGGCGGCCGTCACGGCCCAACTGGCCCTGCCCGCGGAGGCAAAGGGCAACCCGGAGGGCTTCCTGTTCCCGGCCTCGTACCCGGTGACCTCCCGGACCACGGCCGCCGAGCTGCTCGCGTACATGGTGCGGACGGCCAACGCGAAGCTCGGTACGCGCGTCGTCGCCGACGGCGCCAAGGCCCACGGGATGACCCCGTACCAGACGGCCACCCTCGCCAGCATCGTCGAAGCCGAGGCCGACACCCGCACCGACATGGGCAAGGTCGCCCGTGTCGTGCACAACAGGCTGGCGCGGTCGATGCCGCTGCAGATGGACTCCACCATCAACTACGCGCTGAACCGCCGCACGGTGGACACCAAGATCAGCGACACGCGCATCGACCACCCCTTCAACACCTACCGCCGCCAGGGACTGCCGCCGACGCCGATCGACAGCCCCGGGCTCCAGGCCATGGCGGCGGCCGTGGCGCCGACGCCCGGCGACTGGCTGTACTTCGTCACCGTCAAGCCGGGGGACACCCGCTTCTCGGCGACCTACGAGGAGCACAAGCGGCACGTCGCGGACTTCAACCGGGCCCGCGCCGCAGCGGCCGCGGCTGCTGGCCCGGTCCGGTAGGCCCCGTACGGTCGAGCCGCACGGTCGGGCCCGCACGGCAGGGCCCCTGCCCGCCCCTGCCCGCCCCGGCCCGTCGGCCCCTCAGGCCCCGGCCGGTTCGAGGGCCTCCCGCGCGGCGGCGTCCCGGGAGTCCGCGTCCCGGGAGTCCGCGTCCCTGGAGTCCTTGTCCCGCAAGTCCGCGGCGTCGTCCTGCGCGCCGCGGCCCAGCAGGCGGCGGATCTCCCGGACCGCCGCACCGCCCGCCCGGTTGGCGCCGATCGTCGACGCCGACGGGCCGTATCCGACCAGGTGGACCCGCTCGTCGCGGACCGCGCGGGTGCCGTCGAGGCGGATCCCGCCGCCCGGTTCCCGCAGCCGCAGCGGGGCCAGATGGTCGACGGCCGCCCGGAACCCCGTGGCCCACAGGATCACGTCGGCCTCCACCTGCTCCCCGTCCGCCCAGGCCACACCCGTCGGCGTCACCCGGTCGAACACGGGCCGGCGGTCCAGCACGCCCGAGGCGATCCCGTCCCGCACGCCCTCGTTCAGCGGCAGCCCGGTCACGCTGACCACGCTCTGCGGCGGCAGCCCCTGCCGTACCCGCGCATCGACCAGGGCCACCGCCGCCCGGCCCTCCGCCTCCCCGAAGGACCCGTCGCGGAACACCGGGGGCCGGCGCGTCACCCAGGTCGTCGCGGCCGCCACCCGTGCGATCTCCAGCAGGTGCTGCACGGCCGAGGTGCCGCCGCCCACGACGACCACCCGGGCCCCGGCGAACGCCTGCGGCCCCGGGTAGTCCGCCGTGTGCAGCTGACGTCCCCGGAAGGACTCCTGACCCGGGTAGCGGGGCCAGAACGGCCGGTCCCAGGTGCCGGTCGCGTTGATCAGTGCCCGCGCCGACCAGACGCCCGCCGAGGACTCCACCCCCAGCCGCCCGCCAGCGCCCTCCCGGACGGCCGCCACGTGCACGGGGCGGCGCACGTCCAGGCCGAACCGACGCTCGTACGCGGTGAAGTACTCACCGATCACCGCCGAAGACGGGCGCGACGGGTCGGCGTCCACGAGCTCCATGCCGGGCAGCGCGTGCATGCCGTGCACCTTGCCGTACGTCAGCGAGGGCCAGCGGAACTGCCAGGCGCCGCCCGGGCGGGGCGCGTGGTCCAGGACCACGTGGCCGATGCCCGCCCGCGCCAGGTGGTAGGCGCTGGACAGGCCCGCCTGCCCGGCGCCCACGACCACCACGTCGACCTCGGTGCCGCCGTCCCCGCCGGCAGAGTCGGCGCTCGTCGTCTCCCGCGCGAAATCGTTCACGGTTCTACTAACTGGGGCGGGCGCCGGGATCTTCCCCGTCCGCCGGAGCCCGCCGGAGCGCCGGAGCCCGCCGCCGGAGCCCCGCCCGACCCGGTCAGGGCGTTCTCAGCGTCGCCGGCACCGGACCGGCCGGCTGCAGCGTCAGCCCGGGGAACACCGCGGCCGGCTCGGGACCGGTGTCGAGGTGGAAGCGCCGGGCCAGCACCGCCAGCACGAGCACGGCCTCCACCAGGGCGAACCGGGCACCCAGGCAGGCCCGCGGCCCGCCCCCGAAGGGAATCCAGGCCTGCTCCGCCGCCAGGTGCCCGGCATCCGCGTCCCACCGCTCCGGGCGGAAGGCCCCCGGTTCCGGGAACCAGCGCCGGTCGCGGTGCATCGACCACGGGCTGGTCCACACCGCCGTCCCCGCGGGCACGCTCCGCCCGCCGATCGCCGCCCCTTCCCCGGCGACGGCCGAGATCAGCCAGACCGGCGGGTACATCCGCAGCGCCTCCTTGACCACCTGCCGGGTCCAGGGCAGCCGCTCGTAGTCCTCGTACACGGGTAGCCGCCCGCCGAGCACCCGGTCCAGCTCCTCCGTCAGCCGGTCCCGCGCCCCGGGGGTGGCCGACAGCAGCTGCCAGGCCCAGGTCAGGGTGGTCGACGTGGTCTCGTGGCCGCCGATGTAGAGCGTGATCGACTCGTCCCGCAGCTCCTTGCGCGACAGCGGTGCGCCGTGCTCGTCGCGGGCGGCCAGCAGCCGGCTCAGCAGGTCGTCCCGCTCCGCCCCGCCCGCGGACGCCGCCTCGTGCTCCCGGATGACGTGCGCGATCTCCCGGTCCAGGACGGCCACGGCCCGGCGCATCCGCTGCCGCCCCGGAGTCCGGATCCAGGGCGGCAGGAACAGCGTCAGTCCGCGGAACTCGGCGCCCAGTTCGCGCTGGGCCGTGGCCATGGCCGCGCTGATCGGGGCCTCCCGGCCGGCCGCGTCGGTCCCGAACAGCGTGCGCACCGCTATCCGCTGGGTGAGCCCGGCCATCTCCCGGTGCACGTCGATCCGCCCGCCCCCGGCCCAGTCGCGGGCCAGCGCATCGGCGCATTCCACCATCGTCGCGGCGTACGAGCGCACCTGCCGCGGGCGGACGGCCGGCTGGACCAGCGCCCGCTTGCGCCGCCAGTCCGCGCCGGTGGCGACGACCACGCCGTCCCCGAGCAGCTGGTGGAAGGCCCAGCCCAGCTCCATCGGCCGGAACGTCTTCTCCACGGCGCCCAGCAGCTCAGCGGCGTGCTCGGGCCGGGAGACCAGGACGTTGCGCCGTGGGCCGAGGGCCCACGGCACCCAGTCCCCGTACCCGTCGCGCAGGGACTCGAAGAAGGCCAGGGGATCGCGGGCGAAGGCCGGCAGGTTCCCGACGAGGGGCCACCGGCGCGGTCCGCGCTCGGTGCCCGGGGGCAGCAGGGTGGCGGTCACGCCACGCATGGTCGCAGCGCCCCGCCCGCCCCGCCAGGCCCCGTGCCCGACAGACGGCGCGGAACGGGTGCTTCAGGCCCGTCAGGGTCTGCGGGCCGCCCGCCCCACGGACTCGACCAGCGGCAGCAGCCGGTGCGCCACCCGCTCCCGCAGCGCCACCTCGGTACGGGTCCGAACCACCCCCGGGAGCCGGATCAGCCGCTGGATCACGTCCTCCAGGTGCGCGTTGTCCCGCGCCGCCACCCGGGTCAGCAGGTCCCCGCCACCCGTTATCGAGAACGCCTCGATGATCTCGGGAACCTCCGCCAACGCCACGCCGACCTCGTCCAGGCGGCCCTGGGTCACCTCGATGTGCACGAAGGCCAGCACCGGATGGCCGAGCGCCGCGGGGGAGAGGACGGGCCCCGTCCCGGTGATCACACCGGTGCGCTCCAGCCGGTCGAGCCGGGCCTGGAGGGTGCCGCGGGCGACCCCGAGGATCCGGGCGTACTCGCGGACGCTCGTGCGCGGCTGTTCGATCAACAGGCGCAGAATCCGGGTGTCGAGTTCGTCCACCGCCATGCCGCGACTGTACCAATGGCTCAGTACCGTGCTGCGCCGCGTCCGCGCCGCAGCCGCGTCCGCGCCGCAGCCGCAGCCGCAGCCGCAGCCGCAGCCGCAGATGCGGAACGCGGTGCATCCGGATACGCCGGCCCGCCCGAATCCCCTACGGGGACAGGGCCCAAGGAGCGGAAGGGAACCCATGAGCGGTCTGCACTGCCTGGTCACCGGGGCCAGCGGCTACATCGGAGGCCGGCTGGTGCCCGAGCTCCTGGGCGCGGGCCACCGGGTCCGCTGCCTGGCCCGGTCCCCCGAGAAGCTGCGCGACCACCCGTGGGCGGGGCGCACCGAGATCGTCCGTGGCGACGCCGGCGACGAAGGCTCCGTCGCGGCGGCCCTGCACGGCATCGACGTCGCCTACTACCTCGTCCACGCCCTCGGCGGCGGCTCCGGATTCGAGGAGCGCGACCGCGACGCCGCCCGGATCTTCGCCGAACAGGCCCGCGCCGCGGGCGTCCGCCGCATCGTCTACCTGGGCGGCCTCACCCCGGCCGGCATCCCCGTGCACGCGCTCTCCCCCCACCTGCGCTCCCGCGCCGAGGTCGGCCGGATCCTGCTCGCCTCCGGGGTGCCGACCACCGTCCTGCGCGCCGCCGTGATCATCGGCTCCGGGTCGGCGTCCTTCGAGATGCTGCGCTACCTCACCGAGCGGCTGCCCGTCATGGTCACCCCCAGCTGGGTCGGCACGCGTGTCCAGCCCATCGCCGTCCGCGACGTCCTGCGCTACCTCGTCGGCAGCGCCGGCATGCCGCCCGGGGTCAGCCGGGCCTTCGACATCGGCGGCCCCGACGTCGTCACGTACGAGGAGATGATGCGCCGCTACGCCGCCGTGGCCCAGCTCCCCCCACGGTTCATCCTGCGCGTGCCGATGCTGACCCCGGGCCTGTCCAGCCACTGGATCGGCCTGGTCACCCCGGTGCCGCGGGCCCTGGCCCGGCCCCTCGCCGAGTCCCTGCGCCACGAGGTCGTGTGCGCCGAGCACGACATCGCCCGCTGGGTCCCCGATCCGCCGGGCACCCCGATCGGCCTGGACCGCGCGCTGGAACTGGCCCTGCAGCGCGTACGGGAGGCCCGGGTCACCACCCGCTGGTCCTCCGCCGCCGTGCCCGGCGCACCGAGCGACCCGCTGCCGACCGACCCCGACTGGGCGGGCGGCAGCCTCTACACCGACCGGCGGGAGCTCGCCGTAGAGGCCTCGCCCGGCGCCCTGTGGCGGGTGGTCGAGGGCATCGGCGGCGAGAACGGCTGGTACTCCTTCCCCCTGGCCTGGGCGGTACGGGGCTGGCTGGACCGGCTCGTCGGCGGCGTCGGCATCCGCCGCGGCCGCCGGGACGCGACCCGGCTGAGGGTGGGGGACTCCCTGGACTTCTGGCGGGTGGAGGAGATCGAGCCGGGCCGGCTGCTGCGGCTGCGCGCCGAGATGCGGCTGCCGGGGCTGGCCTGGCTGGAGATGTACGCGGAGCCCGGGGCCGGAGCCGACGGCGGCGCACGCTACCGGCAGCGGGCCCTGTTCCACCCGCACGGACTGCTCGGACACCTCTACTGGTGGAGCGTGTCCCCGTTCCACGCCGTGGTCTTCGGCGGCATGGCCCGCAACATCGCCCGCGCCGCACAACGCCTGGACGGCGAGGCGAGCACCGCGTCCGCCGCATCAGGCGCATCCGCTACATCCGCCGCATCCACCGCGCCCGTACGGGCCGAAGTACCCGATGACAGCCGCCCTCCGAAGCACGGGCGGCCCTGACGCGGAGCGAGCCACATGAACGTCGCAGTGGTCCTGTACACCTCAGACCTGCGCCTGCACGACCATCCGCCGCTGCGCGCGGCCCTCTCCTCCTGCGACCGGGTCGTGCCGCTCTTCGTCCGGGACCCTGCCGTCGACGCCGCCGGATTCGCCGCCCCCAACCGGCTCGCCTTCCTCGCCGACTGCCTCGCCGACCTCGACACCGCCCTGCGCGAACGGGGCGGCCGCCTCGTGCTGCGCTCCGGCGACACCGTCGACGAGGTCTGCGCCCTCGCCCGGGACCAGGACGCCGACGAGGTCCACTTGGCGGCCGGCGTCAGCGGCTACGCCCGGGCCCGCGAGGAGCGGCTGCGCGCCGCCCTGGAAGCCGAGGGGCGCCGGCTCTACGCCCACGACGGAGTGGTCACGGCCGCCGCCCCCGGCTCCGTGGTCCCCGCCGGCTCCGACCACTTCGCCGTGTTCACCCCGTATTTCCGCCGCTGGGCCGACGTTCCGCTGCGCCGGGTCCTGGCCGCCCCGCGGTCGGTGCCCGTGCCCGACGGGATCGGCTCCGATCCGCTGCCCCGGCGGCAGGCCCTCGCCGGAGTCTCCCCGGGGCTCGCGCGGGGCGGCGAGCGGGAGGCCCGGACCCTCCTGACCCGCTGGCTGCACGGGGGACTCGCCCGCTACGGGGACCTCCACGACGACCTGGCCGGCGACGGCACCTCCCGCCTCTCGCCGCACCTGCACTTCGGCACGCTCTCGGCCACCGAGGCCGTCCAGCGGGCCCGCGCCGCGGGCGGCCCCGGGGGCGAGGCCTTCGTCCGGCAGCTGTGCTGGCGCGACTTCCACCACCAGGTGCTCGCCGCCCGCCCCGACAGCGCCGCGCGGGACTACCGCGGCCGCGGGGACCGCTGGCGCACCGGAGCGGCCGCCGAGGAGGAGACCCGGGCCTGGAAGGAGGGCCGCACCGGCTACCCGGTGGTCGACGCCGCCATGCGCCAGCTCCGCCACGAGGGCTGGATGCACAACCGCGGCCGGCTGCTCGCCGCGAGCTTCCTCACCAAGACCCTGTACGTGGACTGGCGGGTCGGTGCCCGGCACTTCCTCGACCTCCTCGTGGACGGGGACCTCGCCAACAACCAGCTCAACTGGCAGTGGGTGGCCGGCACGGGCACCGACACCCGGCCCAACCGGGTCCTGAACCCCGTCCGCCAGGGCCACCGCTTCGACCCCGAGGGCCGCTACGTGCACCGCTGGGTGCCGGAACTCGCCGGACTCGAGGCCCCCCGGCTGCACGAGCCCTGGCGGCTCCCCGGCCCGGACCGGGCCCGGTACGACTATCCCGACCCGGTGGTCGAACTCGCCGACGGCCTGGACCGGTTCCGCCGGGGTCGGGGGGCAGAGTGACCGCCCCGCACCGCGGCTTCCGCCGCGCTCCTGCCCCCGGCCGCCGGCCCGTCGCCGTATCGTGAACGGCGTGGACAGCGCGCTCCCGCCACCGAAAGCGGCCACACCGGCACCGCCCGCGGCCGTGCCGCCGCAGCATCCGCCCGCCGTCGCGCTGAGCACCGGCGCCGTGGCCCGCCGCCTCGGCGTGTCCCCGACCACGGTCCGCTCCTGGGAGCGCCGGTACGCCATCGGCCCGGCCCACCGCGAGGACGGCCGCCACCGCCGCTGGACCCCGCAGGACATCGCCCGCCTGGAGCTGATGTGCCGGCTCACCGCGCAGGGCGTCCCGCCGGCGGAGGCCGCCCGGAGCGCCCGCGCCGGCACTCCCGGCGCCCCCGACGCTCCCGGCGCCCCCGACACCCCCGGCACGTCCGGCCGGCCCGCGACGGCCACGGCGGCCCGCCCGCCCGCAGCCCCGCCACCCGGACCCCCGCTCCCGGCTCCGGGCGGCGGCCCCGGCGGGGTCCTCCCCCTGGGCGCGGTCCGCCCCGAGTGCCGGGGGCTCTCCCGGGCCGCCGTACGCCTGGACGCGCCGGCCGTGGCCGACCGGCTGGACGCGGCCCTGGCCGAGCACGGCCTGGTCACCGCTTGGGAGGAGGTCATCGCGCCGGCCCTCCACGCCGTCGGCCGCAAATGGGCCACGGCGGGCGAGCGCTACGTGGAGGTCGAGCACCTGCTGTCCTGGCACGTCTCCGGGGCCCTGCACCGGATCCGGCCGCAGCCCGCCCCGCAGCGCACCCCGCCCGTCCTGCTGGCCTGCGTCCCGGGCGAGCAGCACACCCTCCCCATCGAGGCCCTGAGCGCGGCCCTCGGCGAACGGGGCGTGCCGACCCGGATGTTCGGCGCGGCCCTGCCCTCCGAAGCCCTGCACGACGCCGTGCGGCGTACCGGCCCGCGGGCCGTCGTGCTGTGGGCGCAGTCCCGTACGACCGCCGACCGCGCCCTGGCCCGCTCCGTGGCCGGCATCGGGTGGGGGCTGCGCGGCGCCCGCGCCCACTCGGAGCTGCTCCTCGCCGGGCCCGGCTGGGGCGCCGGCGCGGCCGTCCCGCACACCGGGCGACTGCTCGGGCTGCGCTCGGCGCTGGAACTCATCGCCCCGCCGGCACCGGGTCCGGGAGGGTCCGCCGCAACCGGTCCAGGGCCCGGCGCATATGGCTCTTGACGGTGCCCAGCGGCAGCCCCGTGCGGTCCGCGATCTGGGTCTGGGTGAGGTCCCCGTAGAAGGCCAGCCGGAGCACCTGCTGCTGCGCCGACGGCAGCCGGGCCAGCTCACCGAGGACGAGCAACCGGTCCACCGCCTGCTCCGCCTCCCCGAGCGGCGCGCTTCCCGGACCGCCCGCGACGGTCAGGGGGGCCGCCCGGGCCGCGGCGGCCGCCGCCCGGGCCCGCCGGGCCCGGGCCTGGAGGGCGTCGGCGACCTTGTGGCGGGTGATGCCGGTCAGCCACGCGCCGAAGCCGCCGGGCCCGGGCCGGTAGCGGCCCCGGCCGCGCCAGGCCGCGAGGAACACCTGCTGGGTGACGTCCTCGGCCTCCCGTTCGTCGCCCAGGGACCGGTGGGCGAGTGCGTGGACCAGGGGCCGCCAGCGCCGGTACGCCGCCTCCGTACAGCGCTCGTCGCCCGCCGCGAAACCGGCCGCGAGCCACTCGTCGCGCTCCACTGCGTCCATGCACCGAGCCTCGCGAGCACCCGCCGGCCCCGCCAGTCGCAGCGTTTCCGCATCGCTTGCCGAGGGGCGCGCCCGGCCGGCCGGGCACGGCCCGAACGGCTATCGTCCGGAGGGTGAGTGACCTGCTACTGGTGAGGCACGGCGAGACCGAGTGGAGTGCCACCGGCCGGCACACCGGGCGCACCGACGTCCCGCTGACCGCCACCGGCGCCGATCAGGCCGTCTCCCTGGCCCCCTACTTCCTGGACCGGCAGCCGGCGCTGGTGCTGACCAGCCCGCTGCGCAGGGCCGTCGCCACCGCCCGCCTCGCCGGCCTGACCGCCGACGACACGGACCCCGATCTGCGCGAATGGGACTACGGCGGCTACGAGGGCGTCACCACCGAGGAGATCCGGCGGACCCGACCGGACTGGTCCCTGTGGCGGGACGGGGTCCCGCCGGGCGACCCCGAACACCCCGGGGAGAACGCGTCCCAGGTCGGAGCCCGGGCGGACCGCGTCCTGGCCCGGGTGGCCCCCGTCCTCGCAGCGGACCGCGGTGACGCCGTCCTCATCGCGCACGGCCACCTCCTGCGCGTCCTGACCGCCCGCTACCTGGGGCTGCCACCCGAGGAGGGCCGGCTGTTCCTGCTGCGCACGGGCACCGTCAGCATGCTGTCCACCGAGCACGGACTCCCGGTGGTCTCCGGCTGGAACACACGCCCCTGAGCTGCGGGTTCACCGATACTGGGAGGGAGTTCCCGGAAGAGAGAGCCCCGTTGATGTCCTCGTACGCGTACGCCCCCGCCGACGACCCGCTGTTCGGCACGATCACCGTCCAACTCGACCACGAAGGGGGACGGCTCGTCGTGGACGGCGACGGGATCCCCCGGGCGGACCTGCGGCGGGCGGCTGCGACCCCGGTGGACGCCCAGGTCCCCATCGGTACCCGGGACCCCGACGCCCTGACCCTCGCCGTCGGCGGCACGCCCGTCGTCCTGCGGCCCGCCAAGGGATTCCTGACGCGCCGGTCCTACCGGGTGGACGCCGGCGAGGGCGGGGCGGGGTACGCGCACCGGCTGGTGCCCGTCTCCCTCGGCACGAGCCGGCTGCTCCGCGACGGTGTGCCCCTCGGGGAGTTCACCTCGACCGGGGACGGGCAGGTCACCGTCGAGTGGAGCGAGGACGGCACGGGCGCGCGACCGGAGGCGTACGACGCGGCCATGGGGTACGCGCTCGCGGCCGCTTTCGGGACCGGTGCCGAGCCGTGGTGGGAGCTCGCCCTGAACGCGGCGCTCGACCTGTGGCCCTGAGCCCGGGGTCCGGTCCGGTATTCGGCCGGCCGGGCAGGCCGCCCCGCCGGCTGGTGCAATGGCTCCGCATGGCCGACGAATTCCCGCTCGGACTGGGCCAATGGCCCAGTGATCCCGTGGCCGTTTGAGCCGCCGGGCCTGGAGATGCTTATCTGTGTCGTATCCATGTACTTTCGGCGCCGCGCAGCGCCGGGCGGCAACGAGGCCGGTCCGGGGCGCGGTGCCTTCGCCGTGCCTGCGCACCCCCACCACCCCCGGGCGGTCGCCGGGCCGGCGCGCACCACCATGAGGGGGGCGGCACACCGCCGTGAAGAGGATGTTCGTGGCTCCGGACCCGGGGCGTGCAAGACTGCGGAACTCGCTGCGGGCCGTGATCGGCGTCGGCCTCGCCGTGGCACTGGCCGAAGGGTGCGGCCTCTCCCTCACGGCGTCCATCACCGGCGGCCTGGCCGCCCTGCTCGCCCTCTTCACCGTGCTCGACGCCAGCGTGCGCGCCCAGCGCGTGACGACCGCCCTGCTGCCCGTCGCCGGGTTCCCCGTCCTGGCGCTGGCCACCACCCTGCACGGCATGCCGTACGTCCGCGACGCCGCCTTCCTCGCCGTCGTGTTCGCAGGGGTCCACGCCCGCCGCTTCGGTCCGCGCGGGCACGCCCTCGGGATCTTCGGCTTCATGATGTTCTTCGTCACGCAGTTCCTGCACGCCCTGCCGGCCCAGCTGCCCGAGCTGTACGCCGCCGTCGGCCTGGCCCTGCTCGCGTCCGCCGCGGTGCGGTTCGTGCTGTGGCCCATCGAGCGGCGCACCCCGCCCGCGCCCGTGCCGCCCGCCCTGCCCGGCACCGGGCTGGCCCGGCCGACCACCCGGCAGGCCTTCCAGACCACCGCCGCCTGCGCCTTCGCCCTCGCGGTCGGCCAGGCGCTCTCCGAGGACCGCTGGTACTGGGCCGTCGGCACCGCCTGGTGGATCTTCGTCAACACCGCCTCCCGCGGCGAGACCCTCGTCCGCGGCTTCCGCCGGGTCCTGGGCACCGTCCTCGGCATCGCCGCCGGACTGCTGATCGCCGTACCGCTGCACGGCGCCCCCGGGCCCACGGCCGCGCTCGTCGCCGTGTGCGTCTTCGGCATCTTCTACACGGCGGCCCCCTCGTACTCCTGGATGATGTTCTTCGTCACCGTCATGGCGGGCCTGCTGTACGGGTTGCTCGGAGTCCTGCACCCCGGGCTGCTGTTCCTGCGCTTCCAGGAGACCGCCGTCGGCGCGCTGGGCGCCGCGCTCGCCGTGGCCCTGATCCTCCCGGTGACCACGCACGCTGCCAACGACGCCTGGATCCAGCGGGCCCTGTACTGCGTCCGCGCCGCCACCTCGGCCGCCCTCGACCGGCTCGCCGGCGACCCCGAGGCCGACCCCGCCCCGCACGCCGCCGAACTCGAGCTGGTCCTGGGTCGCGCCCGCGCGGCCCTCGCCCCGCTCGTCCACCCGCTCAGCCCGCTGCGCGCCCGCAAGGCCCGCGCCCGGCAGGTCCTCGCCCTGCTCGACGACTGCGCCCGCGAGGTCCGCGGCCTGGTGGCCGTCGCCGCCGACCCGCAGGCCTCGCACGACGCCCGGCTGGCCGCCGCCTGCTGGCGGGTGGAGGCGGCGGTGGAGGCGCTGACCGCCTCCGACGGCACGGCCGAGCCCCACCCGCCCGCCGTCCCGGGGCCCGCGGCCGGGGAGCCGGCCCTCGTCCACCTGCACGGCCTGGAGCACGCCCTGGTGGCCCTCCACGCCCCGCTGCGCACCGATCCGCGGGCGCCGCTCGTCATGTCGGCCTGACCGCCCGGGATCGTACGCCGCGTCAGATCCGCCCCGCAGGCCGTTCGCCGCAGGATCACCCAGTGGTGTGTTCCGGCCGTTCGTGCCGTCACCCGGTTGACCTGCGGCATGTACAACGGGTGATTGTTCACCGCACATTCATGCGGCACGTACAGGGTGGATCTGTCCGGACAGGGGGTAACGGCCCGGGATGGAAATACTTCGGGAACGCTCGACCACCGACCAGGTGTGGCAAGCGGCAGAGGAGTTCGTCCTGCTCTTCCATCGGGAGAATCCGCAGGCGGGGGACCCGCGTCGGCGGCTCGCCGACGTGCGGGCCGAACTCGCGGACACCGGGACCTACCGGCACACCGCCCAGGAGCTGGCCCACGGGGCCCGGGTCGCCTGGCGCAACAGCAACCGCTGCATAGGCCGGCTGTACTGGAACTCCCTGCGGGTCCGCGACCGCCGCGACCTGACCGACGCCGACGCGATCGCCGCCGAATGCTTCCAGCACCTGCGCGAGGCCACCAACGACGGCAGGGTCAGACCCACTATCACCGTCTTCGCCCCGGACGCCCCGGACCGCCCGGGTCCGGTGATCTGGAGCGAGCAGCTGATCCGGTACGCCGGCTACGGCGACCACCCGTCGATCACCGTCGGCGACGCCCGCAACGCCCCGCTCACCGGCGCCCTGCTCGCCCTCGGCTGGAGCGGCGCCGGCACGCCCTTCGACCTGCTGCCGCTCGTCGTCCAGGGGGTCGACGACAAGCCCCGCTGGTTCGACACCCCCGCCGACGCCGTGATGGAGGTGCCGATCGAGCACCCGGAGGACCCCGGCTGGGCGGACTGGGGGCTGCGGTGGCACGCCGTTCCGGCCATTTCCAACATGTGCCTGGAGATCGGCGGGATCCACTACCCGGCCGCGCCGTTCAACGGCTGGTACATGGGCACCGAGATCGGCGCCCGCAACCTCGCGGACACCGACCGGTACAACCTCCTCCCCGCGGTCGGCCGGCGCCTCGGCCTCGACACCTCCAGCGACCGCTCCCTGTGGAAGGACCGCGCCCTGGTCGAGCTCAACCGGGCCGTGCTGCACTCCTTCGACCGGGCGGGGGTGACCATCGCCGACCACCACAGCGAGTCCCGGCGGTTCCTCGCCCACATGGCGCGGGAGGAGCGCAAGGGGCGTGAGGTGGGGGCGGACTGGTCCTGGATCGTGCCGCCGATCTCGGGCGCCGCGACCCCGGTGTTCCACCGTACGTACGACGACCGGCCCAGCTCGACGACGTACGTGCACCACGTCGGTGCCGTCCACCGGGCACAGGGCCGAGATCTGGTCTAGACCTTCTGTTACCGTCGCTCCGGACGGATCCGGAACGGCGGAGAGGGGCACCCCCGTGAGCGGCACGGACGACCCGGATGGAACGGACGGCACGGACGGCGTGCGGGCCACGTACGGCGCGGAACGGCCTTGCGGCCGCGGGCCCCGCGTCCACATCGGCTCGTTCACCTCGGGAGGCGGCCGCGGCATCACCACCGCGGCCGTCGACCCGCACACGGGGGCGCTGACCCTCCTTTCCGCCACCGACGCGCTCGCCGACCCCTCCTACCTGGCCTTCGACCACGGCACCGGCGTGCTGTACGCCGTGAGCGAGACCGAGCGGGGGACGGTCGGCGCCTTCCGGCCCACCAGCGAGGGCCTCATCCCCCTCGGCCCAGCCGTCCCGGTGGACGGCTCCGGGCCCACCCACCTCAGCATCGCCGGGCGCCGGCTGCTGACCGCCAACTACACCTCCGGCAGCGTCAGCAGCCTGTCCATCGCCGCGGACGGGAGCCCCTCCGGACCCGCCCGGGTCCTCGTCCACCGCGGCAGCGGCCCCGACGCGAGCCGCCAGGAACGGCCGCACGCCCACCAGGTCCTGCCCGACCCCGGTGGCCGCTGGGTGCTGAGCGTCGACCTCGGCACCGACTCGGTGCGCGTCTACGGACCGGACGAGGCCGCCGGGGAGCTCCGGCTGCACGCCGAGACCGCCCTGCGGCCGGGGTCGGGGCCGCGCCACCTCGCCTTCCACCCGGACGGCAGGACCGTCTACGTGCTGCACGAACTGGAGCCGCAGCTGACCGTCTGCCGCTGGGATCCGGGCCCCGGGCGGCTGGCCCCGGTCGCCGAGGTCCCGCTCGCCCCGGAGGGCCTTCCGGAGGGCGTACGGGCCTATCCCTCTGCCGTGGTGGCCTCGCCCGACGGGGCCACCGTCTGGGCCGCCGTCCGCGGCGCCGACACCCTCGCCGTGCTCTCGCTCGCCGACGGGGCCGAGGAGCCCCGACTCACCGCCAGCGTGCCCTGCGGCGGCAGCTGGCCGCGCGACCTCGCGGCCGACCCCTCGGGGCGCCGGCTGTACGTGGCCAACGAGCACTCCGGGGACGTCACCTGGTTCGACGTGGACGGGCGGACCGGCCGGCCCCACCGGGCCGGCTCGGTGACCGTCCCCGCAGCCGCCTGCGTGGTCTTCGGCTGACCGGGCCGCCGGGCCGGGCGGCCGCTTCGCGGGGCTCGGCCGCCGGCCGTGACCTGGAACAGCGACCCGGGAACGCGCGAGGGCCCGCGGCCCCGGAGTGCGGGGAGCGGGCCCTGGTGCGGAACGGACGGAGCCGGATCAGTGGGCGGTGGACGCGCCCTGGCTGATCCCGAGGGCCGCGGAGTACTGGGTCACGACGAGCTTGCCCAGCGCGCCGTACGCGCCCAGCACCTCGGCGGCCGCGCAGTCGGCCTCCTTGGCCGCCGTGTCCAGCAGCCCCTCGGCGGCCTCCGGGCCGATCAGGTACGGCGCCAGCGCGAGCTGCGTCGAGCCCTCGCTGCGCAGCTGCTCGGCGACCGCGGCAACCGAGCCCTCCTGGTCCAGCGCGGCGGCCTTGACCGGCACCGCGAGGCGCGCGGCCAGCAGCATGCCGGTCACCCCGGCGACCTGGACGGCCTCCTCGCCACCGGTGGTGGCCACGATGATGCCGTCGGCGGCGGTGGTCACGGTGAACAGGCGCGCCCGGTCGGCGCGGGCCAGGCCGGCCTCCGAGAGGCGCACGTGCAGGCCTTCGGCGAGCAGCGGGTGCGGGCCGAGCACCTCGGCCAGCTCCACGGCGGCCGAGGAGTCCATCACGGCCTGGCGGATCCGGCGCAGCAGGTCGGCGTCCGGGCCGGCCAGCAGCGGGACGACCACGGCGTCCGGGCCGGTCGGCTCGGGCACCTCGTGCCCGGCGGCGCGGGCGAACTCGGCGCGCGCGACCCGCTCGCCCGCGACCGCGGTCAGCACGGTCGACAGCGACGGGAACTCGGCGGCCTCGTCGCCTTCACCCTCGAGGAAGCCGATACGGGCCTCCAGGCCGGGCAGCTCGGAGCGGCCGATGCTGATGATCTCTTCCGCGAGACCGCGCGACGCGGCCGAGGGGGCGCCGGGCACGGCGAGCACCAGCGTGGGCGCTCCCTCGGGGGCCACCGCGGGCTCGGGCCGGCGGTGGCGTCCGGTCTGGCGGGGTCGCGGCATTCGTACGGGCAGGCCATTTGCGGGCCCAGTGGGGGAGCTCATGGCGCCGCATGCTACTGGCTTATCGGAACCGGGTGTTTGGTCAGGGTCCACCCGGGCGGCATCTGTCCGTATTTATCCGATGAATGTCGTATACGTTTCAACCGAACATCAAGCGGTGGAGGGCAGCCTCCAGTCCACCGGCTGTGCCCCCTGGCGGACCAGGAGGTCGTTGGTCCTGCTGAACGGCCTGGAGCCGAAGAACCCGTTGTCGGCGGACATGGGGGAGGGGTGGACCGACTCCACGGCGGGCAACTCGCCCAGCAGCGGCCGCACGTTGCGCGCGGGACGGCCCCACAGGATCGACACCAGCGGCTTGCCGCGCGCCGCGAGCGCTCGGATCGCCTGCTCCGTGACCGCCTCCCAGCCCTTGCCCTGGTGGCCGTTGGTCTTGCGGGGGGCCGTGGTGAGCGAGCGGTTCAGCAGCAGCACGCCCTGGCGGGCCCACGGGGTCAGGTCGCCGTTGGCGGGGCGCGGCACGCCGAGGTCGGCGTGGAGCTCGCGGAAGATGTTCTCCAGACTCGGCGGCAGCGGGCGCACGTCCGGCGCCACGGAGAAGGACAAGCCCATCGCGTGCCCCGGGGTGGGGTACGGGTCCTGCCCGACGATGAGGACCTTCACCTCGTCGAAGGGCTGCTGGAACGCCCGCAGGACGTTCGCCCCGGCGGGGAGGTAGGTTCTGCCCGCCGCGATCTCGGCGCGCAGGAAGTCGCCCATCGCGGCGATCTGCGCCGCCACCGGCTCCAGAGCACGGGCCCAGCCCGGCTCGACGATTTCGTTCAACGGTCGTGCTGCCACGGCGAGTCACTCTACTGGCCGAATCGGTGACCCGGCACCGCGCCTCCGCGGCACGCCCCTCTCGAACGGCCGCCTCAACCGGCCGCGCCGCCTCGGCCGCCCAGTACCGATGCCCGTACGCACAGCACGTCCGGCAGGTGTTCGGCGAGGAGCTGCCAGCTCTCCCCGTCGTCGTCGCTGGCGTACAGCTCGCCGTTGCGGTTGCCGAAGTAGATGCCGGCCGGGTCGGCGTCGTCCGTGCACAGGGCGTCGCGGAGCACCGTGCCGTAGTGCTTCCCGTCCGGGAGTCCGCGCGTGAGCGGTTCCCAGCTGGCGCCCGCGTCCCGGGTGCGGAAGACCCGGCACCGGTGCTCGGCGGGGACCCGGTCGGAGTCGGCGTTGAGCGGGAAGACGTACGCGGTGCCGGGGCGGTGCGGATGCGCGGCCACGGCGAAGCCGAAGTCGGAGGGCAGGCCGCCGCCGATGTCGGTCCACTGCCCGCCCGCGTCGTCGCTGCGGTACACGCCCCAGTGGTTCTGCAGGTACAGCCTGTTCCGGTCGCCGGCGTCCTGGGCGACCTTGTGGACGCACTGGCCGAATTCCGGATGCTGGTCCGGCAGGAACACCGCCGAGACCCCGCGGTTGGACGGGGCCCAGCTGGCGCCGCCGTCCCGGCTGCGGAACACCCCCGCGGTGGACACCGCCACCGTCACCGCGTCCGGGTCCGCCGGGTCGGTCAGGACCGTGTGCAGCCCCTCGCCCCCGCCGCCCGGCATCCAGCTCTTGCGGGTCGGGTGCTCCCACAGCGCGCGGACCAGTTCGAAGGACCTGCCGCGGTCCGTCGAGCGGAACAGGGCGGCGGGCTCGGTGCCCGCGTACACCACGTCCGGCGCCTCGGGCCCGGCCGGGTGCAGCTGCCAGACCCGCTCCAGCGAGGCCCCGGTGTCCTGCGGGAACCGCACCGCGGGCGCGGCCGGTTCCTGCCAGCTGGCCCCCAGGTCGTCGGAGGTGAACACCGACGGTCCCCAGTGCGAGCTGTCCCCGGCGACGAGCAGCCGGGGCGCCGGCCCGCGCCGGTCGATCGCGGCCGCGTACACCGCCTGGGCGTTGAAGTGCGGCCCGTCGAACCGCCATGGACCGCCGGTCTCCCTGCGGCCGATGAAGAGCCCCTTGCGCGTCCCCGCGAGGAGCAGCACCCCTGCCATCGCCGACACCTCCGACACCTCCGACTTCTCCGACCGCCGTCCCGGTCGTCGTGCCGATCGTCTTCCGGCCAGTCTGCACCCGCCCGACGACGACGGCCCGGTGGCGGCACCGCGGCCCTGCCCAGCTGACCGGCATCGATCGGCAGGTGCGTGAAAGTGTGGCTACTTGATCGTAGGAGGGCGAAAGGGGTTGACTTCCAGCCTCAGCCACTGCTCGCGAGAGGCACTACGTGGTCACAGAGCACCTTTCCCCGCTCGACCTCGCCTTCTGGCGGATCGAGTCCGCCGACCACCCCATGCATCTCGGCGCCCTCGCGGTCTTCGAGGCCGCCGCGCAGGACCCCGGGCCCGCCGCCCGCGCCGGCCGCGCCGGCCGGGGCACGGGCTCCGACGCCGACTCCGGCTCAGGGAAGGACACCGAACCCGACGCAGCGGCCCGCGCCGCCGCACTCCTCAGCACCCGCTGCACGCGCGTGCCCGGCCTGCGCCGCCGGATCCACGACGTCCTGCTACCGGTCGGGGCGGCCGCCTGGGCGCCCGACGCGGACTTCGACCCGGCCCGCCACGTGTTCTTCGTCCGCACCACGGACCCGCGGGCCGCGGCCGGCCCGCTGATGGCCCGGCCGCTGGCCCGGGACCGGCCGCCCTGGGAGGCGCACGTCCTGGCCGGGCCCGACCCGAACTCCTTCGCCGTCCTGTTCAAGTTCCACCACGCCCTCGCCGACGGCCTGGCCGCCCTCGCCCTCGCGGCCACCCTCTTCGACGAGGGCCCGGCCCTCCGCGGGCCCGCGCGCCCGCGGCCCGGAACCGCGGCCCCCGTCCCCGCCCTGCGCGACCTCCCCGGCCTCCTGGCCACCCGCATCCAGGGCGTCGGGCAGGCCCTGGAGATCGGCGCGGCCATGGCCCGCTCCGGCCTGCCCCTCCCGGTCCCGGCGGCCCTGACCGCGGGCGCCGGCGGGACCGGCACCCGCGCCGTCGCCGGTCTCGCCCTCGCCCTGGACGACGTCAACCGCATCCGCAAGGTCGTCGGCGGCACCGTCAACGACGTGCTGATCACCCTGGTCGCGGGCGGCCTGCGGCGCTGGCTCACCGAGCGCGGCGACACCGTGCCCGAGGGGCCCGGCCCGCGCGCCCTGATACCGGTGTCCCGCCGCAGGGCCGGCGCCGACGCGCGGTACGGCAACCGGCTCTCCGGCTACCTGCTGCGGCTTCCGATCGAGGAGCCGGACCCGCTGCGCCGACTGGAGCGGGTGCGGACCGGGATGGACCGCAACAAGGAGGCCGGACCCGCGCGGGGCGCCGGGGCCGTCGCCCTGCTCGCCGACCACGTCCACCCGCTCGGCCACCGCCTGGGCGGTCCGCTGGTCGCCCAGGCGGCCCGGCTGCTGTTCGACATCCTGGTCACCAGCGTCCCGCTGCCGGGCTTCACCTTCACCCTCGGCGGCAGCCGGGTCCGGGAGGTCTACCCGCTGGCCCCGCTGGCCCGCGGCCACGCCCTCGCCGTCGCCGTGTCCACGTACAAGGACACGGTCCACTACGGGCTGGTCGCCGACGCGGCCGCCGTACCGGACCTGGCCGCCCTGGCGGAGGCCCTGCAGGAGGAGCTCGACGCGCTGGTCCGCGAGGTCTCGTAGCCGACCGCCCCGCCCGGCGTCGACCGGCCCCGGGCCGCGGCACCCCGCCCGGGGCCGGCCCGCCCCGGGTCCGAGCACCCCTCCGCTCCCGAGCACTCCGCGGAGCGGGCTGTGACGGGCCGGCGATCGTCTGCGGGCCCGTTGTGGCCGGTCGCGCAGTTCCCCGCGCCCCTTCGGGGCGCTGGCGAACCGACCGCCCTCCGCACGCCGGTCACCGGTGGCTGCGGCGGTCGGGCTCGGAGCACCGGCTTCGGGAGGTCGGCTGCCCGGGTCGCAGGTGTCGGCCGTAGCGGTGAATGGGTCAGCCGGTGGTGCCCGCGGCGGCGCCGGCCGCGCCGAGGAGCCCTGCCCAGTCCGGGATCTTCACCGAGTGCCGGCCCAGCGAACGCCCCAGCTCGGTCTCGGCCGCCTCGATCGCCAGCCATCCCGGCCACTCCACCGGCCGGAGCCCGGCCGCCCGCAGCGCCTCCAGCGGGTCGTCCGGGAGGTCCCGCCGGGCCAGCGCGCCCGCGTCCTGGAGCAGCGAGGAGGCCGTCTCCTTCGCGCAGGGCCGGTTGGTGCCGATCACGCCGGTCGGGCCGCGCTTGATCCAGCCGGCCACGTACTCGCCGACCGAGGCCCGGCCGGCCCGCACCACACGGCCGGCCGCGTGCGGGACGGTGGCGGTGGCCGGGTCGAAGGGCAGGCCGGGCAGCGGGACGCCCTGGTACCCGACCGAGCGCAGCACCAGCTGCGCCTCGACGTCCTCGTACACTCCGGTTCCGGTCACCCCGCCGCGGCCGTCCGGGGCGGTCCGTTCGAAGCGCACCGCGCTGACGCGGCCGTCGGGGCCGCCGAGCACCTCGACCGGGCGCAGGTGGAACCGGAGCGCGATCCGCCGCCCCGCGTCGCCGGCGGGACCGGGGTCCTGCTCCGCCCAGCCCCGCAGCACCTCGACGTTGCGCCGGGCCACCGCGGGAAGTGCGGCGGCAGCCGCCGCACCGCCCGCGTACGCGGGGTCGATCGCCAGCTCGGCCGGGTCGACCCGGACGGCCACGCCGGGCAGCGTGCCCAGCTCCCGCAGCTCCTTGGTGGTGAACTTGCCCTGCGAGGGGCCGCGCCGGGCCACCATCGACACCGAGCGCACCGTGCTGTCCGCGAGCACGCCGAGCGCCGGCTGCGGCATGTCGGTGGGCGCGAGCTCCGGTTCGCCGCGGGCCAGCATCCGCGTCACGTCCACGGCCACGTTGCCGGCCCCGACGACCACCGCCGAGCCGACCCCGGACAGGTCGAAGTCCTCGCCCGACGCGTCCGGGTGCCCGCTGTACCAGGCCACGAAGGCGGTCGCGGAGTGCACCCCGGCCAGCTCCTCGCCGGGGATGCCGAGCAGTCGGTCGCGCGCGGCGCCCACGCAGTACACCACCGCGTGGTACAGCTCCAGCATCCGCTCGGTGGGCAGCTGCGCCCCGCCGACCTCGACGTTGCCGAGGAAGCGGATCCGCTCGTCCTCCAGGACGGTGCGCAGGTTCCCCTGCAGCGATTTGATCTTCTCGTGGTCGGGGGCCACCCCGTACCGCACGAGCCCGTACGGGGCCGGCAGCCGGTCCAGGACGTCGATGCGGACGCCCGGCACCTCGCGCTGCTGGACCAGGGTCTGGGCGGCGTAGACCCCGCTCGGGCCCGAACCGACGACGGCGACACGAAGCACGGCGGAACTCCCTCCCGCGGGGACTCCAGCATGGCACCGGGCGGGGCGGGCGTCAGCCCATCGCGCGCATTCGGTGGACCTCGGCGCTCTGGGTGGCCACGACCTCGTTGGCCATCTCCTCCACGGCCGTGTTGTTGCCGCCGGCCAGGACCTCGCCGGCCATCTTGAGGGCGCCCTCGTGGTGGGCGGTCATCAGGGTGAGGAAGAGCCGGTCGAAGTCGGTGCCCCGGGCGCCGGCCAGGTCCTTCAGCTGCTGCCCGGTGGCCATGCCGGGCATGGCGCCGTGGGCGTTGCCGTTGCCGTTGCCGTTGCCGTTGCCGTTGCCGTGGTCGTGGCCGCCCGCGGGCGGGCTCGCGGCGGGTGCCGGGTGCCGGGCCAGCCACGCCTGCATGACGGCGATCTCCGGCTGCTGGGCGGCCGCGATGCGTTCGGCGAGCCGTTTGACTCCGTCGGCCAAGGCGCGGTCAGGGGCGAGGGCGGTCATGTCGAGGGCCTGTCGGTGGTGCTCGACCATGCGCTGGACGTAGGAACGGTCGGCAGCGTTGGGGCTGTCGTCCGGCCGACTGCGGGCCGCTTCCTCCGGGGAGAGGGTGCGGGCCTGCTCGCCCGGCTTTCCGGGGGCGATGACCGCGGGTCCGTCGGCCCGGCCCCCTCCGTCGGGGCCGCCCCGGCAGCCGGCGAGGGCGAGCAGGACTCCTGCGGCGGCGACCGCCCGGATGATTCGACCGGGTAACCCCTTTGCCATGTCCATGGTAAGGAACATACTGCGTGGGTCCTCATTCCGTTCCCACCCGGAGCGGAATCGACCGGACCCCATGGGAGGCCACAGTGACCTCGCACCACACCAGCGGGCTGCCCCGCAGACGGCGCGCCGGCCGGCGCGTCCCCGGGGTGCTCGCCGTCGCGGCCGGACTGCTCGCGGCGTTCCTGTCCGCCGGGCCCGCGTCCGCCACCCCCGACCCGGGCGAGTTACTGCCCGGGGGCGACTTCCCCCGCAGCTCGTCCCCCTCCACCGGACGCGAACCGGTCCCCGGCGAGATCCCGGGCCAGGACCAGGTCGTCCACAGCGGCAACGTCAAGCCGCTGACCAACATCCCCAGTTCGTTCCCCGACACCGTCAACTCCGACCTGGCCTTCCAGGGCCGGTACGCCTACGCCGGCAACTACAGCGGCTTCACGATCTACGACATCGCCGACCCCAAGGCGCCGAGGACCGTCAGCACGGTGCTCTGCCCCGGCGGCCAGAACGACGTCTCGGTCCACGGCGACCTGCTCTTCCTCTCCACCGACTCCTCCCGCAGCGACGACTCCTGCAACAGCGTGTCGCAGCCCGCCACGGAGAAGTCCTCGTGGGAGGGCATCAAGATCTTCGACATCAAGGACAAGAAGCACCCGAAGTACATCAAGTCCGTCGAGACCGCCTGCGGTTCGCACACCCACACGCTGGTGCCGAGCGGCCCGGACGTCTACGTGTACGTCGCCTCGTACTCGCCGAACGAGGCCTTCCCGGACTGCCAGCCCCCGCACGACGGCATCTCCGTGATCAAGGTCCCGCGCAAGGCCCCGACGAAGGCGGCCGTCGTCGCGTTCCCCGTCCTCTTCCCGGACGGCGGCAACCCGGGCGCACCCACCAACCCCGGCGTCTCCAAGACCACGGGCTGCCACGACATCACCGTGCTGCCCTCGAAGAAGCTGGCGGCGGGCGCCTGCATGGGCGACGGCATCCTCTTCGACCTCGCCGACCCCGAGCGGCCGCGGGTCATCGACCGGGTGCAGGACAACGTGAACTTCGCGTTCTGGCACTCGGCGACCTTCAACCAGCGGGCCGACAAGGTGGTGTTCACCGACGAGCTCGGCGGCGGTGGCGGTGCCACCTGCAACGAGGCCACCGGCCCCCACCGCGGAGCCGACGGCATCTACGACATCACCGGCAGCGGCGACCAGCGCAAGCTCGTCTTCCGCAGCTACTTCAAGATCCCGCGCCACCAGGCCGACACCGAGAACTGCGTCGCCCACAACGGCTCCCTGGTCCCGGCCCTCGGCCGCGACATCATGGTCCAGGCCTGGTACCAGGGCGGTGTCTCCGTCTGGGACTTCACCGACTCGGACCGGCCCAAGGAGATCGGTTACTTCGAACGCGGTCCGCTCGCCCCCGGCTCCCTGCCGATCGGCGGCTCCTGGTCGGCGTACTACTACAACGGGCACGTCTATTCGAACGACATCGCCAAGGGCCTCGACGTGCTCCGGATCGACGACTGGCGCACCGAGAGCGCGAAGTGGGTACGGCTGGACCGGCTCAACGTCCAGACCCAGCCCGAGTACCGCTGACGCCAACCGGCTGACACCGGGGCGGGTCGCAAGGCCCGTCCCGGCGGGCTGCGGGCAGGATGCGCCCATGGCATCCAGCACCGAGGTCCCGGGGAGGGCGGCGAAGCCGGGGGTCCTGCTGCTGACCTTCGCCTCGGGACAGTTCCTGATGGCGCTGGACAGCTCGGTGATGAACGTCTCGATCGCGTCGGTGGCCGAGGACGTGGGAACCACGGTGACGGGGATCCAGGGGGCGATCACCGCCTACACCCTGGTCATGGCCATGTGCATGATCCCCGGCGGCAAGATCGGTGTGCTCATCGGCCGCAAGCGGGCCTTCATGACCGGCTGCGCCGTCTACGGCTGCGGATCCCTGACGACCTCGCTCGCGCCCAACCTCACCGTGCTCCTGCTCGGCTGGTCGCTCCTCGAAGGCATCGGAGCCGCGCTGATCCTGCCCGCGATCGTCGCACTGGTCGCGGGCAACTTCGCCCCCGAGCGCCGGCCCGCCGCCTACGGGCTCGTCGCTGCCGCCGGCGCCGTCGCGATCGCCGTCGGGCCGCTCATCGGTGGACTCGCGACCACCTACTTCTCCTGGCGCTGGGTCTTCGCCGGCGAGGTCGTCCTCGTCCTCGTCATCCTCGTCTTCGCCCGCCGCTTCGCCGACGCCCCGCCCGAGGCCCGGTCCCGCATCGACCTCGTCGGCGCGGTCCTGTCCGCGCTCGGCCTCGGCGCCTTCGTCTACGGCGTCCTGCGATCCAGCGCCTGGGGATGGTTCGCCCCCAGGCCCGACGCGCCCTCGTGGCTGGGCATCTCCCTCGCCGCGTGGCTCATGCTGGCCGGCGTGCTGCTCGTCCGGCTGTTCCTCCACTGGGAAGCCCGCGTCGCCGAACACGGTGGGGATCCCCTCCTGAACCCCGGGCTGCTCGGGAACCGGCAGCTCACCGGGGGCCTGACGATGTTCTTCTTCCAGTACTTCGTGCAGATGGGAGTGTTCTTCGTCGTACCGCTCTACCTGTCCGTCGCCCTCGGCCTGTCCGCCCTCGCGACCGGCGTGCGGCTCCTGCCGCTCTCGCTGTCCCTGCTCGCCGCGGCGACCCTGATCCCCAGGCTGCTCCCGCGGGTCTCGCCGCGGCGCGTGGTCAGCCTGGGCCTCCTGGCCCTGCTGGCCGGCGCGGTCGTCCTCCTCTTCGCGCTGGACGAGGACGCGGGCGCGGAGGTGGTGACGGTGCCGCTGCTGCTGATCGGGCTCGGGATGGGGGCGCTCGCGTCCCAGCTCGGCGCGATCACCGTCTCCGCGGTGCCGGACGAGCAGGCCGCGGAGGTCGGCGGCGTACAGAACGCCGTCACCAACCTCGGCTCCTCGCTCGGCACGGCGCTCGCCGGAGCGATCATGATCGCCGCGCTCACGACCTCGTTCCTGACCGCCGTCCAGGAGAACCCGGCGGTCCCGGACCAGGTCGCGGCCCGAGCGGTCGTCGAGCTCGAAAGCGGTGCGCCCTTCCTGTCCGACGCCCAACTGGAGAGCGCCCTGGCCGAGGCCGGCACCAGCCCCGAGGTCGCCCAGGCCGCCATGGACGCGAACACAGCCGCACGCCTCGACGGGCTGCGGGCCGCGCTCGGCGTCCTCGGCCTCACGACCGTCCTCGCCCTCTTCTTCACCCCGCGGATCCCCACCCGCCGGCCCGGAACCCCGGCCGTGGCGCCGGCGCCGTAGCCCCGGCCGGCACCCGATGCGGCCGGACGGCGGTCCGGTCAGGCCGGTGCGAGGCGGACCGCGCCCTCGGGCGGGCCGGCCTCCGGCGGAACACCCAAACCCCAGTCCAGCCCGTACCGCTGGAACAGCTCGGCCCGCAGCCGCGCCGCCGGCATCGGCGCACCCGGCAGCAGGACCGCCACCACCGCGCCCATCAGCAGCGCCCGCAGCAACGGGTAGTCGGCGTCCACGTCGGCCGACCCGTACCGCGCCACGGTGTCCCGGAGCAGTGCCGCCAGCCGCTGCTGCTCCGGGCACTGCACGAACCCCTCGGCCTGGAGGATGCCCGCCATGTGCGTCCGCATCAGCAGCGGCTCGTCCCGCGCCAGCCCCAGCACCGCGTCGATGGCGCGGGCCAGCCGCTCGCGGCCGTCGTCGGTGCGCGGCTCCCGCTCCAGGGCGGCCTCGATGGTGCGGTGCATCAGCCGGTGCACCGCCGACTGCAGCAGGTGCCGCTTGCCGGGGAAGTAGTAGGAGACCAGGCCGCGGGCCGTGCCCGCGCGGTCGGCGATGTCGCCGAGGGTCGTGGCCTCGTAGCCGCGCTCGGCCACGAGTTCGACCGTGGCCTGGAGCAGCCGCTCCCGGGAACGTCTGCGCAATTCTTCATTGACCGATGCGCTGCGCGGGGACATGCTTACTCCTGCGTTGACTGGCTTCCAGCCAATATACTCAGCGCACGGGGAGCGCTGCTCTGCGCGACGCGGGGGATCGCGCAGGGCAGTCACGCCCCCACCTCAGCGCGCGGCGGCTTCCGGCCGGTTCCGCCGCCCCGGCCAGCCGATCGCCAGAGCCGCCAGGGCCACGCCCAGCAGCCAGCCCGCCAGCACGTCGGAAGGCCAGTGCACTCCCAGGTAGACCCGGGTGAAGCCGACCCCGAGCACCGAGACGGCGGCCAGCACCCACGCTCCCCGCGCCCACGCCTTCGGAGCGGACGGGGGCAGTAGCCACAGCAGCATCCCGCACACCGCCGCCGCCGTCATGGCATGCCCGGAGGGGAAGGCCGCGAAGTGCGCCGCGTCCACCGGGTCCGGCCACAGCGGCCGGTCCCGGCCCACCGCGCCCTTCATCCCCTGCGACACCACCGCGGCGGCCACCGTGACCACGGCGACGCGCACGGCGCGCGGCCGGTCGCCCCGCCGCCACAGCACTGCGCAGGCCAACACCGCCAGGGCGCGCATCGTCCACGGGTCCCAGACCCAGTTGCTGAGCACCCGCATGAGCCCGGTGGTCCCCGGGCTGGTGACGGCGCTCGCGTGCAGGTCCCGCGCGACCAGCACGTCGAGCCGCAGGAGCGGTAGCCACCGGGCCGCGACCAACGCCGTCAGCAGGGCCGCGAGCACGGCGCAGCCGATTCCCACCTGCCACACCCGCCCGCTTCGCATGCGGAAGATCCTTGCACCCCGGCGGTCCGGAGGCCGCACCGCGGTCCGGGAGGCGCGCCCGGGAGGCCACGCCCGGGTCGCGGTCCGCCCCCGCGTTCAGGTCAGCGCGCTCAACCCGGGTACGAACGCCACCAGCAGGGGAACCGCCGGCACCAGCGTGGCCAGCGCCGTCAGCCGCAGCCGGCGGCCCGGGGACATCCGCGGCGGCGCCGTCAGCAGCCGCCGCACCCGCTCCGGGACGTGCGGCTGCGGCGCGGGGGAGGGACCGAAGACCCCCCGGTCCTCGTTGAGCCCGACCAGCGCGAGGGCGATGGTCAGCCGCCCGTAGCGGCGCGAGGCCACGTCGTCCGCGGCCAGTTCGACGAGCCGGACGATCTCCGCCTCGAACGCCGCGAACACGGGCACCTGCGGGAAACCGCCGGCCAGTGCCCGCGAGCAGTGCAACAGCCAGTCGTGGCGGGCCGCCGCGTGCCCCTGCTCGTGCGCCAGCACGGCATCCAGCTGGCTGCCCTTCAGCCGCCCGAGCGCGGCCGTGGTCACCACCAGCTGCGGCGCCGCACCCGGCAGCCACCACGCCTCGGGCCGCGGCCCCTCCAGGACCACGAGCCGCGCCCCGGCCGGATCCTCCCCGGGCAGCAGCGGCGCCCGCACCAGCAGTTCGGCGCCCCGCGCCCGCCGTCCGGCCCGGGCCCGCAGCACCTCGCGGGCCAGTCGGACCCCGGTCCACAGCCCGCCGCCCGCGAGCAGCAGCGCGGTGCCGGCAGCCCACGGGCCGCCGGTCGGGCCCAGGGCGTACGCGTCGACCACCCCGTGCGGGGCGGCCGCGAAGAGCCGGCCCCGCACGGCGTGCCAGGCGGCGGCCGCACTGAGCAGCATCGACAGGGCGAAGCACAGCAGGACCGCACCCACCACGCACTGCCACACCCACAGGGCGACGACGGGTTCACGCTCGGGCCATCCGGCCCCGGCCAGCAGCCGGGGGGCGAGCACGGCGGTCACGGCGCCGAGCAGCAGGAGAACGGCGGGGACCATCATGCCGGCCAGCCTATGAGCGTCGGACTACCTGCTGGTACGGACTCGGGCGATTGGTGACGCAGGACACGTTTCCCGGTGCCGCGCGGGGCGCCGACCTCGTGACGGGGGCCTTCCGACGGCCGGTCACATCCCGAGCAGCATCGCCAACATCCCGATCCCCATGGCGAGTCGGCACGCCCGCGCCAGCTCCGCCGACTGTGCCGCGGCCCCGCGCCCGCCCGCCGCCGCCGACCCGCCCCGCAGGACGTACCCCGCGAAGTAGACGAGGAGCGCGGCGGTGACGAGCGGCCCGCCCGCCCAGGCGGCCGCCCCGGTCCCGTGGCCCGAGGCCATCGCCAGTGCCATGTACGTCATCGCCAGCGAGCCGACCAGGTGGTGGGCGTGGTGCAGGCCGTCCCGAAGCAGCCACAGCGCGTGCAGCGCGGCCCCGCAGAAGACCACCAGCAGCACCTCCGGCCCCCACGGTCCGATGCCCGGCGGCACGGCCATCACCGCCATCCCGAGCCCCATCAGCGCCTCGCCCGCCGCCGCGCCGCGCGCCCGCCGGTCCGCTCTGCGCACGCGTCCCAGGCAGTACGCGCCGCTCACCGCGCACAGCACGACGAGCAGCCAGCCGGGGAGGGCGGCGGGAGCGGACCATGAGGACATCGCGGGACCGTGCACGGCGGGAACCCCCCGGTTCGACGGCGTCACGGTGAACAGATGCCCCGGCCCACGGTCCCGCACGCGGCGCCGCGTTAGGCTGTGCGTGCAGCACCGGGCATGTCATATGCCGCTGAGCACACAGCAGAACGGAGCCCCCATGTCGACCGCCGCCCAGCCCGCCGCACTCGCCTTCCGCAATGCCGTCGAGGCGGACGTGCCGGCCCTCGTGGAGCTCGTCGAGTCGGCGTACCGCGGGGACGCCAGCCGGGCCGGCTGGACCACGGAGGCGGACTTCCTGGAGGGGCAGCGCACCGACCCGGACGGGGTGCGCGCCGTCATCGAGAGCCCGGACGGCATCCTGCTCGTCGTGGAGCGCGCGGGCGAGCTCGTCGCCTGCTGCCAGCTCGAACACCGCGGCGACCACGCGTACTTCGGGATGTTCGCCGTCCGCCCCGGGCTCCAGGGCGGCGGCCTCGGCAAGGAGGTCATCGCCGAGGCGGAGCGCCGGGCCCGGGAGACGTGGGGCGCCCGGGAGATGCGGATGACGGTGGTGCACATCCGGGAGGAGCTCATCGCCTACTACGAGCGCCGCGGGTACCGCCGCACCGGCGAGCTGAGCCCCTTCCCGTACGGCGACCCGCGCTTCGGCGTCCCGCTCCGCGACGACCTGGCCTTCGAACTCCTGGTCAAGACGCTGTAGGAGCGGTCCACCGGCGCGCCGGCCCCGGCCCGGCCCGTCGGACCGGTGTCCTCGGACCGGTGTCCTCGGACCGGATCCGGGTCAGCCGGGATCCGGGTCAGCCCGGATCCAAGTCAGGCCGTGAACCGGCCGGTGCTGCGGATCTCGGGGAAGTCGGTGGCCACCCCGTCCAGTTCGAGCGCCCGCGCGAGCCGCAGGTGCTCCAGGGAGTTGACCGTCCAGCCCGTCACCTGCAACCCCGCGCGGTGCGCCGCGTCGACCGTCTCCAGGGTGAGCCGCCGCAGGTTCAGGGCGAGCGTCCGCACCCCCGCGGCCAGGGCCCGGTCCACGATGTCGTCGGCCGCGTCCCCGCCCAGGTCCGAGTGGAGGACGGTCCGTACGCCCGGCGCGAGCCGGGCCGCCTCGGCGAGCACCGCGTCGTGGAAGGAGGCCACCGCCACCCGCGCGGTGAGGTCGCGGCCCACCACCAGCTCCGCCAGCGCCGCCGCCGCGGGGCCGTCCTGGACCGACACCTCCAGCGGGGTCCGTACGGCGTCCAGGACCTCCTCGAAGACCGGAACGCGCTCGCCCTGCCCCGCGTCCAGCCCGAGCAGCTCGTCCAGGGTCAGATCGGCGACGGCGCCCGAGCCGTCGGTGGTCCGGTCGACCTCGGCGTCGTGCAGGACGACGAGCGCACCGTCCTTGCTCCGGCGCAGGTCCAGCGCGATGGCGTCCATACCGGTACGTTCCGCGCGGACGAACGACCGCAGGGTGTTCTCCGGCTCGACACCCATGACCCCGCGATGACCGATGGTGAGGAAAGTCAAGGTTCTCTCGCTTCCGTCGACGGCGGCTCCCCGCGCGGTCGCGGCGTCCCAGGCCCGGCCGCGCGCGGTGAGGACGCATGCTAGTGCGCCCCGGCCGCGATGAGACCGCCCGTGCAGGGCCCCGGATCCGCCCGGTGGCCGGTTCCCGCCGGGGCCGTGGCCCCGCTCCGCGGCCCGCGGCCCCGTTCCGCCTCACCCGTGCGTGGGCGCGCCCCCAGGGCCTTGACACGACGGCGAAGCGCGCGCCCGAACGGTGGACGGCGGGAAGAATTGCGGTTTCGATAGGGGTACAGCCGCATAATTTCCTGGACAACCCCTTGAGCGGGACGCCCTCACATGCATACGCTGTCTTTACGTGAGGTTCTCCTGTGGAGGAAGTGACATGACGGAAACTCTTGTGCCGGGTACCGGCGGGGCCGCGATAACCGCCGTTGCGCGGGTGGTCGACCACCCGGCGTGGCCCGAGCTCAAGGCCGCCGTGGAGGAGATCCGCCCCTGGCAGTCCAAGGACGGCTCGATCGACTTCGAGGCCGAGGGCGCACCCTCCGCCGGGCAGGTCGAGGCCGCCGTCGAGCGGGCGGTCGCCGCCGTCGAGCAGCTCTCGCCGCTCCTGCCGCACGCCACCGCCTACCACAAGGCCCTCGTCGCCGACCTGCGCAAGTGGGTCGCCGACGGCTTCCGCGTGCCGGACTTCCTCGACTCGCTGATGGCCTTCCACCCGGCCGCCGAGCGCGCCGACGGCCTCCAGCACCTGGTCGTCTTCCCCATGTACACGCAGAACGGCAACCCCGACCGCAACTTCGAGGCCGTCGTCCTGAAGATGGTGTGGCCCGAGTGGCTCTCCGAGCTGGAGCGCACCCGGTACGACAACCCGCTGTTCCTCGGCATCACCCTCGAGGACTTCACCCCGGGCTACGACACCCACTCCGCCGTGCTGTTCCCGGAGACCATCGCCGTCCGCGAGGCCCCCGAGCGCTTCACCTGGGGCGGCATCTTCTGCGACCGCGAGGCCGCCCGCTACCGCAAGGTCACCGAGGCCGCCGTCGACATCCTCGGCATCGAGCTGCCCGAGGACATCGCCCGCATGGTCGAGGACCAGGAGCGCTGCGAGAAGGCCTTCGTCCTGTGGGACATGGTCCACGACCGCACCCACAGCCACGGCGACCTGCCGTTCGACCCCTTCATGATCAAGCAGCGCCAGCCGTTCTGGATGTACGGCCTGGAGGAGCTGCGCTGCGACCTCACCGCCTTCAAGGAGGCCGTGAAGCTGGAGTCGGAGGGCAACGAGCACGGCCGCGACGTGCAGTACGCCGTCCTCTTCGACCGGATGTTCCGCTTCCCGGTCTCGGGCGACCGCACCCGCAACTACGACGGCCTCGGCGGCCAGCTCCTCTTCGCGTACCTCCACAAGCACGACGTCGTGCGCTGGACGGACAACAAGCTGAAGATCGACTGGATGCGTGCCCCGCAGGTCACCAACCAGCTGTGCGCCGATATCGAGAAGCTGTACCGCGACGGCATCGACCGCCCGAAGCTCGTGCACTGGTTCAAGGCCTACGAGCTGGTGTCCACCTACCTCGCCCCGCACCCGGGCTCCAAGTGGGCGAAGGGCCCCGACGCCCTCGACCTGACGCAGCCGCCGCGCAAGCTCGTGGACGACGTGCTTCCCGACGAGTTTCCGCTCAGCATGTTCTATGAGGCGCTCGCCAAGAAGCTCAAGACCGTGATCGCCTCCTGCAAGGGCATCACCGCCCAGAACGCCGACACGGCCGAGCGGGCCGCCGCGTGAGCACTCGCCCACTGGAGGCTGCACAGATGAACAGCGGAAACGAGACCGGGATCGCCGGCGGCAGCCTGAAGGGAGCCGTCGTCGCCGTGGCCGGCGCCGGCGGCCCCGCCGGGCGCGCAGCCCTGCTCCGCCTCGCCGAGGCCGGTGCCGTGGTCGTGGCGTCCGACGCCGACCCGGCGCGCCTGGCCGAGGCCGTGGACGCGGCGCGCTACGCCCACGGCGGCGCCACCGTCACCGGTGACACCGTGGACCTGCTCGACCTCGACGCGACCAAGGAATGGGCCGCGCGGACCGAGAAGGAGTTCGGCCGCGTGGACGGCCTCGTCCACCTCGTCGGCGGCTGGCGCGGCAGCACCTCGTTCACCGAGACCGACCTCGGCGACTGGGACTTCCTGGAGAAGCTCCTGATCCGCACCGTCCAGCACACGTCGATCGCCTTCCACGACGCCCTGCTGCGCAGCGACCGGGGCCGCTACGTCCTGGTCAGCCAGTCCGGTGCGCACAAGCCCGTCGCCAACAACGCCGCGTACAACGCGGGCAAGGCGGCCGCCGAGGCGTGGACCCTCGCCATGGCCGACTCCTTCCGCAAGGCGGGGGGCGAGGAGGGCCCGGGCGCCGCGGCTGCGATCCTGGTGATCAAGGCACTGGTGCACGACGCGATGCGCGCGGAGCGCCCCAATGCGAAGTTCGCGGGCTTCACCGACGTCAAGGAGCTGGCCGAGGCCATCGCCGGCGTGTGGGAGCGGCCCGCCATCGATGTGAACGGACAGCGTCTGTGGCTCACTCCGCAACCGTGAAGACCGATGCCCGCCGCCACCACGATCCGGCGGTACGCGGTTTCGCGAGCGACAACTACGCAGGGGTCCACCCGGAGATCCTGGAGGCCCTTGCCCTGGCCAACGGCGGCCACCAGGTCGCCTACGGCGAGGACGAGTACACCGAGCACCTGCAGAAGATCATCCGCAGCCACTTCGGTCCGTACGCGGAGGCCTTCCCGGTCTTCAACGGCACCGGCGCGAACGTCACGGCCCTCCAGGCCATGACCGACCGCTGGGGCGCCGTGATCTGCGCCAAGACCGCCCACATCAACGTGGACGAGGGCGGCGCACCGGAGCGGATGGCCGGCCTCAAGCTGCTGGCCGTCCCCACCCCGGACGGCAAGCTCACCCCCGAGCTCATCGACCAGGAGGCCTGGGGCTTCGAGGACGAGCACCGGGCGATGCCGCAGGTCGTGTCGATCACCCAGAACACCGAGCTGGGCACGGTCTACACCCCGGACGAGATCCGGGCGATCTGCGAGCACGCCCACGGGCTCGGCATGAAGGTGCACCTCGACGGCGCCCGGATAGCCAACGCCGCGGCCTCGCTCGACGTGCCGATGCGCACGTTCACCAACGCGGTCGGCGTCGACGTGCTCTCGTACGGCGGCACCAAGAACGGCATGATGTTCGGCGAGGCCGTGGTCGTGGTCAACCCGGACGCGGTCCGGCAGATGAAGCACATCCGCAAGATGTCGATGCAGCTCGCGTCGAAGATGCGCTTCGTCTCCGTCCAGCTGGAGGCGCTGCTCGCGAAGGACCTGTGGCTGCGCAACGCCCGGCACGCCAACGGGATGGCGCAGCGGCTCGCCGCGGGCGTGCGCGAGACCGACGGGGTGGAGATCCTCTACCCGGTCCAGGCGAACGCGGTGTTCGCGAAGCTGCCGCACGAGGTGTCCCTGCGGCTGCAGAAGCGCTACCGCTTCTACTTCTGGGACGAGGCCGCCGGCCACGTGCGCTGGATGTGCGGTTTCGACACCACGGAGGAGGACGTCGACGGCTTCCTCCAGGCACTGAAGGAGGAGCTGGCCCGCTAGCCGGTCCAGCCGCCCCCCGGACTGTATGGATATACCCCCGACCGTAATTTCATTGAATTGCGGTCGGGGGTATGCCTATGCTCCGGGTCGTGCAGCCGATCCCGAACGACCCCAACCCTGCCGCCTACTTGGCGGCCTGTGAGGTCATCGACCACGAACACGCGCTCGTCCGGGAAGCCGCCGACGCCCTCTGGGCCACCACCCGCAACGCATACTCATACGCGGAATCGGCCTATGAGTTCGTCCGCGACACCATCCCGCACTCCGCCGACTCCGGCGACCCGCGCGTCTCCTGGCGCGCCTCGGACGTGCTCGCCACCCGCAACGGCATCTGTCATGCCAAGGCCCACGCACTCGTCGCCCTGCTCCGGGCCCGCGGCATTCCGGCCGGCCTCTGCTACCAGCGACTCGCGGACGATCATGAATGCGGCGACAGCTGCTCCGGGAGAGCCGGGGCGTGCCCCGGAGGCTCCCGGCGCATGGTCCACGGGCTGATCGCCCTCCGGCTGCCCGGCACTGCGGTCTGGGCCCGCCAGGACCCGCGCGGCAACGGGCCCGGCGTCGACGCCCGCTTCTCCCTCGACGCCGAACGCCTCGCCTTCCCCGTACGCCCGGAACTCGGCGAGACCGACTACCCAGGGCTGTACGCCGCCCCGCACCCGGCCGTACTCACGGCGCTCAGGGGCTCCGCCGACCGGGCGCAGCTGTGGCGGAACCTGCCGGAAGCCCTGTAGCGGCGGCCGCACCCGCCCCCGCACCGCGCGGCGCCACCAGGAGGTGCAGCAGGGCCGACGCCAGAACCAGTGCCGCGACCCCGGACAGCAACAGTTGCGGCGCCGCGTCGGCGGCCAGCCCCACGAGGGCGGCGCCGGTCGAGGCCGCGGTCATCTTGAGCCCCGCCCCCAGCGTGAACACCTGCGTCCGCACGGCTTCGGGGGCGTGGTCGGCCCGGATCCGCAGCGTGGCCGTCAGCAGCGGCCCGTCGCACACGCCCGCCACGGCGAACAGCACCGCCCCCACGGTCACGGACGGGGAGAACGCGGCCGCGCCGAGCGCCACCCCCGTGCCCGCCATCGCCCAGCGCGCCAGCCGCCCCGGCTCCACCGCCGCGAGCCGGCCCAGTGTCAGCGAACCCGCCAGCGCCCCCACCGCGAACGCCGTCATCAGCACGCCCCCGGCGCCCGGACTGCCGAGCCGCCCGGCCAGCAGCACCGACGTGGTGGTGAGTGAACCCAGGCCCGCAAAGGCCAGCGTCGTCGCCGAGGTGATCGCCCGCAGCTCCCGGATCCGCCAGAGGGCCGCCAGCCCGCCCCCGAGCCCCGCCCGGGTCCCTCCGGGCCCGCCCTGGGACGCCCCCGCCGGGCCGGCCGCCCGGGTGTGCCCGGGCCCGGCCGGAGGAGCCACGCCGAACGGGAGGGTGGCGGCCAGCACCGCCGCGAGCGCGCCGGCCAGCGCCAGCACCGCCATCGCGGGTGCCGCCGAACCCGCCGCCGCGACCAGGCCGACCGCCGCCGGAGCCGTCACCGCCGCGGCGTTGTAGGTGCTCGCGTCCCAGCCGTACGCCCGGTCGCGCCGGGCCCCCGCCGGCACCAGCCCGGCGACCAGGCTGGACATCCCGCCCGTCACCATCGGCCCGCAGCTCCCGCCGAGCACCGCCGCCGCGAGCACCACCGGCAGCGGCGCCCGCCCCAGCAGCACGGCCAGCGCCGCCACCGCGAACGTGAACCCCGCCAGCGCGCCGACGTGGAAGAGCCGGGGCCGCCGGGTCCTGCCCGCGGCCACCCCGGCGAGCGGAGCCGCCAGGACGTGCGGGGCCAGCCATGCCGTCAGCACGAACGCCCCGTACGCAGCGCTGCCGGTGCGCTCCAGCGCGAGCAGGACCACCGCCAGGCTCATGCCCTCCGAGGCGAAGCGCGCGGCCACCGCCGCCGCCAAGTACCGCCCGAACCCGCCCATCCAGGACCCTCCCCCGGTTCGTGTAACGTCATGGCCGAACAAGACGTTACGTGACGCGGGTGCACGGCGAAAGCGTGTACGGCGAAAGGAAACTGGGGCATGACCGACTCCGCACCGGGCTTCTCGGCCGCCAGGCGGCTCGTCGACGTCGCCGAGGCGGTCCGCACCGACCCGGGGCTCCCGCGGGCCGGCCTCACCGCACTGCTCGCCCGGCACGGGGAGAACCCGGCCGACCTCACGGCCGAGGCCTTCACCGAGGCCGACGCCACCGACCTGCGCGCCGCCGCCCGGCGGATGGCGGACCTCCTCGCCGAGCCGGACGAGGACCGCGCCGCGGAAGCCCTCAACGCCCTGTTCGCGCGGTACGCCACCCGGCCCCGCCTGACCCGGCACGACGGCCACCCCTGGCACCTGCACGTGGACCGGGGCGACGAGGCCGGCTGGGGCGAGTGGTTCCTGGCCTCCGGCGCCCTGGCCCTCGCCCAGCTGCTCACCGAACACGGCCGGATCGCCTGGGGCGCCTGCGCCGCCGCCAGCTGCGGCCGGCTCTTCCTCGGCGGCGGCCCCGGCAGCGCCCGCCGCTACTGCTCCGGCACCTGCGCCACGCGCGAACGCGTCGCCGCCCACCGTCGGCGCAAGCGCGCGGAGGCGGCGGGGACCGGGGCGGCGGAGAGCGGGGCGGCGGGGCCTGCGCGGTCGTCCGGCACCGGGCGGTAGCCCCCGCAGGACGGCAGCCGAAAGCCCGTGCGGTCCGCCGCAGGGGGCGGGGCCGCACGGGCCCGAGATTTCACCCGACCCGGTGGTGCCGGATCAGCCCGCTTCCTTGACCTGGGCCGGCGTCGGTGCCGAACCGCCCAGGTGCGCCGGCTGCCACCAGGCGCCCTCGGCGTCCTTCTGGGAGACCGGGTAGGCGCCCTGCGCAGCATCCAGCAGCTCCTGGACGCGCCCCCGCAGCCGCCGCGTGATCGCTCCGGCGTACTGGTCCGTCGGCGCCTCGATCGGCTCGCCCACCCGCAGCGTCACCGGGATGTGGCTGCGCTTGAGGCTGCGCGGCTTGCCCTTGGTCCACAGCCGCTGCGTGCCCCACAGGGCCACCGGGATCAGCGGCACCCCGGCCTCCTGCGCCATCCGCGCCGCACCCGACTTGAAGCTCTTCAGCGTGAAGGACTGGGAGATCGTCGCCTCCGGGAACACCCCGATGATCTCGCCCGAGCGCAGCGAGTCGAGGGCGTGCTGGTAGGCGGTCTCACCCTGCGCCCGGTCCACCGGGATGTGCTTCATCGCGCGCATCAGCGGACCGGACACCTTGTGGCGGAACACCGACTCCTTCGCCATGAACCGCACCAGGCGCTTCTGCGGCCGGGCCGTCAGCCCGGCGAAGATGAAGTCCAGGTAGCCGATGTGGTTCGACACCAGGACCGCTCCGCCCTTGCGCGGGATGTTCTCGGCGCCCTTCATGTCGATCCGGATGTCCAGCGCCCGGAACAGCGCGTGCGCGGCGCCGATCACCGGGGGGTAGACGAGCTCAGCCATGAGGGGGAGACCCCGCTTTCTGCCTGGGGAGGTTCTCCCGGCCGTAAGTTACGGCTGCGTAGGTACGCGGCCACTGCGGATCGTGCCGTATTCGACGCCCGCTGGCCAGCCCAGACGCCCGCCCTCGGGGAGATTCTCGTCACGCGGGGAACCACCCGGGGAATGCGGCGCACCGTGCGGACGCTCGGATCGCCGTACGAACGTACTTCAATGATGACGGACGCGGGTCCGCCGGTGACGGCGGGCGTCCGGACGGACACGATGACGGCGAGGGAGCGGGAGTGCACGGGGACGCGGCGGGACAGAGGGCCGGCGCCGGGCGGCTGGATGCCGCACAGCTGGGTGTGGAGCCGGGGGAGCGGGCGAGCCTGGTGCAGTTCTCCACCGCCTTCTGCCAGCCCTGCCGGGCCACCCGGCGGATCCTGGCCGAGGTCGCGGGCATGGTCGACGGCGTGGTGCACATCGAGGTCGACGCCGAGCGGAACCTCGACCTGGTGCGCGCCCTGGGCATCGAGAAGACCCCGACCGTGCTCGTCCTGGACGCGGGCGGCCGGATCGTCCGGCGCGCCGTGGGGCTGCCGCGCAAGGCCGATGTGATCGCCGCCCTGGGCGCCGCGGTGTGACGGGTGCGCCGGTACATGCGCCCGCACACAGCGTGACGCGCCTCGCATCTTCCCGCCCCGGCTTGACTGTGTACAGCAGAGATCGACAGGCTGGCGGCATGCGGTACGAACTTCTGCTGTACGGGCGCGTCCATGTGGACCTCGTCCGTCACGCGAGTGCGCGCTGTCAGGATCACTGAACGACCCCGCCCTGACCCGATGTCCGACGCGCTCGCGCCCGCCGCCCTGCGGCAGAAGAGAAGGAAGGCCTCCCGATGACGGCCTCGACGGCCCAGCCCGCCCCCGCCTCCGCCACTGCGTCCCTGCGGTCCGCTGTGACCGCGCAGCACGGTCTGCCTCCGCAGCACGGTCTGCCTCCGCAGTCCGGTCGGCCGGGACAGCCCGGCCCGGCCGACGAGGCCGCCCGACGCGTGCAGGCGGAACCGGCCGCACCTGCCGACCCGTTCGCCTCTGCCCGGCCCGGCTCGCCCGAGCTGCTGCGCTCGGTCTTCCGGCAGCACGCCGCGGGCGTCGCCGTGATCACCTCCGCGGACGGCGACCGCCCGGTCGGCTTCACCGCGACCTCGCTCAACTCGGTCTCCGCCGACCCGCCGTTGCTCTCGTTCACCACCGGCACCGGCTCTTCCACCTGGCCCGCCCTGCGCGACCGCGAGTACCTCGGCGTGCACATACTGGGCGAGCACCAGCGGGAGCTGGCGGGTCTGTTCGCCCGTAGCGGAGTGGACCGCTTCGGTCCCGGCACCGGCTGGTCGCGGGGCCCGCACGGGGTTCCGCTGCTGGACGGAGTGCTGGCGTGGGTGGTGTGCCGGGTGGTGGCGCGGGTGCCGGCCGGCGAGCACCGGGTGATCATCGCGGAGGCCGTGGTGGGGGACCCTGCGGGGCAGGGCCGTCCGCTGCTGTACCACCAGGGGCGCTTCAACGGGTTGCGTGACTGAATCGTCCCTGCTGGGGAGGGTTGGGGTGGCGTTGGACAGATCACAGTTCAGCAGCCTTGCCTCCGGGCAGGACCCACGATGTACTGGCGAGTAACATTCTGATCGGGGCGCGGGCCGCCCCGACCGGGATCCGCCCGACAAGGCGCCTATGCTGCCTGCATAAGGCGGTATCAGAAACAAGACGATGCGGTAGGAGAGCCGGCGTGAGCCTGAGGATCGTTGTCTGTGTGAAGTACGTGCCCGACGCCACTGGCGACCGGCACTTCGCCGATGACCTGACGGTGGACCGCGACGACGTCGACGGTCTGCTGTCGGAGCTCGACGAGTACGCCGTCGAGCAGGCGCTGCAGATCGCCGAGGACGCCGACGACGCCGAGATCACCGTCCTGACGGTGGGTCCGGAGGACGCCAAGGACGCCCTGCGCAAGGCGCTGTCCATGGGTGCCGACAAGGCCGTCCACGTCGAGGACGACGACCTGCACGGCACCGACGTGATCGGCACCTCCCTGGTGCTGGCCAAGGCCATCGAGAAGGCCGGTTACGACCTGGTCATCACGGGTATGGCGTCGACCGACGGCACCATGGGTGTCCTCCCGGCCCTCCTGGCCGAGCGCCTGGGCGTCCCGCAGGTCACCCTGCTCTCCGAGGTCAGCGTCGAGGACGGCACCGTGACGGGCCGCCGCGACGGCGACACCGCGAGCGAGCAGCTCGAGGCCTCCCTCCCGGCGGTCGTCTCCGTGACGGACCAGTCGGGCGAGGCCCGCTACCCGTCCTTCAAGGGCATCATGGCGGCCAAGAAGAAGCCGGTGGCGTCCTGGGACCTGTCGGACCTCGACATCGAGGCGGACGAGGTCGGCCTGGAGGGCGCCTGGACCGCGGTGGACTCCGCGGCGCAGCGTCCGGCGCGCACCGCCGGCACGATCGTCAAGGACGAGGGCGAGGGCGGCAAGCAGCTGGCCGAGTTCCTGGCCGGCCAGAAGTTCATCTAAGAGCTTCAGCCAGCACTTCCCACATCGCCCCCTGATTACTTCGCTTTCGCAGGAGCAACCCATGGCTGAAGTCCTCGTCTACGTCGACCACGTGGACGGCGCCGTCCGCAAGCCCACCCTCGAGCTGCTGACCCTGGCCCGTCGCATCGGCGAGCCCGTCGCGGTCGCCCTCGGTGCCGGGGCCGAGAACACCGCCGCCGTGCTCGCCGAGCACGGTGCGGTCAAGGTCCTCACCGCCGACGCCCCCGAGTTCGCCGAGTACCTCGTCGTACCGAAGGTGGACGCGCTGCAGGCCGCCCACGAGGCCGTTTCCCCGATCGCCGTGCTCGTCCCGTCCTCCGCCGAGGGCAAGGAGATCGCGGCCCGCCTCGCCGTCCGCATCGGCTCCGGCATCATCACCGACGCCGTGGACCTGGAGGCCGGTGACGAGGGTCCGGTCGCGACGCAGTCCGCGTTCGCCGCGTCCTTCACCACCAAGTCCCGTGTCTCCAAGGGCACCCCGGTCATCACCGTCAAGCCGAACTCGGCCCCGGTCGAGGCCGCCCCGGCCGCCGGCGCCGTCGAGGCGCTCGCCGTCACCTTCGGCGCCCTGGCCACCGGCACCAAGGTCACCTCGCGCACCCCGCGCGAGTCGACCGGCCGCCCCGAGCTGACCGAGGCCGCGATCGTGGTCTCCGGCGGCCGCGGCGTCAACGGCGCCGAGAACTTCGCGATCATCGAGGCGCTGGCCGACTCCCTCGGTGCGGCCGTCGGTGCCTCGCGCGCCGCCGTCGACGCCGGTTGGTACCCGCACACCAACCAGGTCGGCCAGACCGGCAAGTCGGTCTCCCCGCAGCTGTACATCGCCACCGGCATCTCCGGCGCGATCCAGCACCGGGCCGGTATGCAGACCTCGAAGACCATCGTGGCCATCAACAAGGACGCCGAGGCCCCGATCTTCGAGCTCGTCGACTACGGCGTCGTGGGTGACCTGTTCGAGGTCGTCCCGCAGCTGACCCAGGAGATCCAGACGCGCAAGGGCTGACCTGCGCTCCTCTCCGTCACGGGGCCGTGTGGTGTTGTCACCACACGGCCCCGAGTCGTTTCCGGGCGGGGCGCCGAGTCGTTTCCGCAGCCGGTCGGCGGGACCATTGACGGAGCGGAACCCCATGACTAAATTCTGCTATGCGGATCTGCGATTCCGTGAAGCGGAAAGAGGAGAGTGTGGGAATGGGTCAGCAGGAGAAGGTGGCGACGAGCCTCGCAGGCGCGGTCAGCGAGGGCATCAGCGCCTCCCTCGCCCCGGTGGACGCGGAACTCGCCCGCCACTACCCGGGCGACCCCGGCACCCGCCAGCCCGTCCACACCGTCTACGTGCCCGGCGACGTCTTCGCCGCGGACACCATCCGCTCCTGGGGCGACCAGGCCCTCGCTGCGCTCGATGAGCACGCCCCCGACGCCGCCACCTTCGCCAAGGTCCTCGGCATCGGCGACGAGCTCGCCGGCCCCGTCTACGAGCGGGTCCGCGCCAAGCTGCAGCGCGAGCCCGTCGAGGACCTCCGCGTCGACTTCGAGGACGGCTTCGGAGTCCGCTCCGACGAGGAGGAGGACCAGGCGGCCGCCCGCGCCGCCCGGCTCGTCTCCGAGGCCTTCTCCAACGGCACCAACGCCCCGTACATGGGCATCCGCATGAAGTGCATGGAGGCCAACGTCCGCGACCGCGGCATCCGCACCACCGACGTCTTCCTGTCCGGGCTCCTGGAGCACGGCGGCCTGCCCGACGGCCTCGTCCTGACCCTCCCCAAGGTCACGTACGCCGAGCAGGTCAGTGCCTTCGTCAAGCTCCTGGAGGCTTTCGAGTCCACCCGCGGCCTGCGCCCCGGACGCATCGGCTTCGAGATCCAGATCGAGACCAGCCAGTCCATCCTCGCCTCCGACGGCACCGCCACCGTGGCCCGGATGATCGAGGCCGCCAAGGGTCGTGCCACGGGCCTGCACTACGGCACCTTCGACTACAGCGCCTGCGTCGGCGTGTCCGCCGCCTACCAGTCCAGCGACCACCCGGCGGCCGACCACGCCAAGGCGATCATGCAGGTCGCGGCCGCGGGCACCGGCGTACGCGTGTCCGACGGCTCGACCAACGTCAAGCCGGTCGGCACCACCGAGCAGGTCCACGAGGCGTGGAAGCTGCACTACGGCCTCACCCGCCGCGCCCTCGCCCGCGCCTACTACCAGGGCTGGGACATGCACCCGGGGCACCTGCCGACCCGCTACGCGGCCGTGTTCGCCTTCTACCGAGAGGGCCTGGAAGCCGCCGCGGCCCGGCTGAAGGCGTACGTCGCCAAGATCGAGGGCGACGTCATGGACGAGCCCGCCACCGCGAAGGCCCTGGCCGGCTACCTGGTCCGCGGCCTGGACTGCGGGGCGGTCGGCACCGACGAGGTCACCGCCCTGACCGGCCTGACCCGCGCCGAACTCGACGCCTTCGCGATCCCGCGCCGGTCGGCGACGCTGACGGCCACCGCCTGAGGGGGCGGCCGCCCGGCGCCGGGTCCGCGACCGGTCACGTGCCGGTCACGTTCACAGGGGGCCGATGGCCCACAGGTGCAGGACGCCGTCCGCGCCGGCAGTGGCGAGGAGGCTGCCGTCGGGCGAGAACGCCAGGCCGTGGACGGCCCCGTCATGACCCGTCAACGCGGAGTCGACCCGCTGCCCGGTCGCCGGGTCCCACAGGAGGACCACGCCGTCGTGCCCCGCGGTGGCGAGGAGGCTGCCGTCCGGGGCGAACGCCAGGGTGCCGACCTGTGAGAGCTGACCGGTCAGCAGCCTGGCGTTCCGACGGCCGCCTTCGAGGTCCCACAGCCGTACCGTGGTGTCCCCGGAGGCCGTGGCCAGGACCCGCCCGTCCGGCGAGAAGGCCACGGCCCGGTGCCCCGCGTACGGTCCGCCGAGCGGGTGGCGGGTGCCCGTACGCCAGAGGCGGGTGCCGTCCTCGGCGGCTGCTGCCAGTGCCAGCCCGTCAGGGGAGAACGCGATCGCCGAGACCGTCTCGGCCCGGCCGACGGGGCGCGGCGGCGATTCGCCGACGGGCAACCCGTCCGGCAGGCGGCGCAGCTGCACCGAGCCGTTGCCGGCCACCGCCGCCAGCAGCAGGCCGTCCGGGGAGAACAGGAGCTGACTCGCCGCGGCCGGGGGATCGGCCGGCCACTGCTGCCGGACCGCGCCGGTCTCGGGATCGCGCAGGCAGACGGCCCCGTCGGGGGATCCGGTGGCCAGGAGCGCGCCGTCCGGCGAGAACGCCAGGCAGTGGGGCACGGACCGCGGCTCGGCCGCCGACGGCCCAAGGTGAGCCCGGGTGGCCGGATCCCACAGGCGCAGCGTACCGTCCGCGGACGTCGTCGCGAGGACGCGGCCGTGGGGCGAGAACGCGACGCGCACGAGCCCGCGGCCGCTCACCTGGACGGGCGGGAGCCGGACCGCCCGCCGCTCGCGCAATGCGGCCGCCAGGGCCCTGGTCGCGAGGGGTGCCCTGCGGGGTGCGGTGGCGCGTTCGTACAGCAGGACCCCGTCGTCGGAGGCGGTGGCCAGCAGCCGGCCGTCGGGGGAGAACGCGACGGCCTCGACGCCGGTGGTGTGGCCGGCGAGCGGCGGCCCGACGGGCCGGCCCGTGGCGGTGTCCCACAGCCGTACCGTTGCGTCCCGGGAGCCGGTGGCGAGGAGCCGGCCGTCGGGGGAGAAGGCCAACGCGAAGACGGCGTCGGCGTGGCCGGGAAGCGCCGGGCCGTCACGGCCGTCGGCCGTCTCCCACAACGTGGCCCGGCCGTCGCGGTACCCGAGGGCGAGGAGCCGCCCGTCCGCGGAGAACGAGAACGCCTCGGGCGCGCCGGCTCCGGGGGCGAGCGCCGCGCGGGGCAGCTCCTCCTTGTCGACCAGGTCCTTGACGCGTCCGCTGTCGGTGGCGGCCAGGACGCGTCCGTCGCGGGCGAACGCCACGTAGCGGAACGGGTCCTTCTCCCAGCCGTGCGCGAGGGTGACCGGGCGGCGCCCGGCGTCGGGGCTGCAGAGGTGCACGGTCCCGTCGTTCTCCACGGCGGCGGCCGTGCTTCCGGAAGGAGCGCAGCTGATTCCGGCGACCCCGCTGACGTAGAAGGTCAGGGGCGGTCGGCACACGCTGCCGGTGGCGGGGTCGAACCACTGGAGTTCCTGTGGGTTCCGGCCCGCGGCGATCAGCAGGCCGTCCGGCGTGAAGGCGAGTGGGGGCCGCGCGGCGAGCGAGACGGTGGTCCGGCCGGTGACGGTGTCCCACAGCCGGACCGCGTCGGGCCCGCCCGAGGCCAGGAGCCGCCCGTCGGGGGAGAACACCACGGCCGAGGCCGGCGCCGAGTCCCCGCCGATCCGGTGGCGCAGGGCGTAGGGGGCGGGGCCCGGATCCGGGCCTGCGGCGGGCTCGGGGTGGGCCTTCGGGGCAGTGGTGGGGTGGTCGGTCGGGGTCGGGGTGGGGTGCGGGTTCGGGTGGTGGGGTTCGCGTGGCGTGGGGTGCCCGTGGGGTGTGTCGTACGCGGCTGCGCCGAGCGGCTCGTCAGATCCGTGCGTGCGGGGTTCCGCGGGTGGAGTCCCGGCCGGGTCGGCGTGCGGCGCCGGCGGGTCCGACTGCTCGGCGGTCGTCCCCGAGCGGACGGCCGGGGCCGAGCGGGGCTGGGCCGCGGGTTGGAGGGCGGCCAGTTCCTGCCAGCGGCGGCGCCAGGCCACCAGTTCGGGTGCGGTGTGCGAGGGGACCGCGGTCTCGCGGCCGTACTCGTCGTACGCGTACAGCATCCGTACGAGCCCCATGAAGGTGTCGGCGCGGACGAGCCGCCTGCCGTTGAAGGCATCGCTCTGGGTGGCGACCGACAGCCGGATCCCGGTGCCGGAGGCCTCGGCGCGGGTCACCAGGTCCCGGTACGAGGGCCTGCCCCGCTGGATCCGTAACCGCGTCAGATCGCCTGCGAGGGACGAGAGTCCCGCCTCGAACGCGCCGTGCTCCTGCGCCTCCATGTCCCCCCTTGACCTGGTGTGGCCGACCAGGCTAGGGCATGGTCCGCGGAACGGTCCCGAACTTTGCGGAACACCGCGGAACACGGTCCGCGTTCCGTGGAACACCCCTGCTGTTCAGGGGAGTTCCGCTGCGATCCGGATCGGAGCACTTCGTTCCGTCGCTGCCCGGGGGCGGCCCCGGAGGGGGTGGAATCGAGCCATGACCACTTCACCGCACCAGACCGGCGACCAGGACCGGCCGCTCCTGTCGCTGCACGCAGCTTTCGTTCTGCTGACCGCCCTCGTCATGGGATGCGTCGTCGGCGGGCTCAGCCACCTCGGCGGCGTGCCCACCGCCCTCGCCGTGCTCGCCGGGCTCGGCGCCGCCGGAGGGGCCGTGCCCGTACTGCACGGCCTGATCCGGTAGCCGTCAGGCGGGCGGCGGGAGTTCGCCCGAGCCGCGCGGGATGAGGCGGGTCGGCAACTCGATGCGGGTCGGGGGGAGCGCGGCGCCCCCCAGCCGTTGGAAGAGGCGGTCCGTGGCCACCCGGCCCAGGGCCGCCGCGTCCTGCGCGACCACCGTCACCCCGGGACGCAGCAGGTCGGCCAGCTCGAAGTCGTCGAAGCCGACCAGCGCCACCGGGTGCGGGTCCGGATGTCCGGCCAGGACCCGTACCACCGTGACCGTCACCCGGTTGTTGCCCGCGAAGAGCGCCGTGACCCGCTCCGGGCCCGCCAGCATCGCCCGCGCCGTCGCCGCGACGTTGTCCGGGGCCGTCAGGCCGAGCGAGACCCAGGACGGCGCCACCGGCAGGCCCGCCTCCGCCATGGCCGCCCGGTATCCGCGCAGGCGTTCCGCCGCCGTGTGGATGTGCGGCTGGTCGCCGATGAACCCGATGCGGCGGTGGCCGGCGACGATCAGGTGCGCCACGCCCTCGCGGGCGCCGGCGAAGCCGTCCGAGAGCACGACGTCCGCTTCGATGCGGCCCGGCGGCCGGTCCACGAACACCGTGGCCACACCGGCTCGGATCTCCGGCTCCAGGTACCGGTGGTCGTCACCGGCCGGGATCACGATCAGACCGTCCACGCGGCGGGCGCACAGCGCCAGCGCCAGCTCCCGTTCCCGCTCCGGGTCCTCGGCGCTCGACCCGTTGATGAGCAGGGCGCCGTGGGATCGGGCCACCTCCTCCACGGCCCGGTTGAGCGGCCCGTAGAACGGGTCGGCGAGGTCCTCCAGGACCAGACCGACGGTGGCGGTACGGCCCTTGCGGAGCACGCGCGCACTGTCGTTGCGGCGGAAGCCGAGCGCCTCGATGGCCTGCTGGACGCGGCTGACCGTCGCGGGGGTGACCCCCGGCTCCCCGTTGACGACCCGGGACACCGTCTTCAAGCCCACCCCGGCGCGGGCCGCCACGTCCTTCATGGTCGGCCGGTGGCCGTAGCGGGACTCGGGTGGGCGGCGGCTCTGCGGCACGGGACGGAATCCTCCGGATCGGGGGTCGGGGGTCGGGGGGCGGATGTCGGGTGTCGGGGTGCGGGGGCGTGCGGCTACGGTCGTGGGCCGGAACGGGTGGGTGGTGGGGCGGCGCCGTGATCCCGAGGATAAGCACTGCGCCGGTGCGCGGGTTTCCGTGGCAGGGTGATCGGGGCAAGCCACAGGGGGCTTGGGACGAGCCGTGGGGAGAGGGATAGACGTGATTGTCTGGATCAACGGCACATTCGGCGCCGGGAAGACCAGCACGGCCCGCGAACTGACCGGCATCCTGCCGGACAGCACCCTGTACGACCCTGAGCTCGTCGGCGACGCACTGCGCAGGCTGCTGCCGCGCAAACGCCTCGCGGAGGTGAGCGACTACCAGGACCTGCCGAGCTGGCGGCGACTGGTGGTGGACACGGCCGCCGCGATGCTCGCCGAGGTGGGTGGGGTGCTCGTCGTACCGATGACGCTGCTGCGCCAGGAGTACCGGGACGAGATATTCGGCGGGCTGGCGGCGCGGCGGATCCCGGTGCGACACGTGCTGCTGGCGCCGGAGGAAACGATCCTGCGCGGTCGGATCGCGACCCGCAACGAGCCGGGGGATCCGCACGACGTGGATCTGCGGGTGCGGCAGTGGTCGTACGACCACATCCCGGTCTACCGGCAGGCGCTGGGCAACTGGCTCGCGGCCGACGCGCACGTCATCGACAACGGCGAGCTGAGCGTACGGGAGACGGCGGAGCGGATCGCCGAAGCCGTGCGCACGGAGGCGGCCGGGGTGTGCGACATCGTTCAGACCCCGGAGCCGACGCGCGAGACCGTGGCGGCCGGGGTGCTGCTGTTCGACGACGAGGACCGGGTGTTGTTGGTCGACCCGACGTACAAGGCGGGGTGGGAGTTCCCGGGCGGGGTCGTCGAGGCGGGAGAGGCACCGGCGCGGGCTGGGGTGCGGGAGGTCGCCGAGGAACTCGGCATCGAGTTGGGCGATGTGCCCGGGCTGCTGGTCGTGGATTGGGAGCCTCCGGTGCGACCGGCTTACGGCGGGCTCCGGATGCTCTTCGACGGGGGCCGGCTGGATGCGGGGACGGCGGCCCGACTGCGGCTCCCGGGGCCGGAGCTGCGGGCCTGGCGGTTCGTGACGGAGGCGGAGGCCGCGGAGCTGCTGCCGCCGGTCCGGTACGAGCGACTGAGGTGGGCCTTGCGGGCCCGTGAGCGGGGGCGGGCGTTGTATCTGGAGTCGGGGCGGCCTACGCCGTAGGCGGGGCAGGAGGGGCGGGGCGGGCCGGGGGCGGGGCGGGGCCGTCGGAGATGCAGGGGCCCGGCTGCGCCTCGCAGGGGCGTTGCGCAGCCGGGGCCGCCAGGACCCACCGTCGGGGGCGCCCCGGATCACTGTGCGCCTCTCGTGCGTCGGCGGCCGCCTGCCGACCGGGGCGGCGCGTGGTCAGGGGAGGACCGGCTCGGACGTCGTTGCGGTCAGGAGGACACTCGCCGTGTTCTCGGTCAGGGGGTCTCCGTGGCCGAAGCAGGCCACCGACGGGGCCAGTGCCGCCAGGCGGCGGAAGGACGCCTGGGCCTGCTCGCGGTCCACGTTGAACACCCCGAGCATGACCTGGCCGACGCCGGCGACGCAGTCGCCCGTGAACAGCACGCCGTGGTGGGGGAGGTGGATGCCGATGCTGCCGGGTGTGTGCCCGGGGGAGTGGACCACCACCGCGCCGTCGCCGAACGGCAGGACGTCGCCGTCCTCCACCTCGTGGTCGACCCGTGTCGGTGGTGCCTCGGGGACCGTCAGGCCGTGCTCGTACAGCGGGATTTCCCAGTCGAGGAGTGCCGGGTCCGGGACGGGCTGTTCGCCCCGGATGACGGGGGCTTCCAGGCGGTGGGCCAGTACGCGTGCGCCGTAGCGGCCGGCGAGTTCGTCCGCCGCGCCGATGTGGTCGCGGTGGCAGTGGGTCAGGACGATCCGGCCGAGTCGGTCCGGAGTGTCGCCGAGGGAGCGGATCGCCTGCTCGATCGCGGGGGCGGATCCGGCGTGGCCCGCGTCGATGAGCGCCAGGGAGCCGTCGGTGTCCCGCCACAGATAGGCCTGGCCTATCGGGAAGCGGAGCATGTGAAGTCGTTCGGGAAGCACTTCGACAAGATCCATGCGCCCGAACCTACGGCCGTCGTGGGCGGGTTGGAACGGATTTCACCCGGAGCGGAGTTCGCCCGTGGCGCAGGCGGCCGGCCCGGCCGTCGCGCGGGCGGCCCGGCCGGAGCCGGGCCGCCCGGGGCGTCAGGCGCGCTTGGAGGCGGCGTAGTTGACGAGGAAGAGGGCCTCGGCGACGGAGAGGCGTTCCAGCTCCTCGGGGGAGACGCTCTCGTTGACCGCGTGGATCTGTGCTTCCGGCTCGCTCAGGCCGATCAGCAGCATCTCCGCGTTCGGGTAGAGCGACGTCAGCGTGTTGCACAGAGGGATGGAGCCGCCCATGCCGCTGACCTGCATTTCCTGGCCCGGGTAGGCGATCTCCATGGCGGCGGCCATGGAGGCGTAGGCGGGGCTGGTCGTGTCCGCCTGGAACGGCTGGCCCTGGCCCACCACCTCCAGTTCGAGGCGGGCCTTCCACGGGGTGTGCGCGACCAGGTGGGCCTCCAGCAGCTTGACGGCCTCGGCGGTGTCCACGCCCGGCGGCACGCGCAGGCTGATCAGGGCGGCCGCGCTCGCGTGCACCGACGGGGTGGCGCCGACCACCGGCGGGCAGTCGATGCCGAGCACGGTGACGGCCGGGCGGGCCCACAGGCGGTCCGCGATGGTGCCCTCGCCGATCAGCTCGACCCCGTCGAGGACCTTCGCGTCGGCACGGAAGTCCTCCTCCGGGTACTGCAGGCCCTCCCACACCGCGTCCGAGGCCAGGCCGTCGACGGTCGTCGAGCCGTCCGCTGCGCGCAGCGAGTCCAGCAGGCGGATCAGTGCGGCCAGGGCGTCGGGGGCCACGCCGCCGAACATGCCGGAGTGCAGGTTGCCGCCCAGCGTGTCGATCTTCACCTTCAGCAGGCACATGCCGCGCAGCGTCGCGGTCACGGTCGGCAGGCCGAGGCGGAAGTTGCCCGCGTCGCCGATGACGATGGTGTCGGCGGCCAGCAGCTCCGGGTTGGCCTCCGCGTACTGCTGGAGGCCGCCGGTGCCCTGCTCCTCCGAGCCCTCGACGATCACCTTCACGCTGACGGGGACGCCCCCGTTGGCCTTCAGTGCCCGCAGGGCCAGCAGGTGCATGATGAAGCCGCCCTTGCAGTCCGCGGCGCCGCGGCCGTACCAGCGGCCGTCCCGCTCGGTCAGCTCGAAGGCCGGGGAGATCCAGGCGTCGTCGTCCAGCGGGGGCTGCACGTCGTAGTGCGCGTACAGGAGGACCGTGGGCGCGCCCTCGGGACCGGGCAGGAAGCCGTACACCGACTGGGTGCCGTCGGGGGTGTCGAGCAGGGCCACGTCCTGGAAGCCCTCGGCGCGCAGCGCGTCGGCCACCCAGTTCGCCGCCCCCTCGCTCTCGCTCCGGGGGAACTGCGCCCAGTCCGCCACCGACTGGAAGGCCACCAGCTCGGTCAGCTCCTGCTTGGCGCGGGGCATCAGCGAGGCGATGGTCTCGGCGATCGGGTTCTGGGACATGGGCACGCTCCTCCTGGGTGCGACGTTGTGTCACGTGTACGCCTGCCGGCACCCGCCTGGTGGGCATGTGCCGGATCCGGTCGCCCGGGTACGGCGGCCGGGCACGGCGCAAGGCAGTCCGATCCTCGCACAGCAGGGCGGGCCGAACACGCGCCGTAGGATTTCCATGGCATCGGAGCAACCATGATCAGGAGCAGCAGCACATCGTGAGCAGCGACGACGACGTACGCGACGCAGCAGGACAGGCCGCTGACGGGGCGGGGGACGTGGTGGCCGGGGGGACCGGCGAGGTGTGGGACGTGGTCGTGGTCGGTGCCGGCCCGGCCGGCGCCTCGGCGGCCCGTGCGGCGGCGAGCGCGGGGCGGCGGGTGCTGCTGCTGGAGAAGGCGGAGCTGCCCCGGTACAAGACGTGCGGCGGCGGGATCATCGGGCCCTCGCGCGACGCGCTGCCGCCCGGCTTCCAGCTGCCGCTGCAGGACCGGATCCATGCGGTCACGTTCACCCTGAACGGCAGGCTGACCCGCACGCGTCGGTCGAAGCACATGCTGTTCGGGCTCGTCAACCGGCCCGAGTTCGACGCCGGACTGGTGGCGGAGGCGGAGAAGGCGGGCGTGACGGTGCGTACGGGCACGGCCGTCTCCCGTGTCGAGCAGCACGGGGCGGCGGTGCCGGACCGGCGCACGGTCGCCGTGGTGCTCGCCGACGGCGAGACGGTCCTGGCCCGGGCGGTGGTCGGTGCCGACGGCAGCGCCAGCCGGATCGGTGCGCACGTCGGCGTGGAGATGGACCAGGTGGACCTCGGCCTGGAGGCGGAGATCCCTGTTCCGCAGACGGTGGCCGAGGACTGGAAGGGCCGCGTCCTCATCGACTGGGGGCCGCTGCCCGGTAGTTACGGCTGGGTCTTCCCCAAGGGCGACACCCTCACGGTCGGGGTCATTTCGGCGAAGGGTGAAGGTGCCGCCACCAAGCGGTACTTGGAGGACTTCATCGCCCGCCTGGGGCTCGCCGGCTTCGAGCCGTCCGTGTCCTCGGGGCACCTGACGCGCTGCCGCACGCCGGATTCGCCGCTGTCGCGGGGCCGGGTGCTGGTGGCGGGCGACGCGGCCGGGCTGCTGGAGCCGTGGACGCGGGAGGGCATCTCGTACGCGCTGCGGTCCGGCCGGCTCGCCGGGGAGTGGGCGGTGAAGATCGCCGAGGCGCAGGACGCGGTGGACGCACGGCGGCAGGCCCTGAACTACGCCTTCGCCATCAAGGCCGGGCTGGGGGTGGAGATGGCCGTCGGCAAGCGGATGCTGACCGCCTTCGAGGCGAAGCCGGGGCTCCTGCACGCGGCGATCACGGGCCTCCGCCCGGCGTGGCGGGCGTTCGCCCGGATCACGCGGGGCGCGACGACGCTGGCCGACCTGGTCCGGACGTACCCCCTGGCCCGCAAGGCCCTCCACGCCCTCGACGACAGGAACTCCCGTCCGGGCCGGCCCCGCTGACCCCGCCCGGCTCCGGGGTTGTCGGGGTTCCTCCCGGCCGGCTGCTGCGTGACGCAGACGGCCCGGGTCGGCCCGCCCCCGCCCCCGACTCCGGGGCCGCGGCGCTGTGCCTCGGGCCCCGGCGGGGTGGTCGTCGACTCGGCCGTCGTGACGTCGGGTCAGACGATCACTTGTGTGAGGATCCTGCCGGGTTCCCGCACGTGGTGCAGCGAACGGATGACGGCACGAGGCCGAGGAGATGGTGCTGGGATGTGCGCAGTGAGGGTCGCGCGGCTGGTGGTCCACAACGACGGCGAGGAGCCGTTGGAGCTGACCGTGGAGCCTTGGGCGGAGATCCACGAGATCCCGCCGAAAGAGGCGTGCGTCGTCGTCACCCACGCGCCTGCGGGGGACGGCGATCGGCCCTCGACCTCGTACGAGGACGAGCCGTTCGAGGTCGACCACCGGCCCGATTCGGTCACGGTGTGGGCCAACGGCCACTGTTTCCACATCTGCGACCGGGAGGGCAACGAGTTCTACCCGGACGACTACGGGTGCCCTGCCGCCAACCCGGCCAGCTGAAACAGCGCTGACCTGAGGCGCCTGTTCACGGGGACGGGGTCAGGCGGAAGACCGGGTGGTCGGCCGATGCTGCCCGGAGGTCCGCCTCGGGGGATTCCGCGTTGACGCCGTTGAAGAACGCGTTGACCTCCCACCCCCACCGCTTCAGGTAGGCGCGCAGGACGCGGGCCTTCTCCGCCGGGTCGGTGAGGTCGGTGACCGTGAACGTGCGGACCTCGCGGCCCACGCGCAGCTCGCCGGCGCCCGCCACCCGCATGTTGCGGACCCACTGGGAGTGGCCGCGCGCCGACACCAGGTACTGCTCGCCCTCGAACGCGTGCGGGTTGACCGGGATCCGCTGTATCCGGCCGGACGTGCGGCCGCGGACCGACAGCTCGGCGGTGCCGGCCAGGCTGATGCCGACGCGGGCGAGCTTGCCCATCAGGGAGTTGAAGCGGACGGCGAAGGGGCCGGCCTTGACGTAGTACGGGCTGGCGGGCGTGGACATGGGGCCTCCGGCGGCAGAGGGAGAGCGGTGCTCTCGTTTGAGAGCAGTGTGCACGAGTGGGTGCGGCCGAGCAAGAGCAGTGCTCTCGGAATGGGGCGGTGATCTCGTCGTGTGGCACACTGGCCGCCATGACTAGCGTGCGCGGGGCCCGGGAGCGGGCCCGTATCGAGGTCACCGCAGCCATCAAGGACGAGGCCCGGCGCATGCTCGCGGCGGAGGGCGCCGCCAAGCTGTCGCTGCGGGCCGTCGCCCGCGAACTCGGCATGGTCTCCTCGGCCCTCTACCGCTACTTCCCCAGCCGCGACGACCTGCTCACCGCGCTCATCGTCGACGCCTACGACAGCGTGGGCGCGGCGGTCGAGGAGGCCGACGCCCGTGCCGTCGCCGCCGGCGAACCGCCCCGCGCGCGCTGGGTCGCCGCCTGCCGGGCGTTCCGCGGGTGGGCGCTGGAGCACCCGCACGAGTACGCCCTCATCCACGGCTCTCCGGTCCCCGGCTACAGCGCCCCCCCGGACACCGTCGGGCCGGCCGCACGGGTGGGCAACGTCTTCATCGGTATCGCCCGCGCCGCCCACGAGGGCCACGGGCTCGCCCTTCCGGCGCTTCCCGCCGCCCTGCGGCCCGAGGCCGTGCGGATGACCGCGGACTTCGCCGAGGGGCTGCCGCCGGAGGTCACGGCGGCCCTGGTCGCCGCCTGGGCGCAGCTGGCCGGGATGGTCTCCTTCGAGCTGTTCGGCCAGTTCAACCGGGTCGTCGAGGACCGGGACGGGTTCTTCTCGCACGCGGCCGGGCAGCTGGCCCAGGCGGTCGGGTTGCCCGCCGTGTGATCCCGGGCCGCCCCCGCTACCGGCCGTCGTTCTCCGGGCGGCGGGCGAAGCGCCACAGCAGGTGGGTGACGCGGAGTACGAACACCACCGCGGCCAGCAGCCAACCCGCCACGGCCAGGGCGTCCTCGACGGCCGGGGAGAGGTCGAAGGCCAGGGCGGGTCCGTACACCGCGCCGAACACCAGGGCGGCGGCGAAGCACGCGCTGACGAAGGCGTAGCCGATCTCGATGGTGATCGCGTCGCGGTCTGCCTGCGTACGCCGTCCTGTGTGCCGCCCCATACGTGCAGTGTCGTGGGGGTCGCGCATCGTCACAAGGAGTCTTTCCGTCGTCCGCCGGGTGTGTCAGATACCGGCCGTCTCCACCCACAGGCGGGCCAGCGCCTCGTCGCCCGTCACCCCGGGGCCCGTCAGCGGGAGGCGGTTCCACAGGGCCGCGTACAGCCAGGCCGCCTCGCCCGTCACCTCGCAGTCCGCCGGGCCGGCGTCGCCGAGCACCGCGCGGGGCGGCTCCGGCGACAGGTGCACGGTCCACACCGCGCCCGTGTCGGCGGCCCGGATCCGCAGCACCCGCGGCTGCTCGGCCCGCACCCGGCTGCGCGGCCGCGCGTGGAAGCCGGTCAGCAGCTCGTCCACGCCGTCCTCCGCGAACTCCGGGGACACCGGGGCGAAGGCGGTGCCGAGCGCCGCCTCCGCGTCCATGCGGTGGACGGTCGTCTCGTGCGCCTGCCGCCGCGCCCAGAACGCCAGCGGCGACGGCGGGGCCGTCGGCAGGAAGGTCCAGCACTGCACGTCGGCCGGCGCCCGGGTCAGCGTCCGGACCAGCGCCGCGTGCCCCTCCCGGAACCAGGCCAGCAGTTCGGCGCCGACGAGCTCGGGTCCGTCCGGGATCGGGGTCGGCTCCACGACCGCGTCCTGGACGAACGAGGCCGCCCACCGGTGCACCGCCCCCGTGTGCCGCAGCAGATCGGTGATGCGCCAGGTGGGGCAGCTGGGGACGATGGTGTCCATGCCGGCCCGTTCGGCCGTCTCGGCGAGCAACTCGCCTTCCCGCTCCAACGCCTCAACGTACTCGGTGATCTTCATGTGGGCAGTCTCCCAGCCGAGCCCGGACAATGGGGTCATGAACGGGGAACTCTTCCCGCGCGAGCGGGCCGAGGTCGCCCCCGGCGCCGTGCACGTGCCCGACTGGCTCGGTCCGGAGCGGCAGCGGGAGCTGCTGGCCGCCTGCCGGGTGTGGGCGCGCCCGCCCGCCGGGCTGCGTACGGTCCGGACGCCGGGCGGGGGCACGATGACCGCCCGCCAGGTGTGTCTCGGCCTGCACTGGTATCCGTACGGGTACGCCCGCACCGCCGTCGACGGGGACGGTGCCCCCGTCAAGCCGATGCCCTCCTGGCTGGCCGAGCTGGGGCGGGAGGCGGTGGCCGCCGCGTACGGGGACGGGGCGGGTGCTGGGCGTGGCGGACTTCCGGCGGGTGAGGTCTACGACATCGCGCTGATCAACTTCTACGGCGGGGACGCGCGCATGGGCATGCACCGCGACGCCGAGGAGGAGTCCCCGGCGCCCGTGGTCTCCCTCAGCCTCGGCGATACGTGCGTCTTCCGGTTCGGCAACGCGGAGTCGCGGGGCCGCCTCTACCAGGACGTACGGCTGTGCAGCGGGGACCTGTTCGTCTTCGGCGGCCCGGCCAGGGCGGCCTACCACGGGGTGCCGAAGGTGCTGCCCGGGACCTCTCCACCCTGGCTCGGGCTGACCGGCAGGCTGAACATCACGCTGCGGGTCGGCGGGCTGGACCTGCCCCCCGGCTGACGGGCCGCAGGGCGGGTGGACCGCCGGCCGCGGGTCGGCCCGTGGCCGAGACCCGTCGGTGATCGACCGGCGGCGCCGCGCAGCCCGCGGATCATGCGAGGATCGCTGTCATGAACGGCAACGGGGCCCCGCGGCGGGTGGGGGACGTGACGACGGCGTCCACCGCCTCCGCGGCATCGGCGAAGACCAAGCTGGAGCGGGGCCGCGGCGCCCTCGGGCCGGCGCTGGAGCTCGTCCACACCGGTCGGGCCCCGACCCGCGCGGTCCTGACGGCCGAGCTCGGCGTGACCCGCGCCACGGCGGGGGCCGTCGCGGCCGAGCTGGAGGCGCTCGGGCTGATCCGCGTCGACTCCAGCCCCGGCCGGGCGGGAGGCGCCCAGGGCCGGCCCTCGCACCGCCTCGCCATCGACGAGAACGGCCCCGTGGCCCTGGCGGCCCAGGTCCACCCGGACGGCTTCCGTGCCGCCCTCGTCGGTCTCGGCGGCCGGATCGTGGCCACCGCCCCCGGCAAGATCACGGTGTCGGAGGATCCGGCGCAGGTGCTGGGCGCGGTCGTCGAGGCGGGCGCCGCACTGCTCGCCGGGACGGGGCGCCGCTGCATCGGCGCCGGGCTCGCGGTTCCGTCGGCCGTTGCCGAGCCGGACGGTACGGCACTGAACCCGCTGCACCTGGCCTGGCCGGCCGGTTCTCCCGTACGGGCCATCTTCGAGCAGTGCGTGAAGGCGGCCGGCATCGACGGCCCGGCTCTCGCGGGGAACGACGTCAACCTCGCCGCACTGGCCGAGCACCGGCACGGCGCTGGCCGCAGCGCCCAGCACCTGCTGTGCGTGGCGACCGGGCACCGCGGGGTGGGCGGGGCGCTGGTGCTGGACGGCCGTCTGCACAGCGGCAGTTCGGGCCTGGCGCTGGAGGTCGGCCACCTCACCGTCAACCCGGAGGGACGGGCCTGCCACTGCGGCGGCCGAGGCTGCCTGGACGTGGAGGCGGACCCGCTGGCGTTCCTGACGGCGGCGGGCCGGACGCCGGGGCCGGAGGGGTCGCTGCTGCAGCAGGCCCGCGACCTGCTGCGCGAGGAGTACGCGCAGCCCGCGGTACGGGCGGCCGCGGCGGAGCTCATCGACCGGCTCGGCCTGGGTCTCGCGGGCCTGGTGAACATCCTGAACCCGGACCGGATCATTCTGGGCGGGCTGCACCGGGAGCTGCTCCACGCGAACCCGGAGCGGCTGCGCGCCGTGGTCGCCGACCGGAGCCTGTGGGGGCGCAGCGGGGGGGTGCCGATCCTGCCGTGCACGCTCGACCACAACAGCCTGGTGGGGGCGGCGGAGCTGGCCTGGCAGCCGGTCCTGGACGACCCGCTGGGGGCTCTCGGGGCCGCCGCGTAGCACGGGCCGCCGTGTGGCGCGGGGTGGGGCTGGCGGGGTCGGTGGGCTGGCGGGCGTGCTGCCGTGCAGCCCCGAGCCCCCTGTGGCCCCGGCCCGACGCAGCTGTCGGGCTACCGGGTCAGGGGGCCGGGCGGCGGGGCCGTCACCCGGGCCTGATCGCGGTGGTGGCGGCCACGGACAGGCTCACCGGTCCGGGGTCGGCGGCCGCGGCGAGGGACACGGCCGGGGCGGGCTCCCGTACCGGCGCGGGACGGCTGCGCACGGGGCGCGGTCGGGCCGGGGTCGCGGGGGCGGCGCGGAGCGAGAACCACACCACCTTGCCGGGGCGGTCCTCCTGGGGGCGGGCCCCCCAGGCCTCGCTGACCGCCTCGACGAGGGCGAGGCCGCGCCCGCAGGTCTCCAGGGTGTCCAGCGGGGCCAGTGGAGCCACCGGGGCCATCAGGTCGGGCGCCCTCGCCGCTCCCGGCACTCCTGCCGTGTCCGGTGCGGACGGTGCGCCCGGTCCGTCCGGTGGCTCCGCGAACGCCGTCCGGCGGACGGGGAGCCGCGGATCGCTGTCGTAGACCGAGACCGTGAGCCGGCCCAGCCGCAGCTCGATCTCGACCGTGCATCTCTTGTCCGGCTGCGCGTGCCGGTGGACGTTGCTGAGCAGCTCCGTCACTCCGAGCGCAGCCCGGTCTATGAGCGGGTCCAGCTGCCAGTGGCGCAATTGTGCGGAAACGATCCTCCGGATCTGGCCGATCCGGGACGGCAAGGCCTGCAGTTCGACGACGCAGTGCCTGCGTGAGTGACTGATCACGGCTGCGACTCCCCGACATGAGTGTTACGGGTGCTGCACCCTCGGTAATGCCCCACCAGGGTCACCCACGGTGCCCGTCGATGCAACCGAACGCGATCGAAAGCGATCCTCATAGAAACCCAAAGTGACTGTTTGCGCAGGTGAGAGAGGTACATTGCGAAAGCAGGGGGACAGCAACGCACGAAGGAGCAAGGCGCATGAGCACCACCCGTACCTCCGGTACGACGGCTACGACGATTGACGTCGACCGCAGCGACGCGGAGTACCGCGCCTGGCTGAAAGAAGCCGTCCGCAAGGTGCAGGCCGACGCGAACCGCTCCGCCGACACCCACCTCCTGCGCTTCCCGCTCCCCGAGGAATGGGGCATAGACCTCTACCTCAAGGACGAGTCCACGCACCCGACCGGCTCGCTCAAGCACCGGCTCGCCCGGTCGCTGTTCCTGTACGCCCTCTGCAACGGCTGGATCCGCCCCGGCCGCCCCGTCATCGAGGCCTCGTCCGGCTCGACGGCCGTCTCCGAGGCGTACTTCGCCAAGCTGATCGGCGTCCCGTTCATCGCGGTCATGCCGCGCACGACCAGCCGGGAGAAGTGCCGGCTGATCGAATTCCACGGCGGCGAATGCCACTTCGTGGACGACCCGATGAAGATGTACGAGGAGTCGGCGGACCTCGCGGCCCGCACCGGCGGCCACTACATGGACCAGTTCACGTACGCGGAGCGGGCCACGGACTGGCGGGGCAACAACAACATTGCAGAATCGATTTACCAGCAGCTGCGGCTGGAGCGGTACCCCGAGCCCGCGTGGATCGTGGCGACCGCCGGCACGGGCGGAACCTCGGCGACCATCGCCCGCTACGTCCACTACATGCAGCACGACACCCGCGTCTGCGTCCCGGACCCGGAGAACTCCTGCTTCTTCGACGGCTGGACCAACAACGACCCGCACGCGAGCAGCGACTGCGGCTCGCGCATCGAGGGCATCGGGCGGCCGCGGATGGAGCCGAGCTTCGTTCCGGGCGCCATCGACCGGATGATGAAGGTGCCGGACGCGGCGAGCATCGCCGCGTGCCGTGCCCTGGAGGCGGCCATCGGGCGCAAGGCGGGCGGTTCCACCGGTACGGGGGTGTGGAGCGCACTGAAGATCATCTCGGAGATGGTGGCGGAGGGGCGAACCGGCAGCGTCGTCACCCTCTTCTGCGACCCGGGCGACCGCTACCTCGACAAGTACTACTCGGACGAATGGGTCGCCGCGCAGGGCCTGGACATCGCCCCGTACGCCGAGACCATCGAGACCCTGTTGGCGACCGGCGTCTGGCGCGAGCCCGGCGCCTGACGCCTGGCGCGAGCCCGGCGTCTGACGCCCGGGTGGCTCCTGCCCGACGCGGTCGCCGCCGGATCGGACCCGCCGTCAAGCCGTCGAGCCGTCAAGCCGTCCAGCGCCGCGTCGTCAGGCGGGCGTCCAGGGCGCGGACCGCGCCGCGGAACGAGCGGCCCAGCCCCGGACGGGCGCCGCCGAGCGCCAGCCGGAACACGGCCGGACCGTCCGCCGCGAACGTCCAGCGGACCCGGGTTCCCGGACCCGCGCCGGCGGGGGCGAGCCGCCACTCCTCCAACAGGGCTCGGACGCCCGGGGCGTTGGTCTCGTCGATCCGGTAGGCGTAGCGCAGCAGCCCGGCATCAGCCGCCGTGATCGTCTCCTGGAAGCGGATCCCGCCCCGCAGCCCGATTTCCCGGCCGGCGCCGCCGCGCGTCGGCCGGGCCAGCGTCACCGCCCCGAACCAGTCCGGCCAGCCCTCGACCTCCTCGGCCAGCGCCCGGTAGACCTCCTCGGGCGGTGCGGCCATGTGGGCCTCGAAGGTGAGGCGGACCGGGGCGTTCTCGATGAAGTCCAGCCCCACCGGGTGGAGTCGACGAGTCATGCGGTAGCTCCTGGGATGCGGGTGTGGGTGTGGGTGTGGGTGTGGGTGTGCTGCGGTGCCGGTGCGGCTTGCTGGAAGGGGGGTGCGCGCCCGAAGGGTAGTTGATGGGCCGTCAGGTATCTGCGGTGCGTGCGTACGCGGATCGCCCGTACAGGGGCTATGCGTGCGCTCCCGTGCGCGGGATGCTGGATGCAGGACCTGCGCTGATCCCGCCCCGCGAGCGGAGGCCGCCGTGCCAGACGTCCCCCAGCCCCCGCATCCCCTCGCCCTCGAACTCCTCGTCCCGCCGCGTCCCCCGGCCCTCGAACTCCGCGTCCACGGCGTCCATGGCGCGGCCCCCGAGGAGCTGCTCGACGATCCACGCACCGTCCGGGTCACCGGCGACGCGACCGCCGCCGTGTTCCGCCGCGCCGCCGACGCCGACGCCGAGTCCCACCCCGAGCGGTACGCCGGCCGGCCCGTCGTGGAGGCCTACTGCTGGTCCCGGCTCACCTCCGGGAACGGCTCCCGCGCCCTGTGGCTGCTGCTCCTGCCCTTCATGGTGGTCAACCTCGCCCACTGGGCCCGGCCCGCCGCACCGCCCGCTCCCGACGGTGCCGACGGTGCGCGGCCGCCGCGCGCGGTCCGGGCGTACGGCTTGCTCGTCCGGCTGCTCGCCCTCAGCCTCACCCTGCTGCTGATCGCGGCCGCCTGCGAGGTCGCCCTCGACCTCCTCGCCTGGCAGTGCGCGGGCACTGCCGCGTGCACGGCCTCCGCCTCCTGGTTGCGGTTCGCGGAGCCCGGCGGCTGGTGGGGCCAGCCCGGGCGGCGGCTCGCGCTCGGCGCCGTGGTCCCGGTCGCGTTGACCGGGCTGCTGTGGTTCCTGTCGAAGCGGACGTGGAGCGCGTACGAGTCCCAGCCCCCGCCCCGGGAGGCAGCCGGTACGGCCGCCCCCGAGCCCGCCCCCAGGTCCGCCCCCGAGCCCGCCCCCGCCGTCCCCGCCGTCCCCGCTCCCGAGCGCCCCGACCCGGCCGCCCCCGCGCTCGGCCGGCCCGGATTCTGGTACGGGCGGCGGATCGTGGCCCGGCTGCGTGCCGCGCACACCGCCGCCGGGCTGCTCACCGTCGCCGCCGCCGTCGCCGCGCCCGCCGCCCGCTACGACCGCCGCGCCGGCACCCCCGCCCTCGAAGCCCTCGGCTGGGCCCTGGAGGTGCTGCTCGCGGCCGCGGCCGCCGCCGTCGCCTGGGTCGTCTGCCGGCGCGGCCGGACCGAGGTCCGCGCCGACCACCGCTCCGACCGGGCCGCCGTCACCCTGCTGCCCGGCGCCGCCCTCGTCCTGCTCGCCGCCGTGCTGCTCCACGCCTCCTGGTCGCGTCCCGGCTGGACCTCCTCCGGCCGGCTGCCCGGCGACTTCGCGTTCGGGCTGCTGATGCTCGGCCAGGGCGTGCTGGTCCTCGTTCTCGCCGCCGTCGCCGCCCGCCTGTACCGGCGCGCCCCCGACGGGGCGACCGCCCTGCGCGGCCTCGGGGGGCCCGCCGTCGCCCTGCTCGGCTGCGCGCTCGGCGGTGTGATGTCCGGCGGGGTCGCCCAGTGGGTCTCCGGCCGGCTCGACGGCGGAGCCGGCCCGCCCGGCCCGCCCCTACCGCCCGTGCTGCTGTCCTGGCAGGCCGCCGTCCTGCCCCCGCTGCTCCTCGTACTGGCGCTGCTCGCCGCCGTGTTCGCGGTGCGCGGTGTGCTCGACCGGCGCCGCCTCGCCGCCCGGGTCGCCGCCGAGTACCCGGGGGAGACCCCGGACGCGGACCGCAGCCGCCGCATTGCCGGGGCCCGGGCCGCCGCCGCGCTCACCGACTCCGCGCCCTGGTTCGTCGCCGCCGTCTCCGGGGTCACCCTGCTGCTCGGGGCGGGCGCCCTGGCCGGGGCGTGGCTGAGCGGGCAGGTCCCCGGCGAAGCCGCCCGCGGCAGCCACCCGCTGCTGGAAACCGCCGCCCGCGCCGCACAGGACGCCGGCTCGTGGCTGATCGGCTTCGGCTTCCTGCTGTTCGTCACCTGGGGCCGCCGCGCCTACCGGGATCCCGCCGCCCGGCGCACCATCGGCGTGCTGTGGGACGTCGGCACCTTCTGGCCGCGCGCCGCCCACCCCTTCGCCCCGCCCTGCTACGCCGAGCGCGCCGTGCCCGACCTGACCTGGCGGATGACCGCCTGGACCGGCCGGACCGGCGGCCGTCTGGTGATCTCCGGCCACTCCCAGGGCAGCGTCCTCGCGGCCGCCGCCGTATGGCAGCTCCCGCCGCACGCGCGCCAACGCGTCGCCCTCCTCACGTACGGGTCCCCGCTGCGCCGGCTCTACGGGCGTTGGTTCCCGGCCTACTTCGGTCCGGGCCCCCTCGCGGCCCTGCACGGGCAGGTCGACTGCTGGCGCAACCTGTGGCGGGCGACCGACCCGATCGGCGGCCCCGTCAGCCCGGACCCCGCGGAGCACGTGGACCGGGGCCCGCTCGCCGACCCGCTCGCCTACGGCCGCAGTACGCGGCACCCCCTGCCGGCACCCGTCCTGGGCCACTTCGACTACCCGTCCGATCCCGCCTTCACGGCCGAACGCGACGCCCTGCTCGCCCGCCTGGCCGGCCCGTCCCGCCCGGACCTGGGCGGGGCCCCGGGCCGGGCAACCGATCCGGCCGGGCCGGCCTTCCCGGTACGGGCGCCCGCTCCGGGCCGGCCGGCCGCCTCCGCACGGCCGGACGCCGCCCCGGAGCCCCGGTCCGGGCCCGGCGTGCCGGCGCCGAGGGTCAGCAGGGAGCCGGCAGCGCCGGCAGATCCTCCGGAAACAGCAGGGTGAGCTCGTCCGTCCCCGCGTCCGCCAGCTGCGCCACCCGCCCCGCATGGCGTTCGACCATCGCCTCGAACGTCTGGCGTGCGGTACGGCCGTTGCCGAACGCCGGCCCCTTCGGCAGCTCCGTGAAGTACGCCAGCAGCGCCTCGGCCGTGCCCTCGCCGAGCCGGTACTCGTGCTCCTCCGCCTGCTGCTCCACGATCCGCAGCAGTTCCCCGGGCCCGTAGTCGCCGAAGGTGATGGTCCGTGAGAACCGGGAGGCCACCCCCGGGTTGACGGTGAGGAAGCGGTCCATCTCCTCCGTGTACCCGGCGACGATCACCACGACCGCGTCCCGGTGGTCCTCCATCAGCTTCACCAGCGTGTCGATCGCCTCGCGCCCGAAGTCCCGCCCGGAGTCCTCGGGTGCCAGCGCGTACGCCTCGTCGATGAACAGCACCCCGCCGCGGGCTCGTTCGAACGCTTCCTGGGTGCGGATCGCCGTCGATCCGATGTGCTCGCCGACCAGGTCCACGCGCGACACCTCGACCAGGTGGCCGCGCTCCAGGACGCCGAGCGAGGCGAGGATCTCCCCGTAGAGCCGGGCCACGGTGGTCTTGCCGGTGCCGGGGGAGCCGGTGAAGACCAGATGGCGACGGACCGACGCCGCTTTCAGGCCGGCCTGCTGGCGGCGCCGCCCCACCTCGATCATGTCGGTGAGCGCGCGTACCTCGCGCTTGACGCTCTCCAGACCGACCAGCGCTTCGAGCCGCCCCAGCACCTCCCCGGACCCGCGCGGCCCCGGCGCACTCCGGTCGGCCCCCTCCGCCGGGCGGGCCGCCCCGGCCGCCGCTGCTGGCGCCGCGGTCGGTGCGGCCGGGCCCGCCTGCGCGTGCCCCGCTGCGCTGCGCTGCCCGGCGAGCGTACCGACGCCCGGGCGCTCCCCGGCGGGTGCGCCGCCGGGGGCCGGCCGGGCGGCGGGCCGGGCCGCGGACTCGTCGGAGGTGCAGCCCTCGGCGACCGGGCCGTCCTCGGCGAACTCGTAGCCCCCGCGTGCGCAGCGCTCGGTGTGGCAGCGGGTCAGTGCGGCCCGGCAGCCGTCGAGGATGTGGAAGCCGAAGCCGAAGCTGCCGGTGACCCGGCAGGAGTCGAAACTCCCGCGGCCGGCGGCCGACACGTAGAACCCGGCTTCGGCCGGGGCGGTGACCGTGCACCGCCGGACCGAGGGATCGGCCCCCTTGGTGACGATCACCCCCGTCTGGGCGGCGTCGATCGTGCAATCGGTCAGGGTGCCGCCGCTTCCGTGGTCGCGGAACCAGGCACCGGTGCCGGCTTCCCGGATCCGGCAGTCCTCGACCTGCGCGGTCGCGCCGTCACTCACCGACACGGCCGTGTTGCGGACCTGGAACAGGTCGCTGTCGACCACCTCCGCCCGCGAGCCCCGGTCCAGCACGAACACCGCGTCGGGCACGTCGTGCACCCGGCAGCTGTGCAGCGAGACGGTGGCCCCGTCACTGATCCACACCGCGGGATAGTCGCCCGTGCTGTCGTGGATCTCGCAGGCATCGGCCTCGACCCGGGTGCCCGGATCCCATACCGACAGCCCGTTGCGGCCGAAGCGGCGCACGGTGGTGCGGGCGAGGGTGAGCACCGAACGGGCCCGTAGGTCCACCGCGTTCTCCGGGACGTCGTGGATGTCGCAGCCGGAGAGGTCGAGGACGGCGTCCGTGTCGAGGGTGACCCCGTCGGCCGTGGTGCGGTGCACCGTGCAGTCGGTGAGGCGGGCCGCCGCACGGGCGGCGATCTGCACACCGGTCCCCTTGATCTCGTACACCTCGCAGCCCAGCGCCTCCAGCCCCGAGCCCTCGCCGGTGACGGCGATGCCGGCGCCCGCGGCATGGTGGATCCGGCACCGCTCCAGCCGCGGATGCCCGCCCCCGCGGACGGAGACCCCTGTCTGGCCGGCGGCGACCACCTCGCACTCCTCGAACACCCCGCCACCGCCGTCCAGTACGGCGATCCCGACGCCCGTCGGGTTCTCCACCGTGCACCGGCGCACCAGCGGCCGGGCCCCGCCGCGCACCTCGATCCCGGCTGCCGAGCGGGTGCTCACCCGCAGGCCGGCCAGTTCCGGGGTGCCCGCCTCGACGAGCAGGGCGGGAGTCGCCCGGTCCTGGCCCTCCAGGTGCAGGTCCTGGACCACCGCCGAGGCGCGCAGGGTGAGCGCGACCCCGTCCGGCGGGGCGATCCGCACCGACCCCGGGGCGCCCTCGGGCCCGCGCAGCGTGACGGCGTGCTGCAGCACCAGGTTCTCCCGGTAGGTGCCCGGAGCGAGGGTCAGCACGTCGCCGTCGCCCGCGGCGGCGAGCGCGGCGGCCAGCGTCGGATACTCACCGGAGCGGCGCCGCCACCGCGAAGACCCGCCGTGCGTCAGCTGGACCGTGCCCTGTGCCATGGTGCTGTCGTGCCCCCGCCCTCGTTCTCGTCATCGCCTGCCGAACCGGCTGACCGGCCGAAGCCGCCCGCCGGAGCCGCCCGAAGCGGCTGACGGCAACCGCTCCGGCGGCTCCACCGTAGCGCGCGGGGAGCCGATGGGAGGCCAGTCAACTGCCCGCGCCCGCCCGACCCCAGTCCGGTCCCACCTCGGCCCAGGCCCGGTCGAGGAGCAGGTACCGCCGGTGCAGGAGCCTGCGTACGACGAGCCGGCGCGCGGTTTCCGCCAGTGCCGCTGCGCTGACGGCGGCGGCCAGGCCCACCACCGCCGCGTGCGTGCTGGCGGAGCCGGGGTCGAGCGGACGGGTCACGAGCCGCCCGCGCAGGTCGGTCCATATCCGGAACCGGTCGCCGGCCCGCGGCGGTTCCTCGGCCGCCGGGACCGTCCCCTGGTGGCTGCTGCCGTCCGGCGCGGTCCAGGCGGCCACGATCTGCGTGCGCTGCGGGGCCTGCCGCTGCGGAGCAGGCGCGCTGCCCGAGCTCTCGGAGCCTTCGGAGCCCTCAGAGCCTTCGGCGGCCGCCGGCCGGACCACCACCGCCGGGACGAGGTACCGCTCCTGCCGCTGTTCGCGCGCGGCCCGCTGCAGCGTGCCGTCCACCCGCAAGCCCGTCACGCATCCGACGGCCGGGGCCACCAGCAGGACGCACACCAGCGCGGCGAACGCCACCCAGGCCTCGAAGAGATCGGTCGGCCGGCGCAGCGGATTGCACCGCCATCGCCACACACCCATTGCTGCCCACACGGTCCGGCACCCCCTTGCCTCCGTCTGCCTGCAAGGCACGTTCCGGATGATCCAACGGCCTTCTCGCGGCGGTTGGTTCCAGGGATCCGTCAGAGCCCCCCGAAGGTGTCATTCCGGGGGTCATTCCAGGACGTGGACCTCGTCGCCGACGCGTACGGTGCCCGTCCGTACCGGCACCAGCAGCCGCCCGAACGCCAGCGACTTGCCGATCCGCCGGTGCCGGGCCAGGGTCTTCAGCGGCTCCTTGCCGCGCTGCGCCGTCCCCTGGTCGGTCGTGGTCACGATGCACCGCCCGCACTCCCGTGCCCCGCGGAAGACCGCGTCGCCGATCGCGATGCGCCGCCACGCGTCCTCCGCCCAGGCCTCGGCCCCGGCGACCACGACGTTCGGCCGGAACCGGTTCATCGGCAGCGGCCCCTCCTCGGGATGGTCCCCCTGCGCGATCAGCGAGTTGAGCGCGTCCAGCGACGCCTGCGTGGCGAGCAGCACCGGATAGCCGTCGGCGAGGCTCACCGTCTCGCCGGGCAGCGCGTAGTCGGGGTCCACCGGACGGCGTACGGCCGGGTCGTCCATGTGCACCAGTCGTACCGGAGCCCCGAGGTACGCGCTGAACCAGTCGCCCGCGGCGCGCGCCGCGACCACCGTCTCGACCTTCTTGCCGAACAGTGCGACCGGCTCCAGGGGTCCCGGCTCCGGGACTTCCACGACCAGGTCGGCCATGCCCGGCGCCGCCACCGCGACGCCGCCTCCCTCCAGCGGGCGCGCCGAAGCCAACGCCAGCCGCGGCTGCTCGCGTTGCGTGATGACCTTGCCCGCTGGATCGACCAGCGCCCAGCGCCGGTCAGCGGACAGCCCCCAGGGCTCCACGGCCACCTCGTCGGGAGCTGCCCCCGCCACCGATTTGACGGGATGGACGTGCAGCGACTGGACATACAAGTTCGACATGGGGGCATCCTGCCAGGCGCCCCTCCGCCGCCCCAGCGGGTATCGGCGGGCCGGGCCCGGGTCGGTCAGGACCGGGGCCGGCCGCGTCCGCCCGGCGGCGTGTCGGCACGCGTGCCGTGCCCACTCGGGAAGGGCCCGCACGCGTGCCGTGCGTGCGTCAGTAGGCGCGTCCCTGGTAGGGGCGGCCGTACGGGTCCTCGTACGAGGGGCCCGTGGCCGGCGCCGCCACCTGCATCGGACGCGGTGCCGCCGGGCGCATCGCCTCGTACCCGGTGCCCGCGGCGACCGGGCGGGGCGGCTGCGCCTGCTGCATGTACCCCGCGCGGGCCGCGACCGGCTGCTGTTGCGGGATGTAGGGCGCGGGCGCGTTCTGCAGGGGCACCGGGGAGGGTGCGCCCTGGCCCGGGTACGGGTAGCCGTACCCGCCGGAATGCTGTGGCTGCGCCTGCGGGGGCGTCGGTGCCGGGGGCAGCGCGGCCGGAAGCGCGGGCAGCGCGGAGGAGAGGGCCGGCAGGTACCCACCGCTCGAGTAGCCGGAGCTCGGCGAATCGTAGGCGGCCGGAACACGGATCGGGGCGATCTGCGGAGTGCCGCGTTCCGCCACGAGCGAGTCGTAGATGGGAGTGTCCGGGAAGGAGGGCGCGGAGTAGTAACCGCCGCCATAAGTGGAGCGGGGGGAGGTCATGGGACCTAAGTTAAGCCCACCGCTTCACGGGGTCCATAGCGAGGTGTGACGAACGCCGCGCTGACCTGCATCTTCGCAGGTCAGCGCCACACCATTCACTTCACGTTCACGTGCACGATTCGTCACTTCCGCACCCCCTTGTCCCTACTCGTGCTTGACGGTTGGGTGTTGCACCGACTTGCCGTTGACGCAGCGTCACAACTCAGTGACCTGGGATGACATCAGGCCGAGGGGGAAATGTACCGTTTCAGGCATCGCTGGGGCGGGCGTACGTGCGGCCCTTCCAGGCAGCGCCGCGCCCCCGGTAGTGCTGCACCGCCGAATCCACCGTCATCAGCAGGTACAGCAGCGCCGTGAGCGGAAGCAGTGGCGCGAGCGCGGCCGGCTGCCGGTAGTAGCGCAGCATCGGCAGGTACGTTCCGGTCATCAGCAGCCAGGCGAGGCCGCCGGCCCAGGCGGTGGCGGGCCGTCCGGCGGCGACCCCGGCGAAGAGGGCGGCCGGGGGGACGAGGTACACCAGGACGAGCCCGGCCACCGTCCCCACCAGGAGCATCGGCTGGTGCCGCAGTTGGGCGTACGCGCTGCGCGAGACCATCCGCCACAGGTCCGCGAGGGCCGGGTACGGGCGCACGCTGTCCACCCGCTCCGCCAGTCCCAGCCAGATCCGGCCGCCGGAGTCCCGGACGGCCCGGGCGAGGGAGACGTCGTCGATGACGGCCTGACGGATCGCATCCGGAACGCCGGCCCGAACCGCCGCCCCGGTGCGCAGCAGGACGCAGCCGCCGGCCGCGGCGGCGGTCCGGCCGGTGGGGCGGTTGATCCGGCGGAAGGGGTAGAGCTGGGCGAAGAAGTAGACGAACGCCGGCACGACGAGCCGCTCCCAGAAGCCGGCGACGCGCAGCCGGGCCATCTGCGAGACCAGGTCGAGGCCGGCGGAGGTCGCGGCCGCGACGAGCTCGCGCAGGCTGTCGGGCTCGTGCGCGATGTCGGCGTCGGTGAGCAGGAGGTAGTCGGGCTCGGTGCCGCGGGCGGTCCGGGCGAACGCGATGCCGTGGCGCAGCGCCCACAGCTTCCCGGTCCAGCCGGGCTCCGGCTCGCCGGGGGAGACGACGGTCAGCGGCAGCCCGGGCTGCGCGCGGGCCAGGCGGCGGGCGAGCGCCGCCGTGCCGTCCGTGCTGCCGTCGTCGACCAGGATGACCTCGGCCTCACCGGGATAGTCCTGCGCGAGGAGGGAGGGGAGGCTGCAGGGGAGCACCTCGGCCTCGTCGCGGGCCGGGACGACGATGGCGACGGACGGCCAGCGGGCGGGGGCGGTGCGCGGGGGGAGGCGGACATCGGTCCGCCAGAACATGCCCTGGGCGAGCGTCAGCCAGATCCAGGCGGCGAGGGAGGCGCACGCGACGCCGAGAAGGCCCATGCGGGCAGTGTGCCGAACCCGAGGCCCCCTGTCCCGCACCCCGCTCGTCCGACCGCACTCGCCGGCCTGACCGCGTGTCGCCCGCTGCCCGGCTGCCCGGCTGCCCTTTGCCCGTTGCCTGCCGCCCGCCCGACCGCCCGCGCCCCGCCCGCTCGCCCGGCCCGCCCGGCCGCCCGACGCCGTCGGTCCGGGCCGCGCGGGGCCGCCGCGGCGCGGCCCGGAGGGGTGTGGCGCGGGGCACAGGCGGGGGCTCGTCGGGGGTGCTGGAGGGGGTCCGTCGATTAAGGTGACCGGGTGAAGATCGCGCTCATGGACTCCGGAATCGGCCTCCTCGCGGCTGCCGCCGCGATGCGGCGGCTGCGGCCGGACGTCGACCTGGTCCTGTCCTCCGACCCCGTCGGCATGCCCTGGGGGCCGCGTACCCCCGAGGACCTCACCGGGCGTGCGCTCGGTGTCGCCCGTGCCGCCGCCGCGCTCTGCCCGGACGCGCTGATCATCGCCTGCAACACCGCCAGCGTCCACGCCCTGCCCACCGTCCGGGCGGAGCTGGAGCCCGCGATCCCCGTGATCGGCACCGTGCCGGCGATCAAGCCCGCCGCGGCCACCCGGGGGCGCGTGGCGATCTGGGCCACCCCCGCTACCACCGGCAGCCCCTACCAGCGCGGACTCATCCGTGACTTCGCCTCCGGGGCGCGGGTCACCGAGGTGCCCTGCCCGGGGCTCGCCGACGCCGTCGAGGCGGCGGACGAGGCGGCCATCGCCGCCGCCGTCGCGGCCGCCGCCGCGCTGACCCCGGCCGACGTCACCGACGTCGTGCTCGGGTGCACGCACTACGAGCTCGTCGAGGCGCCGATCCGGGCCGCCCTCGCCGAGCGGACGGGCGGGACCGGGCCGGTCTACCACGGCTCCGCCGAAGCCGTTGCCCTCCAGGCGCTGCGCCGCATCGGCGCGGCCCCGGAGCCCGGACTGCCCGCCACCGGCGCGCTGACCGTGCTGCTCAGCGGGGACGAGGGGGCGCTGCCCGCCGCCGCGCTCGGTTATGCCGAGGGCCGGCTGCTCGTCGGGGAGGGCGCGGCCCTCGGGCCCGTCCGCGGCTGAGGCCCCGGCCCGGCCGCCCCCGCCGCAAGGCGCCGGGCCAGGGTGCGCAGGCCCTCGGCGTCGAGCACGCGGTCCCCGGAGCCGGGCAGCGGTACGTGCAGCGGGGCCGTCCACTCCGCCGGGATCGCCACCGCGCCGTAGTGGACGCCGGCCAGCGTCCCCGTGACCGCGGCGACCGTGTCGGTGTCCCCGCCCAGGTCCACGGCGGCCCGCACGGCCTGCGCGAAGCCGGTCGTGGTCCGCAGCGCCCACACCGCCGACCCCAGGCAGGGCCACACCGCGCCGTTGAACTCGGTGGCCAGGTCCGGGTGCCAGTCCGGGGCGAGGACCCGGGCGTACCGCTCGCGCTGCTCCGGGTCCACCGCCGCGAGGGCTTCCGGAATGCCGGTCAGCGGATCGGCGCCGGCCAGACCGACCCGTACGAGCTCGTGCAGGACGGCCGTGCCCTCCCAGGCCGCGGGGTCGCCGTGGGTCAGTGCCGCGATCCGCCGGGCCGCGGCCATGGTCGCCGCACGTCCCCCGGCGGCGAAGTACACCGCGGACGTCGCCGCCCGCATGAGGGAACCGTTGCCGGCCGCCCGCGCGTTCACCTGGAAGTGCAGCGCCGCGGCCAGGTCCCACGGCTCGCCGCTGGTCAGCACGGCCTCGGTCTGGAGCCCGATGTCCTTCGGCCCGGCCGCTGCCCAGCGCCGGAACCGTTCGAAGACGTCGGGGAGTTCCAGGCCGCCGTGCTCAAGCAGCGACTCGCCGACGAGCACGGCCATCTGCGTGTCGTCCGTCGCCTCGCCCGGATCCCAGCCGCCGCCCCCGCGCATCTCCGCGCCGCGTGCGCTCAGTTCCCCCGCGGGCCCGAACTCGTAGGGCGCGCCGAGGGCGTCGCCCACGGCCGAGCCGAGCACGGCGCCGACGGCGCGGTCGATACGGTCCCTCGGGGTGAATGGGTCGGTCATGTCACTGTTCCTCCCCTGATGGTTCGGGGTATACGCCGGCCAGCACGTCCCTCGCGAATGCGTCCGGGTCGTCCAGCCCGGCCCGGCCGCCGTCAGCGCGTCCGACGCCCCGGCCAGCAGGTGCCACACCGCCCCCTGCACCCCGAGGGTGAGGGTGCGGGCCCGTGCGGGCCCGTCCGGGAGCCCGGCCGCGCCGAGCAGCTGCCGGTGCGCCGCGGAGTCCGCCGCGCCGATGGGGTCCAGCAATGCGGCCAGCCACGGCCGCCGCGCCGCCCGGTCCTGCGGAACGCGCTCCTCGGCCTCCTGCCGGCTGAGGCGGGCCGGTCCGCCCGCCGCCCCGGGTTTGCCCAGGGGCCACCGCGGACAGGTGCCCAGCACAGAGGCCGGTCCGACGATCGGGCCTTCGGGCCGACCACGAACGGGGGGCGGACGCGAGGCGGTGGCGCACATGCGGAACGTGAGTACGCTGCTACTCATGACGGGTCACCCTCCTGGTCCGCTCTGGACGGGCCGGGCAACCAATCGCGTGCAGTGGGTCCTGGCCGCGGCCGGCGCGGCCGCCCTGGCCCTCGGCATCCACCTGGCCGTCGACTCCCCCTGGAACTCGGGCATCGTGCCCCTGCTGATGTCGGTGGTCGGCTGCCTCGCCGTCGGCGTCCTCATCCTCTACGGCACCCTCGCCTTCGTACAGGTCGCCGTCACCATCGACGCAGAGGCCATCGAGGTGCGCTGCGGCCACATCGGGCTGCCCCGCCGCAGGGTCCGCCTCGCGGAGATCACCTCCGCCGACTACCTCCCCGACATCGCCCCGCAGCAGTGGGGCGGCTGGGGCCACCGCTGGCGCCCCGAGAAGGGCACCGCCATCATCGTCCGCCGCGGCGAGGGCCTCGCCCTCCGCCTCGGGGACGGCAAGCTGTTCACGGTCACCGTCGACGACGCCGAGAACGCGGTCCGTGTCATCCGCGCCCACCTGCGCGCCCTGGCCGGCTGAGCCTCCCGGGTCGGACGGCCCCGCCCCGGCCGCCGACAGCCGGTCCACCGCCCCTGCGAAGCCTGCGCCCGACCCGCATGTGCGGGGCTCCCGGAATCGGCCACGTACACTCCGCCAGATGAGCAGCAGTGTCACCGAAGAGCCCCGCGCCACCGGAGCAGAAGCCTCCACCGGAGCGGACGCCGTCACCGGAGCGGAATCCGCCACCGGAGCCGGAGCCGGCGCGCCCGCGGGCGACCGCCCGCCGCGGGGGAAGGCCGCCGCTGCCGTACGCGCGGCCCTCGCCGCCGCTTCCGGCGTGCTGCTCTACCTCAGCTTCCCGCCCCGCCCCCTGTGGTGGCTGGCACCCTTCGCCCTCGCCCTGCTCGCCGGCTGTCTCCACGGCCGCCGCGCCCGCGCCGGCTTCGGCCTGGGCCTCCTGCACGGGCTCGGCTTCCTCCTGCCGCTGCTCGTGTGGACCAGCGAGGGGGTCGGGCCGGTCCCGTGGATCGCCCTGTCCACCCTCGAAGCCCTCCTCATCGGCCTCACCACCCTCGGCGTCTCCCTCGTCAGCAGGCTGCCCGCCTGGCCGCTGTGGGGGGCCGCCGTCTGGGTCGCCGGCGAGGCCCTGCGCGCCCGCGCCCCCTTCGGCGGCTTCCCCTGGGGCAAGCTCGCCTTCGGGCAGGCCGACGGCTTCTTCCTGCCGCTCGCCGCCCTCGGCGGCACCCCCCTGCTGTCCTTCGGCATCGTCCTGTGCGGATTCGGCCTGTACGAGGCCCTGCGCACCGCCCTCCAGCACCCTCGCCGCAGTGCCGCCGCCCTCGCCGCCCTCGCCGTCGCCGCTCCCGTCGGCACGGCCCTGGCCGCCCGCCCGCTGGTCTCCGACGCGGCCGAGGACGGCACCGCCGTGGCCGCCGTGATCCAGGGCAACGTCCCGCGCGCCGGCTTCGACTTCAACTCCCAGCGCCGGGCCGTCCTCGACAACCACGCCAAGCGCACGGTCCAGCTCGCCGAGGACGTCCGGGCCGGCCGTGTCCCCCGGCCCGACTTCGTGGTCTGGCCGGAGAACTCCTCCGACATCGACCCCTTCACCCAGCCCGACGCCCACCGGGTCATCGACAACGCGGTCAGAGCCGTCGGCGTGCCCGTCGCGATCGGCTCCGTGCTGGCCCCCGAGACCGGCCCCCTGCGCAACACGATGATCCTGTGGGACCCGGTCAAGGGCCCCACGGAAACCTACGACAAGCGCAAGATCCAGCCCTTCGGCGAGCGCATCCCGATGCGGTCCTTCGTCCGGATCTTCAGCGCCGACGTGGACCGCGTGCAGCGCGACTTCGGCCCCGGCAAGGAGCCGGGCGTCTTCGACATGGCCGGCAGCGGCATCGGCATGGTCACCTGCTACGAGGCCGCCTTCGACGACGCCGTCCGCTCCACCGTCCGCGCCGGCGCCCAGGTGATCGCCGTACCGAGCAACAACGCCACGTTCGGCCGGACCCAGATGACCTACCAGCAGCTCGCCATGGACCGGGTCCGCGCCGTCGAGCACAGCCGCACCGTCCTCGTCCCGGTCACCAGCGGCGTCAGCGCGGTCATCCGCCCTGACGGCAAGATCGTGCAGCAGACCGAGATGTTCACCGCGGACGCGCTCGTCGCCGAGGTCCCGCTGCGCTCCACCGAGACCCCCGCGACCCGCCTCGGCCCGCTGCCCGAGTACGCGCTGCTCGCGCTGGCCGCAGGCGGTTTCGGCTGGGTCCTCGCACGCCGCGTCCACGCCCGCCGCAGCGCCGCCTGAGCGGTGCGGCGGCGTCGGCCCCGCAGGACGGGCCTCGTAAGGTCGGGGCATGACCACACCTGAGTTCATCCGCGAGATCCGAGCCCACGCCGGGAACCGGCTGCTGCTGCTCCCCGCCGTGACCGCGATCGTCGTCGACGACCGCGGTCACGTGCTGCTCGGGCGGCGCTCCGACACCGGCCGGTGGGCCGTGGTCGGCGGGATCGCGGAACCGGGCGAGCAGCCCGCCGACACCGCCGTGCGCGAGGTGTACGAGGAGACGGCCGTGCGGTGCGTCCCGGAGCGCGTGGTGCTGGTCGAGATGCTGCAACCCGTCACCTACCCGAACGGCGACGTCTGCCAGTTCCAGGACATCACCTTCCGCTGCCGGGCGACCGGCGGGGAGGCGCGGGCCAATGACGAGGAGTCGCTGGAAGTGGCCTGGTTCGCGCCGGACGCGCTGCCCCCGCTGGACCGGTTCGGGCTGAACCGCGTCCGCCGGGCCCTGGGTGACGAGCCGACCTGGTTCGCACCCGCCGGGGAGCTCCCGGCGGAGCTCCCGGCGGAGGTCCCGGCCGGGGGAGCGGCGGTCCCGGCCGACCGCAGGGGCGGGGTCGGTGCCCCGGCGTGGGTGCCGGAGGGCATTCCGGAGTAGTCCGGCCGCCCTCGAGCCGCCGCCCTCGAGCCGCCGTCCTCGGCCGCGGCCCCGGCGGCCGGGCGCCGGGCCCGGGGATGCGACGGGCAGGGCTGTGGCGCCCCGGTCCCGGCGGGCGGCTCAGCCCGCGTCGGCCGCCTCCCGGTACAGCTCCACGGCCCGGTCGCCCATCACCGCGCTGTACGAGACGTCCGGGTCCGTGCCCCCGCCCTCGTGGCCGCCGAGCACCCCGGCCACGGCCCCGTCCACCAGCCACGGGCTGCCGCTCGTGCCTCCGCTGAGGTCGGGGCAGTCGATGCGGCGCTGGGTCCCCGAGTACAGGGCGGTGGTGTTCCCGCAGCGCAAGGGGGCGTCCTCGGTGCTCGGGTAGCCGATGACCGTCACCGCCGCGTCGTCCGGCTGTGCGGCGGCCACCGGGAACCCGCCCACCGCGTCCTCGACGGACGTGCCGTGCCCGCCGTCCACCGGGACCACCGTGGCGAAGGCCAGGTCGGCGTCCGGATCCTCGCCGTCCGTCCAGTCCGGGGCCACGAACACGCCGGTGAGCCGCCACAGCCCGTTCGGGGCCCGGCCGTCGCGGTATCCCGGCGCGAAGACCGTGTTCTGCGGGTCGCCCAGGCAGTGCGCGGCCGTGGCGATCACATCGCGGCCGCCGCTGCGGACCACGGCGGCGGTACAGAAGTGGCCCCCGTCCAGGCCCCCGGCGAACAGCGGTCCCACCCGGTCCGCCGTCGCGTCGGGCATCGCCCGCGCCGTCACGCCCAGCGGCGGAACGGCGCCGGCGTCCGGCACGTTCAGGCTCAGCAGGGTGGCCATCGCGGCCAGCGCCGCAAGCGTCCGGGAGGTCCGGCGGACGGCGGAGCGGCGGGCCGGTCGGAGGGGCATGCGCTGGATCATGTTCCGAGCCTCCCCGCCGAAACTATGACCGGAGCCCGTTATTCCATATGAATCCGCTGTGAATCCCGGCCGGCCGCGCTACCGGCGCTCGTAGACCGTCACCCTGCGGCCCCGGACCTGCCGGTCCTCCACCACCCTGAAGCGCTCCTCCAACACGGCCGCCTTGGCCGCGTCCCGTGCCGCGCCATACGGCTTGGCCACCTTCGCCGAGTCCGTCACCAGCAGCACCCGGCGCTGCCCCAGCAGCGCCGCCCGGATCCGTGCCGGCTCCGCCTCCTCGCCCTTGAGCGTCGCCGAGGCGACGGGATCCCGCTCCAGGGCGACGTCCGCCAGCCCCGCGAAGGCGCCGGGGGAGACCAGCGCCGTGTCCCGGCGGGCCGCCGGGACGAACAGCACCGCGTCCCCCGGCCGCTTCAGCCGGGCCACCTCGCCGGCCACCGCCAGTACGTCGTCGACCCGGCTCGCCGGAGCCCGCTTGGCCAGCTCCACCGGCAGCAGCGCCACCACCGCGATCCCGACCACACCCGGCACCAGCAGCCGCGCCGCCCGCGGGAACCGGGGCGCGGCCGCCCGTACGGCGGCGCCCAGCGCGGCGCCGATCAGCAGCGCGAGGCCGACCATGCTGAACAGCACGTACCGGTCCAGGAACAGGGGCTGGACCAGCGAGATCCCGATCAGGGCCAGCTGCGGCACCGCCAGCAGCGGCAGGCCCACCGCCGCCGACGACAGCCGGCCCGCCCGCGGCCGGTCCAGCAACGCGCCCAGCCCGCCGATCGCCAGCAGGATCCCCGGGCCGATCATCATGTGCCAGGTCAGCGGCGGAATCCACGACACCTGGTCGGACTGGCTCCGGCTGAACAGGACCAGCGGCAGTGCGCCCGCCACCGCCCCCGTCGCGGCGGCCGCCCAGCGCCCGAGCGGCCCGCGCCCCGCGCCCGCCCACCACAGCGTCGCGGCGTGCGCGGGCAGGACGAGCAGCGACAGCCAGTTCAGCAGCGCGCACACCAGCACGGTCAGCCCGTACGCCGTCCAGCGCGGCCACACCCGCCGCCGCTGCCCGCCGGGCCCGCCCGCCCCGTCCGACAGCAGGGACACCAGCAGCAGCGTCGACACCGCGGCCCCGGCCGCGACCAGCGCGTACGGGCGGCCCTCCTGGAGGTAGAACTGCACGGCCGGCAGCAGCGGCAGTGCCAGCCCGCCGCCCAGCCCCGCCCAGAACCCGGCCAGCCTCCGGCCGATCAGTGCCGTGCACGCCGCGGCGACCGCGACCGCCAGCACCGACGGCAGCCGCAGCGTCGCGGTGCTCGCCCCGAACACCTCGAAGAGGCCGTGCATCAGCAGGTAGTACAGCCCGTGCACGGCGTCCACGTTCCCGAGCATCCGCCAGATCTCGCCGGCCGAGCGCCCGGCCGCCACCTGCCAGGTCGCCGCCTCGTCGCGCCACACGCTGTCCTGCCGGGACAGCCCCCACAGCCCGAACCCCAGCGTCCACAGGACGGGAACGAGCCATCCGAGGATCCGCCGGCGGCCTGCGCTTATGTCGGAAGTCATGAAACGGATCGGATCCTCGCTGGGCGCCTCGGGCGGAAGGCACCAGTCTATGGACGACACGGACGGTTTCCCGACCTGCTGTTGTGCACCGCGGAGCGAGAGCACGGACCCCGACCGCCCCTAACCTCACCGCAGCATCACGAACGAGGCAGAGCAACAACGAGGGGTGGCACCGCGTGAACTGGCTGATCCACGACTACCGCGAGAGCGATCTCGCCGCGGTCGTCCACCTGATCGACAGCACGGCAGAACTCGGCCAGGAGTCCGTCTTCTCGCTGGCCGAGTGCATCAGCGCCCTGACCGACCGCCAGCCCTGCGTCGTCGCCGTCCACCAGGGCATCCCGATCGGGGCGGCCCTCGCCTGCGTCACCGGCGAGCGGGCCTGGGTGATGCGGATCGCGATCGCCGCCGGCTGGCGCGGCCGGGGACTGGCCAGCGCGCTCCTCGTCGAGCTGGAGCGGCGGCTCGTCGCCGCCCGCGTCGGCCGCATCGCGTACGTCCTGCCCGAGGAGGACCTGCTCGGGGAGGGCCTCCTCAACGCCGGCTACACCCGGCAGCCCGCCGTCGCCTACTTCGAGAAGAGCGAGCCCCTCCACGGACCCGCCGCCGGCCTCCTCGCCGACCTCGGCGGCAGGTTCCTGCCGAACGGCCTGTGGGCCGGGGTCGCCGGCATGGAACGGGAGAAGGACCTCATCGAGCGGCGCGTCGTCCTCCCGCTCGCCGAGCCCGAGCGGGCCGCCGCGCACGGTGTGCGCCCACCGCGCGCCATCGCCCTCTTCGGCCCGCCCGGCACCGGAAAGACCACCTTCGCCCGCGCCATCGCCTCCCGCCTCGGCTGGCCCTTCGTGGAACTGCTGCCCTCCCGGCTCGCCGACGAGGGCAACCTCGCCGCCGCGCTGCGCGACGCCTTCGCCCGGATCGCCGAGCTGGAGCGGGTGCTCGTCTTCATCGACGAGGTCGAGGAGATCGCCCCCGTCCGCACCGAGCCCGCGCAGCCCGGCGGCATCCACGGGGTCACCAACGAGCTCCTCAAGCTGATCCCCGGATTCCGGGAGGGCGACGAGCGGCTGCTGGTCTGCGCCACCAACTCCGTCCGCTCGCTGGACCCGGCCTTCCTGCGGCCCGGACGCTTCGACTACCTCATCCCGATCGGCACCCCGGACGCCGCCGCGCGCGCCGCGATCTGGTCCCGGTACACGGCGGGGAGGACGGACGTCGACGTGGCCGCCCTCGTGGAGGCCAGCGAGTTGTTCACCCCAGCCGACATCGAACACGCGGCGCGGATCGCGGCGCAGGTGTCGTTCGAACGGGACCTGGAGGCGGTCGGCGTCGCCCACGGCGCGGCGGGGGACCGGCCCGGTGCCACCACCGAGGACTACCTGGCCGCGGTCGCCCAGTGCCGCCCGACCGTCACCCCGGCCATGACCGGCGAGTTCGAGGCCGACATCACGGCCCACGCCCGTTTCTGACCGCCCCTCGGGCGGCACGAGCGGGTCGGCGAACGGACCCGCGACACGTACGGACCGGATCCCGGAACGCGGGCCCCACGCCGACGCCTCAGCCGGCGCAGTGGTATGTGAACTGCGTCGTCGCCGTGCGCCGGGTGGGGGAGAGGATCTGGATCTCGGCCGCGGCCGGGTAGGTGCCCTGGCCCCGGAAGGTCCACAGCAGGTGGATCCGGGCCTCGTCCCGGCCCCGGGGCACCTGTTCCGTGAGCTGCTCCGAGTGGGTTCCGTCGCTGCGGATCCACCGGTACGCGACCGTCCCCGGGCGCCCGTTGGTCCGTACGACGGCCACCACGTCGGCCGTGGCGCCGCAGCCGGGGCTCTCCCCGGTGGCGGTCCCCACCGCGAGGCCCCGCACCTCCAGCCCCGGGCCGAACCGCTGCCAGGCCAGGTAGGCCAGCACGGCGAGCAGCACGGCACCGGCCAGACCGTAGCGGCGCCATGCGCGCCGCCGCCGCGGCCGCCGCGGTGGGACGACCACGGGGAACGGGGCCGGCACGGCCGCCGTCACCCCGGGCCCGAACCGCATCACCGAGCCCTCGACCCGGTCCGGGGCGGCGTCCTGCGGCTGCGGTGGCCCGCTGATCCAGTGGCTGCCGAGGACCGTCGCGCTGTACTCGTCGTCGCTCATTCGTTGGAGCACCTCCTCAGGAGCAGGCTGTCGGTCGCCGGGCCCTCGCCGGCGGCGGGGGACGTCGTGACCCGGACCCCCCAGGCGCAGCCGTCGCCCTTGAAGGTGTGCGTCACCGGTGCGTCCGCCGCCAGGGCCGCCAGCATTCCCGCGCCACCCACGGTGTGGTCGTACTGCGTCGTGCCGTCCAGCTCGGAGAACGCGTCGTCGTCGTTACCGGTGAACCACTGCACGGTGACCTTCACCTTGCCCGTGCCGGAGGCCTTGATCGTGATGTCGGCCCGGCCGGTCTCGTCGTCGGTCTGGGACAGGCTCACCCCGACCGCGTACACGACCGGGGCGGGAGCCGGGGTGGGCGGCGAGGTCGGCGGTTTCGTCGGGGGAGTGGTCCGCGGCGCAGTGGTCCTCGGCGGCGCCGTCACCGCGCGGGTCGGGCTCGGGCCCGGCTTCGTGGAACGCGTCGGGGTCGGCGACGGCGACGGCGACAGCGACGGCGAGGGCGGGGGCGAGGGCGGGGGCGACGGGGAGTCCGAAGCGGCCGGCGACGGACTCGGCGGGCCGGAGGTGCTCGGCCCCGGGCCGCCGGTGCCGGAGCCGGGGCCGGAGCCGGTGCCCGAGGGCGCGGGGCTCGACGTGGCGAACGAGTTGACCGCGCGGGCGCCGCCCGGCTCGCCTCCCGACGCGCTCGCCGTCAGCCCGGCCACGACGCCCAGCACCAGCGCCGCACCCGCCGCGATCGTGCCCCGCCGCCCCGGCGCCCAGCCGGAGCCCCGCCCCAGTGAGGTCGTCGCCACCGCCGTGGTCCCGGATGCCGGGCCGCCCGCGGAGGGGAACAGCAGGGGTAACAATGCTGCCAGCGCCGCGAGTTTGCGCTGGCCGCGCTCCTCCCATTCGGGCCCGTACCCGGCCAGTGCCGCCTGCTCCAGCTCCGCGACGAACGCCTCGGCGTTCTCCGGCCGCTGCTCGGGGGCCTTGGCCAGGCCCCGCCGGATCAGCGGGCGGACCGGTTCGGGGGCTTCGTCCTCCGGTACGGGTGCCTCGACGTGCTGGACCGCGAGCTCCGCGAGGTTCTGCCCGGGGAACGGCTTGTGCCCGGTCAGGCACTCGAAGAAGGTGGCCGTCGCCGCGTACACGTCGGCCGCGGGTGTGGCCGGACGGCCCTGCCACTGTTCGGGCGCCATGTACGCCGGCGTGCCGGCGACCCCGGGGGTGGTGTCGCGGCGCACCGCGATCCCGAAGTCCACCAGCTTGGACAGGCCGTCCGCCGCGACCAGCACGTTCTCCGGCTTGTAGTCGCGGTGGACGACGCCCGCCCGGTGTGCCGCCGCCAGACCCAGCAGCGACCCCTTCAGCACGACCAGCGCGGCCTCGGGATCGGTCTGCCCGGACTGCTTGAGCACGGCGCGCAGCGAGATCCCGTCGACCAGCTCCATCACGATGGCGGCGCCGCCGGGCGCCTCCACGTACTCGTACAGCCGGACCACGTACGGGGAGTCCAGCCCGCCGAGCAGCCGGGCCTCCCCGCGGAACTCGGCGACGAACGCCGGGTCCCGGCGCAGCCGGTCGGCGAGGTACTTCACCGCGACCGGTGTGCCGGTCGCCTCGTGGACGGCGAGGACCACCAGTCCGCTGGCGCCGGATCCGAGCTCCCGGACGTGCAGGTACCCGGGCACCGTCCAGCCGTTCGTCATCGTCTGCCCCCTGTCCGCCCGCGTCGCCGAGCCCCGAGGCCCGGCCGCGGCGCGATCGGCCACCCCCAGGGACACGGTTTCCGCTGAGGCCGGTTCCCAATCCGGCCGGTCCCTCAGGCCGCGGCCCGCTCCGCCCGGATCATGGCGTGCAGCCGGTCGGCGGCCGCGCGCCCGAAGACCGGGTCGTTGATGTGGGTGTCGTAGTCGCGGACGGCGGCGGCGCTGCCCCGCAGCCCCTGCCGCAGCGCCGAGAACAGCGCCCGGTCCGCGGCCGGGTCGTGGTACGGGCCGCCCGGCGCGCCGAGGGTGGACAGGCCTTGCAGCGGGACGCAGACCTCGGTCGGACCGGTCGCCGTGCGGAGCTTGTCCGCTACCCGGCGGCCGAGCTCCGTGCACTCCGCCTCGGTCGTGCGGATCACGGTGATGGACGGGTTGTGCACGCGGACCCGCCGGTAGCGCGCCCGTTCGGGGAGCGAGTCCAGCGGCCCGAACTTCACCATGTCCAGCGCCCCGAGGCTGACCACCTGGGGGACCCCGGCCCGGCCTGCCGCGGTCAGCCGGTCGGGGCCGGCGGTCAGGATGCCGCCGCACAGGTCGTCCGCGATCTCGCTGAGCGTGAGGTCGAGGACGCCCGCGAAGACGCCCTGCCCGGCGAGGGTCTCCAGGGTGCGGCCCCCGGTGCCGCTGACGTGGAAGACCAGTACCTCGTAGCCGAGTTCGGTCAGCCGCTCCCGGGCCGCGTCCACGCCGGTGGTGGTCACGCCCGCCATGCTCGCCGCGACCAGCGGGCGCGCGTCGGAGCCCGGCCGGGCCGGGCGGCGCAGCTCCAGGCAGCCGGCCCGCTCGTGGGCCCGGGCCATGCCGGCGGCCGCCGCCACGGCGTTCGCCAGGATCGGCTCCGAGATGGTGTTGAGCCCGGCGATGTCCACGACGCTGTACATCATCGTGATGTCCGAAGATCCGACGTACGGGGACACGTCCCCGGACGCCATGGAGGAGACCATCACCTTCGGCACGCCCAGCGGCAGTGCGCGCATCGCCCGAGTGGCGATGGAGGTGCCGCCGCTGCCGCCGATGGCGAGCACCGCGTGCAGCCGGCCCTCGACGTGCAGGCGTAACAGGGTCGCCTCCGCACCTCTGGCCATCGCCGTCACGGCCGCTCCCCGGTCGGCGGTCGCCCGTAGCTCCGCCAGGTCCGCTCCCGCCGCTCGGGCCACCTCGGCGCGCGGCACGTCGGCGGGCACGCGGGGCTCGCCCATGATGCCCGTGTCGACCATGACCACTTCGATACCGGCGCGCAGCAGCCCCTCGCGCAGCCAGCCGTACTCGACACCCTTGGTGTCCAGGGTTCCCACCAGCACGACGTTCGTCATATGTGCAATGTCCGCTCGGGTGGGGTTTGTTGGCAAGTCAAGGTCAAGTCAACCTTCCAGTAACCCGAACAGCCGGTCCAGGAAGACGACTTGAGAGGCAATCAGCTTGGTCCGGGCCACCTCCGGCGCGAACCAGGCCACCTGGTCCAGCTCCGGGAACTCCTGCACCCGGCCCGAGCGGGGCGGCCACTCCATCGTGAAGGTCCCGGGCACCATCAGCGCCGGGTCCAGGTCGGCCCGCACGGCCCATATCACCACCTGCTTCCCGCCGGGCATCCTGGCCTCACCCAGCGGCAGGTACGGGCCCTGCGGTGGGGGCTGCCCGATCTCCTCGGTGAACTCCCGCCGGGCCGCGTCCAGCGGGGCCTCGCCCTCCTCGTACTCCCCCTTGGGGATCGCCCAGCCACCGTCGTCCTTGTGCGCCCAGTACGGGCCGCCCATGTGCCCGAGGAGCACCTCGACCCCCGCCCCGGGGGCTGGGGGGCCGGCCGCCTCGCGGAACAGGAGCAGCCCGGCGCTTCGTTTGTTCGTCATGGCCGGATGTATGCCCAGCCGGGCTACCGGTCACGGCCCGCACATCCGTGCCCGTGCGCCGGTCCCGCGCTGCTACGTCGGTGCGCCGGCGCGCGCGGCTCAGTGGTCGTGCGGGCCCTCCCGGTGCACCGGGCCGTGCGCCTCGGCGCAGTGCGGGTCGGCCGGGTCCTCGCCCGCGCGGCCGACCGTGAGCAGGGCCTCCTGCGCGTGGTCCACCTGGAGGGTGGTGTGCGTGATCGCGTACTCCTTCGCCAGCAGCCGCTCCAGGTCCCGGCGCACGGCGTGGCAGTCGCCGGCCGGCTCGACGAGCACGTGCGCCGACAGGGCCGCCTGGCCCGAGGTGATGGTCCAGATGTGCAGGTCGTGGACCTCGGTCACCGGGGGGTGCGCGACCAGCCGGTCGCCGACCGCGTCCGGGTCCACGTGCGCCGGGGCGGCCTCCAGGAAGATCCGGCCGGATTCGCGGACCAGCCCGTAGCCCGCCTTCACCATCAGTACCACCACCACGAGCGTGGCGATCGCGTCGGCCTGTACGAAACCGGTGGTCAGCACGATCAGACCGGAGACGGCGGTGCCGATGAAGGCGAACAGGTCGTTCAGGATGTGCTGGTAGGCCCCCTCGACGGCGAGCGAGGAGCGGTTCGCCCGGGAGATGCACCAGGCCGCGGCCACGTTGACGACGATGCCCGCGAGCGCCGTGACCAGGACCAGCCCGCCCGCCACCTCCGGCGGGTCGACCAGCCGCTGGACCGCCTCGTACGCCAGCCAGACCGCGAGCAGCAACAGGGTGAGCCCGTTGGCCTGGGCGGACAGTATCTCCGCGCGCTTGAGGCCGAAGGTGTAGCCGCCGCGCGCCGGGCGGGCCGCGAGCCGCATCGCGATCAGGGCGAGGACGATGGAGACGGCGTCCGTCAGCATGTGCGCGGCGTCGGAGATCAGGGCCAGCGACTGCGCGATGACGCCGATGGACACCTCGATCGCCATGAACCCGCCGATCAGGCCGAGCGCGATGGCCAGCCAGCGCCGGTCGGCGTCCGCGGACACGCCGTGGCTGTGTCCGGCGTGGCCGTGGCCGTGGCCGTGGTCGTGGCCCCCGTCGTGGTCGTGGGCCGCCTCGTGGCCCCGCCCCGCGTGATCCTGATCGTGGTCGTGCACGCCCATGGCGTCCCCCGTCTGTTCGGTTCCGACGCGTGAAGTGAAGCGCACTGTGAAGCAATGGGCAAAGGCTGCAACGGGGACCGTTGTCATTACCCATAACGCCGCGCTGACCTGCGGTTATGCCGGCCGGTTCGGGCCGTGTCAGAATCGGCTCATGGTCCAGCGCCGCGGTGTGCCGACCGCGCCCGAGCTCGTCCTGGAAACCGCCACGGGCTCCACCACGATGAGCCCGGGCCGGACCTACCACGTCGGCCGTGACCCCCACTGCGACATCTGGTTCGAGGACGCCCGCGTCTCCTGGCACCACGCGGTCCTGCGCACCGACGGCGACCACTGGACCGTCGAGGACGACAACAGCACCAACGGCACCTGGGCGGACGGCCACCGCATCCACGAACGGAGCATCGGCGCCGGCAGCGAACTCCGCTTCGGCAACGCCTTCGACGGCCCCCTCGTCCGTGTCCTCGGCCGCACCCCGCCCGCCGGGCCGTCCACGTTCCCGATCCCGATCCCGCCGGCATTGCGCCCGCCCGGGGCCCGACCCGCGGACGCCACCCGGCGCCCCGACTCCGTCTCCGAACCGTCCCTGACCAGCACTTTCCGCGAACCCGTCAGCGTCCACCCGCTTCCCCCGCGCACCGTCGTGCGCATCGGCCGCGACCAGGACAACGACCTGGTCATCGAGGACCTGATCGTCTCCCGCCGGCACGCCGAACTGCGGGCGCTCGCCGACGGCAGCCACGAGATCGCCGATCTCGGCAGCCACAACGGCACCTACCTCAACGGCGCCCGCATCACCGCCGCCCCCGTCACGGAGGGCGACATCATCGGCATCGGCCACATCGCGCTCTGCCTGGTCGGCGACCGGCTCCAGGAGTACGTCGACACCGGCGAGGTCTCCCTGGACGTCCAGGACCTCGCCGTCGCCGTCGACCGCGGCCGCAAGGTCCTCCTCGACGACGTCTCCTTCCCCGTCGGCGCCAGATGCCTGCTCGCCGTCGTCGGACCCAGCGGCGCCGGCAAGTCCACCCTCCTCGGCGCCCTCACCGGACTGCGCCCCGCCGACCGCGGCACCGTCCTCTACGACGGCCGCGACCTCTACCGCGACTACGCCGAACTGCGCGGCCGCATCGGCCTCGTCCCCCAGGACGACATCCTGCACACCCAGCTCACCGTCCGCCACGCCCTCACCTACGCCGCCGGGCTGCGCTTCCCACAGGACACCGCCCCGGCCGAACGCCAGGCCCGCGTCGACGAGGTCATCGACGAACTCGGCCTGCGGCAGCGCGCCGACCAGCCCATCCACAGCCTCTCCGGGGGCCAGCGCAAACGCGTCTCCGTCGCGCTCGAACTGCTGACCAAGCCCTCGCTGCTCTTCCTCGACGAACCCACCTCCGGCCTCGACCCCGGCATGGACCGCTCCGTGATGCACATGCTGCGCGGCCTCGCCGACGACGGCCGCACCGTCATCGTCGTCACGCACAGCGTCCTCAGCCTCGACGTCTGCGACCGGCTGCTGGTCCTCGCCCCCGGCGGACGCATCGCCTACTACGGGCCCCCGCAGGAGACCCTCGCCTTCTTCGGCTTCGACCAGTGGCCCGAGGCCTTCGAGGCGTTCGAGACCCAGCACGGCCGCGACTGGGCGGGCGAGTACCGCGCCTCCGCCCACCACCGACGCTACGTGCAGAATCCCGCCCACCGCCCCGGCGTCGACGGGCACCACACCGCCGAGCTGCCGTCCGGCTTCGCCGCCGCCCCGCCCAAGGCCCAGAGCTGGGGCGCCCAGCTGGCCATCCTGATGCGCCGCTACGCCGCCGCGCTCAGCGCCGACCGCACCTTCCTCGTCATCATGATCGCGCTGCCGTTCGTGATGGGCGCCATGGCCCGCGCCCTGGCCGGCGGCTCCCTCACCCGGGAGACCGCGATCAACGCCCTGCTGATCCTCTGCGTCGGCGGAGTCCTCACCGGCGCCGCCAACGCCGTCCGCGAACTCGTCAAGGAGCGCGTCATCTACCAGCGCGAACGGGCCGTCGGCCTGTCCAGATCCGCCTACCTGATGTCCAAGGTGCTGGTGCTCGGCGCGGTCACCGCCGCCCAGGCCGTCGTCCTGACCCTCGTCGGGCTGTACGGCGTCGACACCAACGCCCCCGGCGGCCGAGGGGTGCTGCTGCCGCCGCTCGCCGAGATCACCCTCGCCGTCGCCCTGCTGTCCTTCACCGCGATGATGCTCGGCCTGCTCGTCTCCGCCCTGGTCAGGAAGGAGGAGGTCACCATGCCGCTGCTGGTCCTCCTCGCCATCGTCCAGGTCGTCTTCTGCGGCGCCCTGCTCCAGCTCGACGGCGTCCCCGTGATCGGCCAGCTCGCCTGGCTGGTCCCCTCCCGCTGGGCCCTCGGCGCTATGGCCAGCACCATCGACCTCGGGGCGCTCGTCCCCGGCGGCCTCACCGACGACCCGCTCTTCGCGCACAGCACCGGCGTGTGGCTGCTCGACCTCGGCATGCTGGTCGCCCTGTCCGTGCTGTTCGGCGTCCTGGTCGCGCGGCTGCTGCGCCGTCACGAGCCCGCGATCATGCGGAAGTAGCGGTGGGCGCCATGAGCATCCCCGCCCCCGAGGACTACGCCCCCGTCGCCGGCTTCCGGCCCACCCACGTCGTGCCCCAGGACGGAATGCCCGCCTGGGAGACGCCCGACGTCTCCCGACCCACCGCGTCACTGGACGCCTTCCTCCCCGTCCAACTGCTCTCCCGGCGCGGGGAGTGGGCGGAGGTCCTCTGCGCCAACGGGTGGTCCGCCTGGGTGGACGGCCGGCTGCTGGTCTCCGTACCGCAGCCGCCGCCGACCGGCGGGCAGCCGCGGGCGCGCACCGACGACCCGCGCCCGCTGATCGCGCGCAGCGCGGGTGTCCTCGACCGCTACCGGCGCGCGGTCGAGGAGCTGGCCGTGGGGCGGCTGGACGGCGAGGGCTTCCGCAGCGGGACGAAGGGGCTGCGGGCCGGGGTGGTGGTCGACGGGGAGGACGTCTGGCTGTACGACGAGTCCACCGGGCACTGGATGTACGGCGACGGGACGCGCCTGGCGCCGTACGCGGCCACCGGCGAACCGGACGCGGATGCGGATGCGAGCGCGGGCGCGGACGCCGGTGCCGGCCCGGGCAGAGGCGGAAGCGGGGGACGCGGCGGAGGCGGCGTGCGGGCGGACGCCGCGGCCGGGGCCGCGGGCGGGAGCCCTCACGACCCCGACCTCGATCCGACGCGGGTCATCCCCCCGGCCGACGACGGAGAGTGACGGCCGCGGCGGGCACGGGCCCTGCGGTGGTCGTCAGCGGCGGTCAGCGGCCCGTGGCCGCAGACGGCGGTTCGACGAGCCCCCGGCGGTGGACGGGGCGGGCCAGCAGACCGCCGAGGAACCCCGCGAGTGCCCCCCAGAGCAGCGCGAGGCCGACGGTACGCCACAGCACCGCCCGCAGTTCCACCGTGCCGCCGAGCCCGGACACGTCGCCGAGGCCCAGCAGGGACAGGCCGAACCGGGCTTCCATCGATACCAGCAGACACACCACCAGGACGGCGAGCCCGAAGGCGGTGCCCAGGTGGAGGGCGTGCTGCCAGGCCCGGACGTGGGCGGGGGAGCGAACGGCGGCCAGGAACCCCGTACCGAGCAGCAGGACGGCGGCGATCGGCACCAGCCACCACACCCACGTCGCGTGCTCGGCGAGCGCGGCCACGTCGACCGCGGAGGCGTCCGCGGCGGATCCCGACCCGGAGGCGCGCAGCACCGCGTCCAGCACCTGCGGCACGGGCAGGCCGAAGGGCCCCTCGACCTTGCCGTCCCAGGCCCCGCCGAAACCCAGCGTGAGCCCGAGCCAGGCGAGGTTCGGCAGGCCGAGCAGCATCACGGCGACCGTCCGGTCGGCGTGACCGCGCGTGGCGGCCACCACCAGGCCGACCACGACACCCAGGGCGACGTACGCGAGGAGCAGGGCCACGGTGGCGAAGGCGACGGGCCGCACCGCGGTGTGGAAGCGGACGAGCCCGGCCGGGAGCGGCGCCCGCCGCGAGACCAGCAGGGCCACCAGCAACAGGCCCAGGATCCACAGCAGTCCGAAGAAGAGGGTCGCGGGGACGGCGGCCCGGAATCCGACCGTCGGGGCGGCGTCGAAGATCTCGGCGAGGTCCCCGATCGGGGAGTCGCCGGTGGAGACGGCGAACGACTGCCGGGCCAGGAGCGCCGTGCCGGTCAGGGCGAGCAGCCACAGCAGCACCAGCGGCACGGCGTGGGCGAGGAGTTCGCGCGGCCGGGCCACGGCCCGGTTGTGCAGGGGGTGCAGGAACAGCGAGCCGGCCGTGAGCGCCCCGGCCAGGCTCACGGAGAGGGGGAGCACGGACAGGCTCGCGTCGGCGTCGGCCAGGAAGCCGGCCCCGCCGGTCACCTCGACGGAGCCGCCGGCCGCCAGCACCACGACGGCCGCCACCACGCGCGGGAACGCGCCGCCGGGCAGGTCCGCGGCACCCGCGCACGCCAGGCCGGCGGCGGACACCGCGGCCATCGCGGCGAACCCCGCCACGACCGCGACGAGGGCGTCGCGCCAAGTCCGCAGGGGACCCCGGGACGTACGGCTCACAGCGCCACGGTAGGCAGCCCGGCTTGCGGGCACCACCGGGAGGCCGCGCACAATGGTCCGCAGGAGTGACTGATGTACGGATATTTCCTGATGAAGAAGGTCAACGTGGAACGCCGACCCGGGGACCGAGCCCAGGTCCCCTCCGCCCGGGACAGGGAACGCCCGTGACCACACAACCTTCCGGCACACCGCCGTCAGAACGCCCCACCGGCCCTCCCGCCGGCCCGCTCGCGGAACCGCGGGGCCGGGAGGGCCCGCCCACCGTGATCGACACCCCCGCCGGGACCGGGGCCGGCGGTCCGGGCGCCGGCGGAACCGGCGGTGGCGGGCGCCGGGGTGGTTCCGGCGGCGGTTCCGGTGGCTCGGGCCCCGGTCCCGGCCCCGGCCCCGGCTCCGGTTTCGGGGGCGGTGAGCCGCCCGCGCCCTGGTGGCGCTCCATACCCCGGCTGGTCACCGCCGCGGTGGCAGTGGCCGCCGTCGTGGCGCTCGCCGTGGTGCTGACCCGCCCGCCGGGCTCGCCCCGGGCGGACGGCGAGCTCTTCCTGGAGTCCACATCGGCCCAGGGCCAGGACCCGTACACCGCGTCCACGGTCACCGAGCCCGCGCCGCCGGCCGTGACCCCGCCGCCCCAGCCCCAGGCCACCATCACGGGCCCGATCACCGCGCGGGCCGTCACCGGTTCGTCCCCGACCCTCTACGGCGGCACCCGGAACGTCGCCAGCTGTGACATCGAGAAGCAGGTCCGGCTGCTGTCCGCCGAGCCCGACAAGAACCAGGCCTTCGCCGGGGCGCTCGGCATCCAACCGTCGACCGTGCCCGCCTACCTGCGCTCGCTCACGCCGGTGATCCTGCGCAGCGACACCCGGGTCACCAACCACGGCTTCCGGGACGGGAGGTCGAACGCCTACCAGGCCGTGCTCCAGGCCGGCACCGCCGTCCTCGTGGACAGCCGCGGCGTGCCCCGGGTGCGCTGCGCCTCGGGCAACCCGCTGGGCGAGCCGGTGCCGTTGCGGGCCGGTTCGGTGCGCCAGGGGACGCCGTGGGCGGCGTACCAGCCGCAGAACGTGGTGGTGGTCCGACCCACGGTCAAGATCATCAACGTGATCATCATCTACGACCAGCGCACCGGACGCTGGTACGAGCGTGGACCCGGCGCGCCGGAGGGACCCAAGGACCGGGACCGGCCCGTCCCGCCTCCGCCGCTGCCTCCCCCACCCCCCGCGACACCGGAGACCTCCCTGAGCCCCGCGCCCCCGCGCACCCCCACGCGTACGGGTACACCGACCGGCACCGGCAAGCCCACCGGCACCGGCAAGCCCACCGAAACCGGCAAGCCCACCGAAACCGGCAAGCCCACCGACACGGGCACCCCCAAGCCCACCGGCACCCCCAAGGGCACCCCCACCCCCACCCCCGAAGGCATCCCCACCCCGAAGGACACCGGCAGGCCCGCGGACACCGCGTCCCCGCCCGCCCCGCCCGAACCGACCCCCGCCCCGTCCGGACCCGCACCGGTAGCCACTCCGCCGCCCCCGCCCGCGGTGGCCCCCACCCAGCCTCCCGCCGTCCCGCCCCCGCCGCCGCCCCCGCCCCCGCCGCCGGTCGCCCCCTCCGCACCCCCGGTCGTCCCCTCGCCGGCCGCGTCGCCCCCGTGACCGCCGGCCGGCGGTCACGCCGGTGCCCCCGCACCACGCGGCGGGCCCCGCCCGGGCTCAGCCCGCCACGGGCGGCGGCCCCGCCGCCGGCCCCGCATCCCGCTCGACCGACGCCGCCACGTCCGACAGGTCCTTCATCACCGCCTTGGCCACGGCCTTCGTCCCCAGCCGGTTCAGGAGCCGCATGACGACGCCCGGCTGCTTCCCGCGCGCCGCCGGGGCCGCCGAGAACGTCATCGTCACCGCCGTCCGCGACGGCGACCGTTCGGTGAGCCGGAACTCCGACACGTAGTGCATGCCCGCGTTGTCGGCCTCGGCGACATAGCGTTCCGGCGCGTCGCACACCGTCACGTACATCTCCTCGGTGGCCCGCTTGCCGAACATCCGCCGGGTCTCGCGCCACCGCGTGCCGACCCGGAACGGTCCGGGAGTGAGCACCTCCACCGCGTCCACGCCCGACACCACGTCCGGCATCGACTCCAGATCCGTCAGCGCCCGCCACACCCGTTCGACGGGGGCCGCCATCTCGCGCTCCACCACAACCCGGGGCTCACTCATACCCGGATTGTCGCGCCCGTGCCGCGCCCGCGCGCGGCGCCGTTTGGTGAGACCCTGGCTGCATGGCCGAAAGGGGAACGAGCCCCGAGGTCGACTGGCCCGCACAACCGGACATGAGCCTCGCGCTCAACCACATGGGCACCTTCGACTGGGACCTCGACAGTGGACGGATGTACCTCGACTCCACCGCCCTCGGAGTGCTCGACCTGCGCCCGGACGAGTTCAGCGGCACCCCCGCCGGGCTCCGCAGACGCATGGCACCGCCCGAGGAGGCACGGCTCGACGCCCGCGTGGCGCAGGCGCTCAAGGACGGGCGCAGCCACTACGGGGCCTACGTACGCATCCGCCGGCGCGACGGATCCCGGGCCTGGGCCCACATCCAGGGCCACATCCTGCGGAACCAGGACGGGCGCCCGTACCGGATCATCGGGATCCTCCGCGACGCCGCCCACGACCCCGGCGACCCCGGCGCCGGCGGGGAGCGGGCCGAGGGCCGGCGCCGGATGACCGGCGTCGTCGAGCGCACCACCGCCATCCTGGCCCACGCCCGCACCGTCAACGACGTGACGGACGTCCTCAAGGACCCCGAGGCCCTCAGCCACCTCGGCGCCGTCAGCGTGATGCTGGGCATCGTCGACGGGGGCCGCATCCACCTGGTCGCCGAGGGAAGGCTGGGCGCGTACGTACCGGAGATCGAGTACACCCGCATCGAGGCGCGGTTCCCGATGAGCGAGGCCGTACGGAACCTCCAGCCGGTGTTCATCGGCTCGCGCGACGAGTTCCGCGTCCGCTACCCCGACCTGTGGCAGTACATCGAGCCGCTGACCGTGCACAGCGGGGTCTACCTGCCGCTGATCGCCCAGGGCCGGGCCATCGGCGCCCTCGGCCTGCTGTACGAGCGGGAGGGCGACTTCACCGACGAGGAGCGCAACGTGCTCGTCGCGCTGGGCAGCGGCATCGCGCAGAGCCTCCAGCGGGCCATCCTCTTCGAGCAGGAGCACGACCTGGCGGAGGGCCTCCAGCGGGCCATGCTGCCGCGCCGGATCCCCGACGTGCCCGGCACACGGATCGCCGTGCGGTACCGGGCCGCGCGGGCCGGGCGGCAGATCGGCGGGGACTGGTACGACGTGGTCCCGCTCGGCGACGGCCGGGTCGGCGTCATGATCGGGGACGTGCAGGGGCACGACACGGACGCGGCCGTGATCATGGGGCAGTTGCGGATCGTCATGCGGGCCTACGCCGCCGAGGGCCACACCCCCGGCACGGCCATGGCCCGTGCCTCCGCCTTCCTGCGGGACCTCGCCACCGACCGCCTCGCCTCCTGCACGTACGCCGAGATGGACCTGAGCACCGGCATGCTGCAACTGGTCCGCGCCGGCCACCACGACCCGGTCGTGCGGCGCGGCGACGGCAGTTGCCACCCCGTTGCGGTGGCCGGCGGGGCCCCGCTCGGACTCCCGTCGGACGCACCGTCGTCACCCGGCACCGGCGGTGCGGGCTACCCCGTCACCAGCCTCGAACTGCACCCCGGCGACACCCTCGTCCTGTGCACGGACGGCCTGCTGGAACTGCCCGGCACGAGGGACCGCGAGGACGGCATGCGCGCCCTCATGGAGGCGGTCTGCGCCGGACCGGTCGACGTGGAAGAACTCGCCGACGCCCTGTGCGACCTGGTCGGCGACCAAGGCGGCAGGGACGACATGGCCCTGCTCCTGCTCCGCCGCCGCGGCACCCCCACCCCCCGCGGCGGCGGCCCCCTGAGGCTGCGCCTCACCCCCGGAGACCCCGACGGACCGGCGACGGCCCGCCACTTGATCCGGGCGGCCGTGACCGCCTGGGGGGCGAAGGAACTCGCGGACGAGATCGAACTGGCGGCGGACGAGCTCATGACCAACGCCCTCGTGCACACGGACGGCGGCGGCCGCGTCAGCCTCCGCATGACCGCGGAGGGCCGGATCCGCGTCGAGGTGGAAGACTCCAGCAGCGCCCTGCCGCACCGGCGGGAGGCGGGCGACTGGGCGGTCTCGGGCCGCGGCCTCCTGCTGGTGGAACGCCTGGCCCGGGAGTGGGGCGTGGAACCGCGCGGCGGCGGCAAGTGCGTGTGGTGCGAGTTCCCCCTCCCGGAGTCCCCGCCGGCGCTGTAACCCCGGGGCGCACGCCTCCCGCCGCTCCGACTGCTGCCGTACCCGCCGCTGCCGTACCCGCCGCTGCCGTTCCGGCCGGGGCAGCGCCGGGCGGGGGCAGCGCCGGGCGGGGCAGCGCCGGCCGGCGGTCGGGGCCGGACGGTGGCCTCCGGACGGGTGGACTCCGGGGCGGGGCGGGGGGCTTGGGCCGCGGCTGGGGCGGGGCGGGCGATGCTGCCTGCGTGCCGAACGCCGTCCGTTCGTTGTTGACGCTGCTCGTCGTCCCCTCCCTCGCCTGGAGCGCCGGTTCCGCCCGGGCAGCCGGTGCGGCCGCCGGGGACGGGATCGAGACCGCGCGGGCCGTCCGCCAGGTCGTCCCCGGGGTCCGGCTGGAGTCCTACGAGCGGCTGGAGGCCGACCGCTGGTTGCGGATCGACGAACTCGTCGTCGAACTCGGCGCGGGCGGTGGCGGTGGCGGTGGCGGTGTGCGGGCCGAATACCTCGGCGGGCACGGCGCGGCCACCGTCGCGCAGGCCGCCGCCGCGCACCCCGCCGGACCCGGGCGGCGTGTCGTCGCCGCCGTCAACGGCGACTTCTTCGACGCCCGCGGCACGGGCGCCCCCCTCGGCCCCGGGATCGCCGCGGGCCGGCTGCTGCACTCCGCGGGCCCCGGGCCCGGCCCCGCCCGCGCCGTGGCCTTCGGCGCCGACGCCACCGGCCGGATCCAGCGCATCGGCCTCGACGGCCGCATCACCCTCCCCGGCGGCGCGGTACGCCCGCTGGCCGGGTACAACGCGGCCCGGCCGCCCGCCGCCGGCTTCGCCGCGTACACCGCCGACTGGCCCGGGGCCGCGCTGCCCGCCGTCAGCGCGGCCGTGACCGTACGGGACGGCCGGGTCACGGCCGACGCCCCCACGTGGCCACGGCAGGCCGAGCGCCCCGAGCGGCGCCGACGACCCGGCCGCCCCGAACCCGGAACCACCCTGCTCACCGCCACCGGCGCCGCCGCCGTCAGCGAACTCGTCGCCCTGCGCCCCCGGGACGCCGTGACCGTGTCCGCCCGCCCCCTGCCCAAGGCCGGTCCGGCCCCGGTGACCGCCCTCGGCGGGCGGGAGCCCCTCGTCGTGGCCGGAGTCCCGCAGGACCACGGGGGCAAGGCGAACAACACCGCCGCCCCGCGGACCGCCGTCGGGTTCTCGCGCGACGGGCGGCAGCTGCGAATCCTCACCGTGGACGGCCGCCAGCGCGACAGCGGCGGCCTCACCCTGACCGGCCTCGGCCGGCTGATGCACCGCAACGGCGCGTACGAGGCCCTGAACCTCGACGGCGGCGGCTCCTCGACCCTGCTCGCCGCACAGGCCGGGGCGGTGGCCCCGACGCTGGAGAACGCCCCGTCGGACGGGTTCCCCCGCCCGGTCGCCAACGGCCTCGTCCTCACGGCCCCGACGGGCTCCGGCCGGCCCGCCGGCTACCGCGTCGAACCCACCGGCGGCAGCACCGGGGACCCCGCCCTGACCCGGGTCTTCCCCGGCCTGAGCCGGACCCTGACCGCCACCGGATACGACGCCGCGCTCGGCCCGGCCGCGGGCGAACCGGCCTGGTCCGCCGACGGCAACGGCACGATCGGCCCCACCGGCGTGTTCCGGGCGGCCGCACGCCCCGGCGGCGCGACGGTGCACGCCCGGCACGCGCAGGCGCAGGGGGAGCTACGCCTGGACGTACTCGGCCCGCTCACCCGGATCCGGCCCACCCGGCCCCGCATCGGCCTCGCCGTACGGGGGGAGAGCAGCGGGTTCCGGCTGCTCGGCCAGGACACGCAGGGGGCGTCCGCGCTGGTCGAACCCCGGGACGTGGTCCTGCGGTTCGACCGGTCGCAGTGGAGCGTCCAGGACGACGGCCGCGGCGGCTTCACGGTCACCGCCCTCACCCCCCGGGCCACCGGCACCCTCCGGGCCGTCCCCCGCCCACCCGTGGGCGCGGACCCCGCCGGGCGGAGCCCCACCGGTCCGGGCCGCACCGGACGAAGCCCCGCCGGCGCGGGCCCCGCCGGCGCGGGCCCCGCTGACCGAGGTCCCGCTGACCGAGGCCCCACCGGCGCGGGTCGCGGCGGACCGGACCCGGCCCGGGCGGGTTCCGCCGGGCCGAGGGCCTTCGGGCCGGGGCCTGCTGCCGCCCGCGCTGCCGCGGGGCAGCCGCCCGCCGGCACGGCGGCCGTCGCCGAAGTCGCCCTCGGCGTCGGGCTGGCGACCCAGCCCCTGGCCGGGCTCGACGACGCCGCGGCCTGGACCGGGCCCGGCGCGAGCCCGACCGACGGACACCGGGGGCGCGGACTCGCACTGGCGCTCCCCGGCCCCGCCGGCCGCGGGTCCGCCGCCCCGCCCCGGCCGCTCCCCGTCCCGGAGCTCGCCCGTTCGCTGACGCTCTGGGTCGGCGGGGACGGCTCCGGGGCCCGGCCGACCGTGGAGCTGACCGACGCCGACGGAGCCGCCGTCAGCGTGCCCGGGCCCGCCGTCGACTGGACCGGCTGGCGGGAGCTGACTCTGCCGCTGCCCGCGACGGCGCAGCCCCCGCTCACCGTCACCCGGCTCTCCGCGGTCGCCGCCGACCGCCCCGCCAGGCTGCTCCTGGACACGCTCGGCGCCCGGACCCCGCCCACCGCGCGGGTCACGGAACCGGATGCCCCCCGGGACCCCATCCTGACCGCCGAGGCCGCGGTCCGGGCCCGGTCCTGGCGGTTCGCCGTCGAACCCGCCGCCCCTACCACGGCACGCACCGTCGGAGACGCGGGCCTGCGCGCCGACCTCGTCCTCACCGGCGCCCCCCGCGCCCCCTTCGTCCACCGCGGCGTCCGCTTCCTCACCCTCGACACCACCCGCCGCACCCTGGCCGGGGGCGGCCTGAGCCGGCTGCGCGCCCTGCGCACCGCCCTGGCGGCCACCGCCGAGGATCCGGACACCGGCGCGCTGGCCGTCGTACAGCGCCACGCGCCGCAGACCGTCGACCGCAAGGAGGCGGTCCTGTCGGCACGCCTGCTCGCCGAGTTCCGGCGCACCACCGGCAAACGCGCCGCGCTGTTCACCGTCGACGCCCCCGCCCTCGCGGTCGGCCGCTCCGAGGGCGTGCCCGCGGTCGCGCTCCCGGCCGCCGCGGGCCGCGTCCTCGTGGGGGTGGACGCCTTCGCCGCGGGGGACTGGCTCTCGGTCCAGGAGAAAACCGGATGAACCCGGAGCGTACCGGCACGTAGCGTTGCGCCCCATGGACCCATTGACCGAGCAGCAGATCCGTTCGTCCTTCGTGAACTGCACCAAGGGCGAGGCGGCCCGGCTGAAGCTCCCGCCGGACTTCGACGCACTCCCCTGGGAGGACCTCGACTTCCTCGGCTGGATCGACCCGGGCGCCCCGCTGCGCGCCCACCTGGTACGCCCGGCGGCCGACGGGTCCGCCGTCGGCATCAGTCTCCGCGTCCCGGGGACGAACCGCACCAGCGCCCTGAAGTCCAGCGTCTGCCAGATATGCCTGACCGGGCACGCCGCCTCCGGGGTCTCCCTGCTGGTCGCCCCGCTGGCCGGCCCGCGCGGGCGGGAGGGCAACAGCGTCGGCTTCTACGTCTGCGCGGACCTCGCCTGCTCCCTCTACATGCGGGGCAAGCGGCAGCCGAAGCTCCGGGGCCGGCGGTACGAGGAGACGCTGACCCTGGACGAGCGCGTCGGGCGTGCCATGGACAACCTCGACGTCCTCACCGCGAAGGTCACCGGCTGACGGCCCTCACAGCCTGACGAGGGTCACCTCGGTGGCCTTCACGCTGGTCCACACCGCGGAGCCGTCGGCCAGGCCCAGTTCGGCGGCCGCCTCGGGGGTGATCTCCGCGACCAGGTCCGGCACCGCGGCCGAGTCCACCAGCACGCGCAGCCGGCTGCCGACCGAGGTGATCTCCCGTACGGTGCCCGGCCACACGTTGCGGGGGCTGCCGCCCGGCCGTTCGCGGTGCACGGACACCGCCTCCGGGCCGATGATCGCCAGGGCTTCGGTGCCCCCAGGCAGCGTCTCGGCCACCACCAGCCGGCCCCCGTACGGCAGGACGAGCCCGTCGGAGGACGCGGTGCCCGGCCAGGCGTTGCGGCCCAGCATCCTGGCCACCCACGGGGAGCGCGGATGGCGGGTCACCTCGGCGGGCGGTGCGTCCTGCAGGGCCCGCCCCTCGGCGAGGACGAGCACCCGGTCGGCCAGCGACACCGCCTCGACCGGATCGTGCGTGACGATCAGGCAGACCCCGCCGAAGCCGGCCAGGTGCGTGCGCAGCATGTGCCGCACGTGGGCCCGGGTGGCCTGGTCGAGGGAGGCCAGCGGCTCGTCGAGCAGGAGCAGGCGCGGCCGGGCGGCGAGCGCCCGGGCCAGCGCGACCCGCTGGGCCTGGCCGCCGGAGAGCTGGCCGGGCTTGCGGTGGGCGAGGTGGCCGACGCCGAGCCGGTCCAGCCACAGCCGGGCCTCGCGGCGGGCCTCGGCCCGCGGCACCCGGCGCGCCCGCAGCCCGTACGCCGTGTTGGCCAGCGCGCTGAGGTGCGGGAAGAGGGCACCGTCCTGCGGGACCCAGGCGACCTGGCGCCGGTGCGGAGGCAGCGCGGTGACGTCGTCGGCGCCGAGCCGGAGCTCGGCGTGGGCGCGCGGGGTCAGGCCGAGCAGGGCGCGGAGCAGGGTGGTCTTGCCGGCGCCGTTCTCGCCGACGACGGCGATGGTGGTGCCGGGCGGGGCGTCGAGGGTGAGCTCGGTGAAGCCGGTGACCGAGGCGTGCAGGGGCCAGCGCCCCCCGCCGTGCGGGCCGCTCCCGGTGCCCCCGGCCCCGGCCCCGGCCCCCGCCTCGGCCTCGTCCGGGGCCTCGTCCGGAGCCGGGTCACGCGGGTCTGCGCCGGGCGGGGCCGTGACGGGCGGGGCCGCCACGGCCGGGGTCGGCGAGGGCGGGGCCGGAGGGGCTTCCTCGGGTTCCGCCGGCCGGGCCGCGGCGGCCGCGCGGGCGGCCGGGGTGCCGGTCCAACGGCCGCGCAGGGCGATCAGTACGGCCATGGCGATCGCCAGCAGCAGCAGGGAGACGGAGGTCGCCGCCTCCGGGCTGTCCTGGAGCAGCAGGTAGACCTGCAGGGGCAGGGTCTGGGTGGTGCCGGGCAGGTTCCCCGCGAAGGTGATGGTCGCGCCGAACTCGCCCAGCGCCCGTGCCCAGGTGAGCGCGGCGCCGGCCACCAGGCCGGGACCCACCATGGGCATCGTCACGGTGAAGAACACCCGCACCGGTGAGGCCCCGAGCGAGGCCGCGGTGTCCTCGTAGCTCCGTTTCAGGCCGCCGAGCGCGCCCTCCAGGCTGATGACGAGGAACGGCATCGCCACGAAGGTCGCCGCGAGGACGGCACCGGAGGTGTGGAACGGGAGGGTGATCCCGAAGGTGTCCTCCAGCCACGGCCCGAGCAGCCCGCGCCGCCCGAAGCCGAGCAGCAGCGCCACCCCGCCCACCGTCGGCGGGAGCACCATCGGCAGCAGGACCAGCGAGCGGACGAACGCCTTGCCCTTGAACTCGACGCGGGCCAGCAGCCAGGCGAGGGGCACCCCGAGGAGCAGGGAGAGGCCGAGGGCCCAGAACGACACGACGAGCGAGAGCCGCAGGGCCTCGACCACACCCGGGCTGGTGAGGTGCGTGCCGAGGTCGTTCCACTCGGTGCGGACGAGGATGCCGACGAGCGGGAGCAGCAGGAAGGCGACGGCAACGAGCGCGGGCAGCGCCAGGGCGACGGGCGGCCGGGTGCGGGTGCCGGCACGGTTGCCGGTGCGATGTCTGCTCATGCGGGTTCCTGGCTGAAGCGTACGGGGGCGGGGGTGCGAGGCGCCGGTAACGGGAGCGCCGGACGGGGGAGGCGCGCGAGGAACGCGGGGGAGGGCGAGACGCGCGGGGAACGCGGGGAGGGCGGGACGCGCGGGGAAGCCGGGGGGACGGGAGCCGGCTGCTGGAGACGGGAGAGGGACTGCCTGTCCCCCCGGTTCAGGCAGTCCCTCTCGATCCCGGGCCAAGCGGCCGGCGGCCGGCCCGGGTGCCGGCTCAGGCCTTCTGGAAGCCCGCGTCCTGGAGGATCTTCTGGGCCTCCGGGCTGCTCAGCCAGGTGACGAAGGCGGCCGCGGCCTCGGCGTTCTTGGACTGCTTGAGCGTGGCGGCCGGGTACGAGGCCACGGCGTTCTGCTCGTCCGGGATCTCCACGGTCTCGACCTTGTCCGCGGACTTGGCGGAGTCGGTCTTGTAGACCAGGCCGGCGTCGGCCTCGCCGAGCTCGACCTTGCTCAGCACGGCGCGGACGTTCGGCTCCTGGGAGACCGGCTTCACCTCGATCTTCTGGGCGTCGAGGATCTGCTTGCTGTAGCGGCCGACCGGCACCTCGGGCGCGGCGAGCACGACCTTGACCTTGGTGTCGGCCAGGTCCTTGAGCGCGGCGATCTTGAACGGGTTGCCCTCGCCGGTCGCGATGACCAGGCGGTTCTTGGCGATGATCGCCGGTTCGCCGGTCTCGCCCTTCAGGCCGTCCATGGTCTTGGTGTCGGCCGTCACGAGTGCGTCCGCCGGGGAGCCCTGCTTGACCTGGGCGGCGAGCTCCTGGGAACCCGCGAAGGAAAACGTGATCTTCGTGCCGGGGTGGGCCTTCTCGTACGCGGAGCCCGCGGTCTTGAACACGTCGGTGAGTGAGGACGCGGCGAGCACGGTGAGGTTCGCGGCCTTGGGTGCGGCGCCGGACGGAGCGGAGGTGCCCGTGCTGGCTCCGCCGTCGCCGGCCTTCTGGTCGCTGCCGGCACAGGACGACAGGGCGGGGACGAGCAGGGCTGCGGCGAAGGCCGCGGCGGCCAGCGCGGTGCGGCGGTGGTTCAGGGGGAAGGACATGGTGGGTGCTCCTCGGTCGGACCGGCGGCCGGACGTGCCCGGCTGCACGGGGTGGCGACCCGCGCCGGTGACGGCGGAGCGGGCGGTGGCGAAAGGCGAAGGGGCGGGGCGGGGCCGGGCGGGTGACGGCGGCGGACTGGACGGGGGCGGGGAAAGGGGCGGCGGCCGGTCAGCCGCGGTCGATGTGCACGCTGGTCGACTTCACGCGGGCGGTGGCCCGCATGCCGACCTCCAGCCCGAGTTCCTCGACGGCCTCGCGGGTGAGCAGGGAGACCAGCCGGTGCGAGCCCGCCTGGATCTCGACCTGGGCGGACACGTCGCCGAGCGTCACGGCGGTGACGATGCCCGGGAAGGCGTTGCGGGTCGAGGTGTGCGGCTCGTCGTCCTCGGCGTGGGCCCCCTGGCCGACCTCGACGGAGAACGCGGCCAGGTCGCGGCCGTCGATCAGCCGTCGGCCGGCCTCGTCGCGATGGGTCGCGACCCGGCCGGCGTCGGCCCAGCGGCGGGCGGTGTCCGGGCTGACGCCCAACAGCCGCGCCGCTTGGCCGATGGTGTAGGACTGCATGTGCGACAAGGTAGGCGCACGCGACGCGCATTTGCAATTCTCTTGGGATGATCTACATGGCAGATGCCTGTTCGATTGGCTGTTCTGCCGAAATGTGCTCCGCATCCCGGGTGACAGATCGCTAGAGTCGAGGCATGGCAGCTGAAACTACCGAAACGGGAACCGCGCGGGTGGACGCCTGGATCTGGTCGGTCCGCCTGACCAAGACCCGCTCGATCGCGGCGACGGCCTGCCGCGCGGGGCACGTGAAGGTCAACGGGGAACGCGCGAAGCCGGCCCAGTCGGTGAAGGCGGGCGACGAGGTGCGGCTGTTCCATGCGGGGCGCGAGCGTGTCGTCGTGGTCAAGCGGCCGGTGACGAAGCGGGTGGGCGCGCCGGTGGCCGCCGAGTGCTTCATCGACAACAGCCCGCCGGCCCCGACCACCGTCGAGGCCGCCGTCGTGGGCATCCGGGACCGTGGTACGGGCCGCCCGACGAAGCGGGACCGCCGCGAACTCGACCTGCTCCGCGGCCGCTAGGCCGGCCCGTCCCCGCCGCCCCGGCCCCCGCCCTACCCACCGCCCCCGCCCTCCCCGCCGCCCGGCCCGCAGCCGCGGGCCCGGGCGGCCCAGGTACCGGTCGGCCCGGCGTGGCTCGTTGGCCGGGCCGATCCCGTGGGCGCGGGCCCCCTAGCCGTGCCGCGGTCGGCCGGTGGGTCAGGTCTTGCGGTAGGTGTAGGCCTCCGACGCGGCCAGGGCGACGGCGTCCAGGGGCGCGCCCGCCGACGCGGCGACGACCGCCGCCACCGCCCCCTCCACGAACGGCGCGTCCACCAGCCGGGCTCCCGGCGGCAGTTCCTCCTCGGCCAGCAGCGCCTTCACCGTCAGCACCGCGCTGCCCAGGTCCGCGAGCAGCGCGACCCCTGCCCCGCGGTCCACCTCCCGTACGGCCGCCGCGATCCGCTCCGCGCTCGTGCCGAGCCCGCCGTCCGCGGTGCCGCCGGCCGCGGCAACCGGGGCCACCGGTCCCCCGGCGGCCAGGCCCGCCGCCAGCTCCGCCACGGACTCCGCGACCCGGGCGCTGTGCGACACCAGCACGATGCCCACCGTCCCCGCGGTCACCCGGCCACCTCCGCGAGGGCTCCCAGCAGCAGTGCGGCCGAGGTCGCCCCCGGGTCCTGGTGGCCGATGCTCCGCTCGCCGAGGTAGCGGGCCCGGCCCTTGCGGGCCAGCATCGGCACCGTGGCCTGCGCGCCGTCCTGCGCCGCGTCCCCGGCCGCACGGTACGAGGTGCTCAGCGCCGCCACCCCCGGTACCAGCGCGTCCAGCATCGTCTTGTCCCCGGGCGCGGACCCACCCAGCTGCGCCACGGCGCCGACGCCCGCGTACAGCGCATCGCGCAGGGCCTCGTCGGACACCTCGGCGGCCTCCCCGAGCTCCTTCCCGGCCCGTCGCAGCAGCGTCCCGTACAGCGGGCCGGAGGCCCCGCCGACCGTGGAGATCAGGGTCCGGCCTGCCGTCTGGAGCACCGCCCCGGGTGTCCCGGGCTCCTCCGCCTCCAGGACCTGCCGTACGGCGGTGAACCCGCGCAGCAGGTTGGCCCCGTGGTCGGCGTCCCCGATGGGGGAGTCGAGCTCGGTCAGCCGGTCCGCCTCCTGTTCCACCACCGCCGCGGTGGCCGCCATCCAGCGCCGGAAGAAGTCTGCGTCACGCAACCCGGTTCTCCTCGCCTCGACTTGCCGCATACGTCACACCCAACACTCACACCCAACACTCGCACCCAACACGCCACATGCCGGTCCCGGCCACCCCACGGTCAGCGGCCCCAGCGCAGGGCCGCGGTCTGCACGGGCGCGTCCCACAGTCGCAGCAACTCCTCGTCCGCCCGGCACAGCGTGACCGAACACCCCGCCATGTCCAGGGAGGTGACGTAGTTTCCGACCAGGGCCCGCGCCACCGGCACCCCCCGCTCCGCCAGGACCGCGGCCACCTCCGCATGGAACCCGTACAGCTCCAGCAACGGCGTCGCCCCCATCCCGTTGACGAGCGCGAGCACCGGCCCGTCGGCCGGCCCGACCTCCGCCAGCTCCGCCAGGACGGCGTCCACCGCGACCCGCGCGATCTCCCGCGCAGGCATCATCGGCCGCCGCTCGCGGCCCGGCTCGCCGTGGATGCCGATCCCCAACTCCAGCTCCCCGTCCGGGAGCTCGAACGTCGGACTGCCCTTCGCCGGCGTCGTGCACGCGCTGAGCGCCACCCCGAAGCTCCGCGAGGACTCGGCCACCCGCCGGGCGATCGCCGCGACCCGCTCCAGCGGGGCGCCCTCCTCCGCGGCCGCCCCGGCGATCTTCTCGACGAACAGGGTGGCCCCGGTGCCCCGCCGCTCCGCCGGGCTCCCGGTGACGGCGACGTCGTCGTTGACCAGCACCCGCTCGATCCGCAGGCCCTCCTCCTCGGCCAGCTCGGCGGCCATCTCGAAGTTCAGCACGTCCCCGGTGTAGTTCTTGACGACGAACAGCACCCCTTGCCCCGCGTGCACGGCGGAGGCCGCCCGCACCATCTGGTCGGGCACCGGCGAGGTGAACACCTCCCCGGGGCAGGCCGCCGACAGCATCCCGTACCCGACGAAGCCGCCGTGCAGCGGCTCGTGCCCGGAGCCCCCGCCGGACACCAGCCCGACCCGGCCACCCTCGCGCGCGTCACGCCGTACGACGACGCGCCGCTCCACGTCGACGTCCAGCTCGGGATGGGCGGCCGCCATGCCGCGCAGGGCGTCGGCGACGACGGTCTCGGGACTGTTGATCAGCATCCTCATGGCGTCTCCCCGGTATAGGAGTGGCGGAGCAGGTCGGACCGGAGGCGAGCCTATGCGCCCGGAGCGCACCTCGTCACCGACCGGGCGCGGAGGGTGACGCACCCGACGCACCCTTCCGGCCCGCGCGTGCGTCAATCGAGCGCATGTTCGAGTGGCGCGCTACGCTGGACCCATGCGCGCGATCCAGGGCCTGCCCCCGCTCCAGGGCTCCCTCTTCGACCAGGGGGACGAGATCCGCCTGGGCCGGCTCGGGCGCCTGGAGCGCACCCCGCTCGGGGCCGGGGCGTGGGTCGACCACCTGCCCGGCTGGCTCTCCGGCGCCGACACCCTCTTCGAGCGGCTCGCCGCGGGCGTGCCCTGGCGGGCCGAGCGCCGGCAGATGTACGAGCGCGAGGTGGACGTGCCGCGCCTGCTCGCGTTCTACGACGAGGGCGAGGCCCTCCCGGACCCGGTGCTCGCCGAGGCGCGTGACGTCCTCACCCGGCACTACGCCGCCGAGCTCGGCGAGCCCTTCACCACCGCCGGGCTGTGCCTCTACCGCGACGGCCGGGACAGCGTCGCCTGGCACGGCGACCGCATCGGGCGCTCCGCCACGCAGGACACCATGGTCGCGATCGTCTCCGTCGGCGACCCGCGCGATCTGGCCTTCCGTCCGCGCGGCGGCGGCCCCATCCTCCTGCGGCTGCCGCTCGGGCACGGCGACCTCGTCGTGATGGGCGGCTCCTGTCAGCGGACGATGGAGCACGCGGTGCCCAAGTCCACCCGCGCCGTGGGGCCCCGCATCAGCATCCAGTACCGCCCACGGGGCGTGCGCTGAGAAAGCCGGCCCGGGGCCGGCACCAGCAGGGCGGCGGGGGCGGCCGGGACGTCGAGATCGTCACGGGGCGTGCGGACGCCACGCCCGGCGGCTCAGGCCTCCTTGGTCCCGGCCGGGCCGCCGGCCCGCACCGCGGACGCCGCCGCCTGCAAAGAGCGCAGGGCGAGCAGCAGCACGCCGATGTCGTCCAGATATACGGGGTCCGGGACCAGGTCCACCGGTGAGACGGTGTAGACGACGGCGAGCCAGAACAGTGCCTTGTCGCGCAGCGGAACACCCGCGTCGAGCAGCAGGCGCCGCGTCTTGAAGACCCGTACGAGCAGCACGGCGGCCGCGGCTGCCAGAGCGAGGGCGAGCACCGCGGCGATCGTCAGCCAGACCGAAGCGTCCATGACCCCTCTATACCCCTTCCTCCCGGTCCTGTCCCGTCGTCGGGGGCGTCAGTCCTGTGCGCGCAGGCGACTGCCGACTTCGCCCAGGCCGTCGGCGATCGCGTCCAGCTGTTCGGGGGTGAGGACGTCGATGAGTGCCTCCCGGACCGCGGCCACATGACCGGGGGCGGCGTCCTCCAGGCGGGCCATGCCCGCCTCCGTGAGGACGGCGAAGATGCCGCGCACGTCGGACGGGCAGCTGCGGCGCCGGACCAGTCCGGCCTTCTCCAGCTGGGTGACCTGGTAGGTCAGCCCGCTCTTCGAATTGATCAGGCCATTGGCGAGTTCCGTCATCCGCAGCTCCCGGTCCGGGGCCGCGGAGAGTCGCACGAGGATCTCGTACTGCGGGTGCGAGAGCCCGGAGTCGTCCTTCAGCTGCTGGTCGAGATGCCGGTTCACCAGGGCTGACGCGGCCAGGAAGGCCCTCCATGCGCGCATCTCGCGATCGTCCAGCCATCTCGTTTCAGCCATGTCTCCAGCGTACACGGGTTGTTCCAATTTGAATCAATGGTTTAGTGTCGGTCACGTTCGAATTTGAACTACTCCCTCTCCGCCGAGGGCAGCCCGACCGGAAGGATCCCCCCATGACCAGCCCCTCCGTCACCGCGACGAAGCCGGCGGCCGCCGCGCCGGCCGGCGCCGCCCCGGCCCTCTCCACCCCCGCCCACGACACCGGCCTCCTGCTCCTGCGCATCGTCCTCGGGCTCACCATGGCCGCGCACGGCAGCCAGAAGCTCTTCGGCTGGTTCGGCGGCGGTGGTATCAGCGGCACCGGCAAGTTCTTCACGGCCAGCGGCTACCCGGCCGGCGAGGCCATGGCCGTCGTCGCCGGCCTGACCGAAACCCTCGGCGGGCTCGGCCTCGTCGTCGGCCTGCTCACCCCGCTGGCCGGCGCCGCGGTCGTCGGCACCATGATCAACGCGATCGCCGTGCACGGCACCGGCTCGTTCTTCGCCCCCAAGGGCATCGAGTACGAGCTCCTCCTGACGGTCGGCGCCGCCGCCCTCACCCTCACCGGCCCCGGCCGGTACGCCGCCGACCGCATGCTGCCCGTGCTGCGCGGCCACCGCCTGGCGCACGGCGCCCTCGCCCTCGTCCTCGGCGTCGTCCTCGCGGTCGTGACGCTCCTCATCCGCACGTGACGCCCTCGCCCCCGTGCCCGGGGCCGACTCCCGCCCGCCGCGCGCCGTTGCAGGCCGCGGTGGCGGGCGGCCCCACACGCCCTGCACGTCCGGGTGTCGACGTGCGGGGGCGCGGGGTCGTCCTTCACGAGGCACGCAGGACCGGCCCGGCGGCCCCGGCCGGCGGCCGCGGGCCCGGCGGCCCCGGCTTGATGGTCGGCCCGCAGCAGCAGGCGGGCGGCCCTCCGCCACCGCGCTGATTGGCCCCGCACATCCGGGGGAAAAGCGCACAAATGATGCAACGCATTGAGGACTACGCCATCATCGGCGACCTGATGACCTGTGGGCTCGTCGGCCGCGACGGGTCCGTCGACTGGTTGTGCCTGCCGCGCTTCGACTCCGCCGCCTGCTTCGCCGCCCTCCTCGGCGACCGGGAGAACGGCCACTGGCGCATCGCCCCGGCCGACGCCGCCGAGGACGAGCAGTGCACCCGGCGCGCCTACGCCGACGGCACCCTCGTCCTGGAGAGCCACTGGGACACCCGCGACGGTGGCTCCGTCAAGGTCATCGACTTCATGCCGCAGCGCGACGCCGCCCCCGACCTGATGCGGATCGTCGAGGGAGTCTCCGGCCAGGTCACCATGGGCAGCACCCTGCGCCTGCGTTTCGACTACGGGCACGTCGTCCCCTGGGTCCGCCGCTCCGGCGGCGTCGAGCGCGTCGCCGTCGCCGGACCCGACTCCGCGTGGTTCCGCAGCGAGCCGCCCGTACCCACCTGGGGCCAGGCCAAGAGCACTCGCTCCGAGTTCACCGTCGGCCCCGGCGAACGCGTCGCCTTCGTCCTCACCTGGCACCCCTCGCACCACGCGCGCCCCGAGCGCGTCGACCCGTACGAGGCCCTGCAGCAGACCCTCGCCGACTGGCGGGAGTGGTCCGACCAATGCCGCTACGAAGGTCCCCACCGGGAGGCCGTGACCCGCTCCCTGGTCACCCTCAAAGCCCTCACCTACGCCCCCACCGGGGGCATCGCCGCAGCCGCCACCACCTCCCTGCCGGAGCAGATCGGCGGCATCCGCAACTGGGACTACCGCTTCTGCTGGCTGCGCGACGCGACCCTCACCCTCGGTTCCCTGCTCGCCACCGGCTTCCTCGACGAGGCCCGTGCATGGCGGGAGTGGCTGCTGCGCGCCATCGCCGGCGACCCCGCCGACCTGCAGATCATGTACGGGATCGGCGGCGAGCGGCGGATCCCCGAGGCCGAACTGCCCTGGCTGCGCGGCTACGCCGGCTCCGCCCCCGTCCGGGTCGGCAACGCGGCCGTCGACCAGCTCCAGCTCGACGTGTACGGGGAGGTCCTCGACAGCCTGTACCTGGCCCGCTCGGCCGGCCTGCCCGCCGAGCGGCACGGCTGGCAGATCCAGCTCGCGCTCCTCGACTTCCTGGAGCAGAACTGGCACCGGCCGGACGAGGGGCTGTGGGAGGTGCGCGGCCCCCGCCGACACTTCGTCCACTCCAAGGTGATGGCGTGGGTCGCCGCCGACCGGGCCGTACGCACCCTGGAGGGCGACCCCACGCAGCAGGGCGACGTGGAACGCTTCCGGGCCATGCGGGACGCCGTCCACGCCGACGTGTGCGAAAAGGGCTACGACCCCGACCGCAACACGTTCACCCAGTACTACGGCTCCCGCGAACTGGACGCGGCCACCCTCCTCATCCCCAGGGTCGGCTTCCTGCCGCCCGACGACCCGCGCGTGATCGGCACCGTCGACGCGGTCCGCGCCGAACTCGGCAGCAGCGGCATGGTCCGCCGCTACAGCACCGAGGGCCCTTCCGTGGACGGGCTGCCGGGCGCCGAAGGGGCCTTCCTGGCCTGCTCGTTCTGGCTCGCCGACGCCCTGCACATGACCGGCCGAGAGAAAGAGGCCCGGGAGCTGTTCGAACGACTGCTGGCCGTCCGCAACGACGTCGGACTGCTCGCCGAGGAGTACGACCCCGCCGCCGGGCGCCAGCTCGGCAACTTCCCGCAGGCCTTCAGCCACATCGGCCTGGTGAACACCGCCCTCACCCTGGGCCCCGACGGCGGACACCCGGCACGCCCCCGGTGAGGCGACCGGGGCGGGGCAGCTCCGGCCGCCAGCCGTGCCGAAACGCCCTGCCGAGCGTCTTGCCGAGCGCGGTGCCGAGGGTCCTGCCGAGCGTCTTGCCGAGCGCCGTGCCGAGCGTCCTGGCGAAACGCCGTGCCGAGCGCGGTGCCGAGCGTCCTGCCGAAACGCCGTGCCGAGCGCCGCGCTGTCGCGGCACGCCACGGTCAACCCGACGCCGCCCCGTTCGCCGCCGTACGGGCGGCCAGCAGCAGGGCGATGTCGTCCGGCCGTTCGACGCTGCCCCCCGCCTCGGCCACCAGCCGGTCCGCCGTCTCCGCCAGCGGGGACGGCCGGGCCGCCGCCAGTGCCACCCGCAGCCGGTCCACCCCGGCGTCGAAGTCCGTTCCCGGCTTCTCCACCAGCCCGTCCGTGTACAGGGCGAACACCGCCCCCTCCTCCAGCTGCAGCTGCGCCACCGGGTACACCGCGTCGGCATCCACCCCCAGCACCACCCCGCCCGGCAGGTCCAGCACCTCCGTCCGCCCTCCGGGATGGCGCAGCAGCGGCTGCGGATGCCCCGCCCGCACCGCCAGCGCACTGCCCGAGTCCGGGTCGAGGGCCACGTAGCAGCAGCTTGCGAACTGCCCGGGGTCCAGGTCGATCAGCAGCCGGTTGGTGCCGGCCATCACCTCCTGCGGGGCGTTCCCGCTGAGCGCGAACGCCCGTACCGCGCTGCGCAGCTGGCCCATCGTGGCCGCGGCCGCCACCCCGTGCCCCTGTACGTCCCCGATGACCAGGGCCAGCAGGCCCGCGCCCGCCTCGATCACGTCGTACCAGTCGCCGCCCACGTCCATGCCGACCGTGCCCGGTAGGTAGCGGCCCACCGTCACCACGTTCTCCCGCACCGGCAGCCGGTGCGGGAGCAGCGCCGACTGCAGCCCCCGCGCCAGCGCCGTCTCCGAGTCGTACCGCTGGGCCCGCTCCAGGGCCTGGGCGATCAGCCCGGCCAGCGCCGTCAGCACCGTACGCTCCTCCGGGCTGAACCCGCGCGGCGCGTCGAAGCCGAGGATGCACGAGCCCACCGGCCGGCCCGAGGCGATCAGCGGTAGGAACGCGCGCGCCCCGACGTGCGCGTCCAGCGGGATCCCCGGGTACGCGGCCGCCAGGCGCTCCATCGACTCGAAGAACATCGGCCGGCCCGTGGTCAGGGTCTCCACGCCCGGCAGCGGGACGTCGAGCCCCACCCCGTCGAACCGGTCGAGGAAGCCCTGGGGGAAGCCCGTCTCCCACGCCAAGTAGAGGTGCCGCTCGCTGAGCAGGTAGATCGCCAGCTGGCGGCCGCCGAAGGCGGGCAGCAGCTCCTGCGTCACCACCGCCGACACCTGCCGGGCCGTCACCGCCTCCGTCAGCGCGATCGCCAGCGCCACCGGCCGGTACAGCGCCGGGGCGGCCCGGTCGGCGGCGGTACCCAGCCCCGCGCCCGGCCGGACGGCCGGCTCGGGCGCGGACGCGGGCTGCTCGGCCGTGCCGATCACCACGGTCACCCCGTCGTCGGTGGGGTACAGGTCCACCGACACCCACTCGTCGGACGCCTGCCGGCCGCGCAGGGCCGCGAAACGCACCGGGTCCCCGGACATGAACACCGCCCGGAAGTGGTCCTCGTACGCGGGACGCCCGAGCCACGGCACCGCCTCCCACAGCACCCGCCCGCGCAGCTCCGGCCCGCCCAGGCCGAGCCGGCCGGCGGCCGCGTTGGCGTGGCGGATCCTGCCCCCGCGGTCCACGGACACCACCGCCTGCGGGAGCCGGTCCAGGGCCTCCCGGGCCCCGTGCGCCCGCCCGGGCGCGGGAACCAGCACCGGGTCGCCGCACCAGGAGACCGGCTCCCCGGCCGCCTCCAGCTCCGCGAGCTCCGCGGCCAGCCCGTCCGCGACGGCCTGCAGCCGCTTCCCCTCGGCGGACCCCACGCCGGTCCCCGGCGTCGCGGGCCGCAGCACGAACAGCACCCCGAACCGCTCCGGGCCGGCGCCCACCGGCTCGTACAGTGATCCGAACGGGAACGGCAGCCCGGCCATCAGCTGCGGGAACCGCCGCATGGCCGACTCCGCGTCCGGCAGGTGGACCGACCGGCCGCTGCGGTAGGCCTCGGCGACCGGGAACGGGCGGTTGACGTGCATCCGCCACCACGGCCGGTACAGCGGCCCCGGCAGCCCCGTCAGCACGGCCAGCAACAGGAGCCCCGTGGTCCCCGACCGCAGGTAGACCCCGCCCGCGAACCCGCCGACGGCCTGCACCGCCTCGCCCGCCGCCCGTACCAGCACCCGGGCCGTGGCGTCGCGGGCGGGGCCGCTGTCGGGTCTCGCCGTCACACAGTCAGCATGCCCCCGGCACGCGCGGAGCTGCATCCCGGCGCCGGCCCGCGCCGGCGGCGGCCCGGACGGACGTCAGCGCGCTGCCCCCGCGCCCGCCCCGCCCCGGGCCCGGCCGCCCCCGGTAGCCCTGTTCGTCCTGCCTGAGAGCGGCCTCGTCGGCTTCGTCGGCCTCGTCGGCCTCGTCGGCTTCGTTGGCTTCGTTGGTTTCGTTGGCTTCGTTGGCCTCGTCACCACCCAGGCCTGGCCGCTCGCCGTCGCGCTGGGGCTGGAGATCGCGCCCGGCGCGCCCCGCCTCCCCGCCCGGTCCGGCGCCTCCTCGCCCCCGTCCGGCGAGCCCGCGCAGCCCGGACGCCGTACGCACTGATCCGAACGCCGACCCGTCCGGGGGAGAGGCCCGCGTCCGCGGCGCCGCCCGCCGCGCCCCGGGGCACGATACGCACGCGTCCCACCCCGCCCCGGAAGGCAGACCATGCGGTTCCAGTACGACACCATCGGCGAACGCTTCGTGGAGTCCAAGACCACGGCGGCGTTCTCGGCGGCCGACACCCACACCCTGCTCGGGGCGCTCGACGCGCTCGGCGGGGTCCACGGACTCGACACCCTGGACCTGGCCTGCGGCTACGGGCACAACACCCGACTGCTGGCCCGCGGCGGAGCCCGCCGCACCGTCGGCGTCGACATCTCCGCGGAAATGATCCGCCTGGCCCGCACCCACGACACCGCCGCCATCGAGTACGTCGTCGCCGACGCCGCAGAACTGCCGCAGATGGGCCCCTTCGACCTGGCGACGGCCGTGCACCTGTTCAACCACGCCCCCGACCGGCACTCCCTGCACGCCATGTTCCGCTCCATCCGCGCCAACCTGCGCGAAGGCGGCCGCCTGCTGGCCATCGTCCTCAACGCCGGCGCGTACCCGCACGTCGACTGGTCGCCGTACGGCGTCCGGATCACCGGGCGCGTACCGGAGGGCGACGCACCCCTGCTGAAGGCGCAGCTCCTCACCGAGCCCGCCATCGACTTCGAGTACCGCGAATGGGCCCACTCCGACTTCGCCGAAGCGGCCGTCGAGGCAGGCTTCAGCACCGTCGCCTGGCAGCCCAACCGCACCCCGCCCGCGGACGCGGCACGTGACGAGGCCTACTGGACCGGATACCGCGCCTGGCCCATCAGCTCCCTGATGACCTGCACGGCCTGACCCGTGACGCCCCGTGAGCGCCGACGGTCACTCCTCCGTGGACGCAGCCCTGATCAGCTCCACGATCCGGTCCCGGGCGGCCCGCCCCTCCGGCACCGGAAGCAGCGGGTACGCGTGCGGGAGCCCCGGCTCCTCGTGGAACTCCACCTCCGCGCCCGCCTCGCGCGCCCTGCGCAACAGCTCGCGGCTGTCCGGGCTCAGGACGTCCCGGGTGCCCGTGAACACCGTCATCGGGGCGAGCCCCGCGAACGAGCCGTGCAGCGGGCTCACCCGCGGGTCGTCCGCAGCCAGGGTGCCCGCGTACAGCCGGCCCGCCTCCCGCAGCCCCGGCCGGGCCAGCACCGGATCGTCGGCCTCCAGGGCCGCCTGGTCCGGGTGGCTCATGGTCAGGTCCAGCCAGGGCGAGATCAGTACGATCCGGGACGGCTGGGCCCCCGTACGGTCGCGCAGCCGCTGCGCGGCGGCCAGCGCCAGCCCGGCCCCGGCAGAATCCCCGATGAGTACCGTGCCGCCGTCGCCCCCGCCCTCGATCAGGCCGCTGAGCAGGTCCGCAGCCACCGGAACCGTCCGGTCCGCGGTGCCCCGCGGCGCGAGTATGTACGCCGGCACGACCACCCGGGCCTGCGCCTGCATCACCAGCGTCCGGATCATCGCCCAGTGCGGCCGGACCAGCTCGTGGATGTAGCCGCCACCGTGCACGTACAGCACCCGGGCGGCCGGCTCCGCCCCGCGCGGCGACACGTCGTACACCGGCCACGCCCCCACGAAGGTGCGCGACACCTCCGCGACCCGGCCCAGCGACCGCGGCGGCAGGTGCGACGCCGGCCGGCGGGCCGACTCGGCCACCCGTGCGTGCACCGCCTCCGCGCTCGCGAACCGTCTTCGCCGCCCCGCCGCGATCAGCGCGACCGACAGCGCCCTGCTGCGCAGACTCGGCACGCTCGGCACCTCCCCATTCCCTTCCCCGACTGACGGCCCATGCCCAGGCCACAGCCCTGTACGGAAGGAGCATAGGCTGGAAGCCCGGCTCGTGAAGCTGTGCTGTCGACCCGCTTAAGAAATCCTCGATGGACCGATCACCGCCCGGTCGGCAGATTGGTCCCATCAACTCGCCGCACCGGTCACTGTGGTTGCGGTGTCCTCTGCACATGCCTGGAGCCACACCATGAAGGCACTCGTCAAGCACAAAGCCGAACCGGGGCTGTGGCTGATGGACGTACCGGAGCCGGACCACGGCCCCGGCGACGTGCTGATCAAGGTGCTGCGCACCGGCATCTGCGGCACCGACCTGCACATCCGCTCCTGGGACGGCTGGGCGCAGGGCGCCGTCAAGACCCCGCTCGTCCTCGGCCACGAGTTCGTGGGCGAGGTCGCCGCGGTCGGCGCCGACGTCGACGACATCGAGGTCGGCGCGCTCGTCAGCGGCGAGGGCCACCTCGTCTGCGGCAAGTGCCGCAACTGCCTCGCCGGCCGCCGCCACCTGTGCCGCAGCACCGTCGGCCTCGGCGTCGGGCGTGACGGCGCCTTCGCCGAGTACGTGGTCCTGCCCGCGCAGAACGTGTGGGTGCACCGCACCACCGTGGACCTGGACGTCGCGGCGATCTTCGACCCGTTCGGCAACGCCGTCCACACCGCCCTGTCCTTCCCCCTGGTCGGCGAGGACGTCCTGATCACGGGCGCGGGCCCGATCGGCATCATGGCGGCGGCCGTCGCCCGGCACGCCGGCGCGCGCAACGTCGTCATCACCGACGTCAGCCCGGAGCGCCTGGAGATCGCCCGCAAGGCGGGCGCCACCATCGCGCTGAACGTCTCGAACGCGACGATCGCCGACGCGCAGGCCCAGCTGGGGCTGCGCGAGGGCTTCGACGTCGGCCTGGAGATGTCCGGCCGCCCCGAGGCGATGCGTGACATGATCGACAACATGACGCACGGCGGCAAGATCGCCATGCTCGGCCTGCCCGCGCAGGAGTTCCCGGTCGACTGGGCGAAGATCGTCACCTCGATGATCACGATCAAGGGCATCTACGGCCGCGAGATGTTCGAGACCTGGTACGCGATGACGGTGCTGCTGGAAGGCGGGCTCGACCTCAGCCCGGTCATCACCGGCCGCTACTCGCACCGCGACTTCGAGGCCGCGTTCGACGAGGCGGCCACGGCCCGCAGCGGCAAGATCATCCTGGACTGGACGGCGTAACCGGCCGGGCCGGACGGGTGACCGGGCATTCGGTCGGACGGGCGAGTGGACTCGGGTGAATCCGTGGTCCGTGGCGGCCTCGGGTCCCGGTCCGGGAACCCGGTCCTGGTTTCGGGTCCGGTCCTGGTTTCGGGTCCGGTCCTGGTTTCGGGTCCGGTCTTGGTTTCGGGTCCGGTCCTGGTTTCGGTCCCGGTCCTGGTTTCGGTCCCGTTACCCCGTAGTCCCTTCTTCGTAGACCATTTCCTCCGGCCGGGCCCCGCCCACCCTCCCCCTCCGCGGGGCCCGGCCCCCTTTCTTCGTCTCCCTCCGCCGCGCGAGGAGAAAGAGAGCACCACAGCATGTTCGAGACCACCCGCGACGACCTTCGCGCCACCCTCGACGAGATCCGCTCCGCCGGCCTGCACAAGCCCGAGCGCGTCATCGGCACCCCGCAGAGCGCGGCCGTCGCCGTGACCGCCGGCGGCACCCCCGGCGAGGTCCTCAACTTCTGCGCCAACAACTACCTCGGCCTCGCGGACCACCCCGAGGTCATCGCCGCTGCCAAGGACGCCCTCGACCGCTGGGGCTACGGCATGGCATCCGTCCGTTTCATCTGCGGCACGCAGGAGGTGCACAAGGAGCTGGAGGCGCGCCTGTCCTCCTTCCTCGGCCAGGAGGACACGATCCTCTACTCCTCCTGCTTCGACGCCAACGGCGGCGTCTTCGAGACCATCCTGGGCGCCGAGGACGCGGTCATCTCCGACGCCCTCAACCACGCCTCGATCATCGACGGCATCCGCCTCTCCAAGGCCCGCCGCTTCCGCTACGCCAACCGCGACATGGCCGAGCTGGAAGCGCGCCTGAAGGAGGCCACCGAGGGCGGCGCCCGCCGCAAGCTGATCGTCACCGACGGCGTCTTCTCCATGGACGGCTACGTCGCCCCCCTGACCGAGATCTGCGACCTCGCCGACCGCTACGACGCCATGGTCATGGTCGACGACTCGCACGCGGTGGGCTTCGTCGGCCCCGGCGGCCGCGGCACCCCCGAACTGCACGGCGTCATGGACCGCGTCGATATCATCACGGGCACGCTCGGCAAGGCCCTCGGCGGTGCCTCCGGCGGCTACGTCGCCGCCCGCGCCGAGATCGTCGAGCTGCTGCGTCAGCGCTCCCGCCCGTACCTCTTCTCCAACTCCCTCGCCCCGGTCATCGCGGCCGCCTCCCTCAAGGTCCTCGACCTGCTGGAGTCCGCGGGCGACCTGCGCGAGCGCCTCGCCGCCAACACGGCCCTCTTCCGCACGAAGATGACCGAGGCCGGCTTCGAGATCCTCCCCGGCGACCACGCCATCGCCCCCGTGATGATCGGCGACGCCGCGGAGGCGGGCCGCATGGCCGAGCTGCTCCTCGAGCGCGGCGTCTACGTGATCGGCTTCTCCTACCCGGTCGTGCCGATGGGCCAGGCCCGGATCCGCGTGCAGCTCTCGGCCGCGCACTCCACGGCCGACGTCGAGCGCGCCGTCGCCGCCTTCGTCGACGCTCGCGCGGCGCTCGCCGCTGACCAGGGCTGACATCATGGAGGGGTGATCGACCCCCGCCGGCTGCGCATCCTGCGAGCCGTGGCGGACCACCGTACGGTGACCGCCGCGGCCGCAGCCCTGTACCTCACCCCGTCCGCCGTCTCGCAGCAGCTCGCGGCGCTGGAACAGGAGACCGGGCACGCGCTCCTGACCCGCAGCGGGCGGGGAGTCCGGCTGACGGCCGCCGGTGAGATCCTGCTCGGCCACGCCCACGAGGTCCTGGCCCAGCTCGAACGGGCCGAAGCCGAGCTCGCCGCCTACGCGGAAGGGACGGCCGGCGAGGTCACCGTGGCCGCATTCGCCACGGGCATCGCCGAGGTGCTCGCCCCCGCGATCGCCGGCCTCGCCCGCTCCCACCCCGGCATCCGGCTGCGGGTCCGGGACGCGGAGGGCGACGAGAGCCTGCCCATGCTGCTCGACGGCGAAGCCGACCTCGCGCTGGCCGTCGAGTACCGGGGCGCCCCGGGCGCCGACGACGGCCGCCTGTCCGTCCTGCCGCTGTACGCCGAACCCTTCGACGCGGTGCTCCCGTCGGGGCATCCCCTGGCCGACCTGCCCGAGGTGGCCCTGGCCGACCTCTCGGGCTCGGACTGGGTGGGGCAGTATCCCGGGAACCCGTGCCACGACGTGACCCTGCTGGCGTGCGAGCTGGCCGGGTTCCAGCCGCGGTTCCGGCACTCGTCCGACGACTTCCGGGCCGTCACGGCGCTGGTGGGCGCAGGGGTGGGGGTCGCCCTCGTACCGCGCTCGGCGCTGCGGGGCATGGACCTCAAGGAGGTCCAGGTCCGCCCGGTCGCCGGCCCGGCGGCAACCCGCCGCGTCTTCGCCGCAACCCGGCGGGGCGCGGAAACCCATCCCCTGATCGCTCCGGTCCTGGCGGCCCTGTCGCGGGAGGCGAACCGGTTGCCGACGCATTAGGGCGGGGGGATCCCCGGTTTCGGGGTCGGGGGGTGTCCGGGGGCTTCCCGGCAGCCCATCGTCCTTCCGGGGCGGGCCGGCCCATCAAGGGCGCCTTCGTCGTCGCGTCGCTGCGCGATGGCCTGCGGCCACCCTTGACCGGCCGACCCGCCCCGGAATGCCAAAGAGCTGCCGGGAAGCCCCCGAAGGATGGCCAGGGGGACAGTTCAAGGGACGGCCCTCGTCGGAGCAGCCGCCCCTGGCTCCGCCCCGCAAGGTCCCATGCCCTCAGGACCACCAGGCCCACCCGTGCCGGGCGTGCGGGCACGAAAGCCGCCCCCAAGGCCCACCTCGAGCCCGCTCGGCAGCGACGCGGCCCCGACCTGCAGCACATGTCGATCAGAAGCCCATCGGGACACGCCGACCGCCCCAGATCGCTACGCGCTCCTCTTTTCTCGGCGTCCCGCCCCCGTCTGGGGCTGGTGGGCGGGTTTCGTGCCCTCACACCCGCCCGTCCGGCCCCCGTTTGGGGCTGGTGGGCGGGTTTCCCTCACACCCGCAGCACGTTCACCCCCGCTGTCTCGAAGGCGTTCGCCACGGCGTCCGGGAGGCCCGTGTCCGTGACCAGGGTGTGGACCGATTCCGGCGGGCAGATGCGGGCGAAGGCGCGGACTCCGAGTTTGCTGGAGTCGGCCGCGACGACCACGCGGCGGGCGCGCTCGCACAGGAGGCGGTTCATCGCGGCCTCGTCCTCGTGCCGGGTCGCTGCCCCGTCGGCCGGGTCGAAGGCGTCGACGCCCACGATCGCGGTGTCCACGGTGAGCTGGCCCAGCACCTGCTGGGCCAGGGGGCCGGTCAGCTCGTACGACTGGGCGCGGGCGACCCCGCCGGTCAGGACGATTTTGAACTGCGGTCTGATGACGAGCTCTCCCGCGATGTTGAGCGCATTGGTCACCACCGTCAGCGCCGGCGCCCCCGACGCCAGGTCCTGACGGCCCGCCAAGGCCCGGGCCACCTCCGTGGTCGTGGTGCCGCCGGTCAGGCCGATCACCTCGCCCGGTGTGACCAGGGCGGCCACCGCCCCGCTGATGCGGTGTTTCTCGGCGGCCCGGCGGGAGGTGCGGTAGCGCAGCGGGAGTTCGTACGAGACCCCGTGCACCGCGGCCCCTCCGCGGGTGCGGACCAGTAGCTGCTGTTCGGCCAGCCGGTCGAGGTCGCGGCGGATCGTCGCGGCGGAGACTCCGAGGGATTCCGCCGCGGGCTCGACCTCCAGCTCGCCCCGCTCCACCAACAGGTCCAGCAGTGTCTGCCAGCGTTCCTTGCGGGTCATGGACCCCATGGCGTACGCCCCCTCCGCTCGCTCCGAACCGGTCAGCCGTCCGTCCGAAGCGGCCGCCCCCACACCCTCGTTCCTCCGACACTAGCCGACCCGATCACCCCCAAGATGCTTGAAGTTGCGCGAAAGTGCCCGATACCGTGCAGCAAACCGCAATGAAGCAAGTGAGCGCACAAGCCGGGCCAGGAAGCGGGAGCCGTCAAATGAGCCAGAGCCACGTCGCATACGAGTTGGGCACACAGCCCGATTGCTGGGAGCGGGCGGCCGAGCTGGCCCCGGCCCGGCGGACGGTGCTTCCGCAGCCGGGGGAACGGGCCGCGATCGTCGGGTGCGGGACCTCGTACTACATGGCGCAGGCGGCCGCCGTGCTGCGCGAGGAGTCCGGTGAGGGGGAGACGGACGCGTTCCCCGCCTCCGAGTTCCCGCTGCACCGCCGCTACGACCGGGTCGTCGCCCTGACCCGTTCCGGTACGACCACCGAGGTGCTGGACCTGCTCGCCGGGCTGCGGGAGACGGGCGTGCCCACGACCGCGGTGGTCGGGGACCCGGCGACTCCGGTGATGGGGCTCGCCGACGCGCTGGTGGTCCTGGACTTCGCGGACGAGCAGTCCGTCGTGCAGACCCGCTTCGCAACGACCGCCCTGACCCTCCTCCGCGCCCATGTCGGCCGGCACACCCCCGCAGCGGTGGCCGACGCGCGCACCGCCCTCGCCGAGCCGCTGCCCGAACACCTCGCACAGCACCGCCAGTTCACCTTCCTCGGCCGCGGCTGGAGCGTGGGGCTGGCGCACGAGGCCGCGCTCAAGATGCGCGAGGCGTCACTGTCCTGGGCCGAGTCCTACCCGGCGATGGAGTACCGGCACGGCCCCATCAGCATCACCGGCCCGGGCACCGTCACGTGGTGCCTGGGCGAGGCCCCCGACGGGCTCGCCGAGCAAGTACGCGCGGCCGGCGGCGAGTGGGTGGCGGCCGGGCGGCTCGACCCGCTCGCCGAGCTCGTGCGGGTCCACCGGCTGGCCCTCGCCGCCGCCGCCCACCGGCAGCTGGATCCGGACCGGCCGCGGAACCTCACCCGCTCGGTGGTCCTCACCGCGGGCGAGGGGGCGGTCCGATGAGCCTGGCCGCCGCCGGTGAGCTCGTCCTGGAGGCGGCCGCCACCGGGCGGGCCGTGGCCGCGTTCAACATCATCACGCTGGAGCACGCCGAGGCCGTCGTCGCCGGCGCGGAGCAGGCGGGTGTGCCCGTCATCCTCCAACTGAGCGAGAACGCGGTGAAGTTCCGTGGTGGCGCGCTGCTGCCGATCTCGCGGGCCGCCGCCGCGTGCGCGGAGGCCGCCGCGGTCCGGGTCGGCCTGCACCTCGACCACGTCAAGAGCCCCGACCTGCTCCGGCAGGCCGTGGACGCCGGCTTCAGCTCGGTGATGTACGACGCCGCGCAGCTGCCGTACGCGGAGAACCTGGAGGCGACCCGCTCGGCCGCCGACTGGGCGCACACCAACGGCCTGTGGGTGGAAGCCGAGTTGGGGGAGGTGGGCGGGAAGAACGGAGAGGCGCCGCTCGATCCGCACGCACCCGGGGCCCGTACCGATCCGGACGAGGCGCGCCGGTTCGTGGCCGACTCCGGGGTGGACGCCCTCGCGGTGGCGGTCGGCAGCACCCATGCGATGACCAGCCGTACCGCCGCCCTGGACCACGCGCTGCTGGACCGGCTGGCCAAGACCGTGGGCGTGCCACTGGTGCTGCACGGGTCCTCGGGGCTGCCGGACTCGGAGCTCGCGGCCGCCGTGGCGGGCGGCATCCGCAAGGTCAACATCGGTACGGCGTTGAACGTGGCCATGACCGACGCCATCCGTTCCCACCTCACCCCGGCGGACCCGCGCCCGTATCTGACGGCGGCCCGTACGGCGATGGCCGCGACGGCGGCGGCAATGATCGGCGCGTTGATCCGCTGATCCGCTGACGAAGCCGGGTCCCCAGTGGTTCCCCGGCTCAGCGCGGTGCCACCAGCCGGGCCTGGTGGCAGGTGACGTCGTGCCAGCGGGCCCGGTCCGGGGTGGCGCCCCGGGCCAGGGTCCGCCGGGCCTCGATGGCCGTGACGTGGCGGTCGTCGGTGAGGCACATGACGAGGAACAGCCCCGTGTGCTCCGGCTCGGTCGTCTCGAGGTAGTACCAGTCGGCCCGGACGGCCCGGTTGCCGGCGAGGAACGGGCGCTGGAGGAAGTCCTGTACGTCCAACGGGAAGTGGCCGAGGACGTCCTGGGCCTCGGCGGGGTCCAGGACGAGCCGTTCCACCGGCGCGCCGGGCCGGCCGGGCGCAGCGGGACCGCTCCCCGCCGCTGCCGGACCACTGCCGAAGGACCGGCTCCGCAGCGTCCCGGGTTCCAGCCGTACGCGTTCGCCCCGGTACTCCCAGGCCGGGGCGGACGACCCGCCGCCGAGCCGCTCGGCCGGCCTCGGCCGGACCCGGCAGAGCCCGCGGTCGCCGAGCACCACGGCGAACGGGGCGCCGTCCTCGGTGAGGTGGGCCCACCAGAGCAGGACCGTGCCGGCCTTCTCCAGGGTCCTGGCCCGTACGTCGTCCGGCAGCCGCTCCCAGCAGACGTCCCGGGCGGGCAGCTCCGGGTCGACGGGCAGCGGACCGGGCTCGTGGATCTGCGTCAGTCCTTCGGGCTGCTCCGCCCGGGCGGCGGGCCGGTCCTGAGACGGTCCTCGTGCCGGCAGCCGGTCCCGCCCGGCGAACTCGCGCCGCCATGCCTCGTCCCTGTCCATCCCGCCATTGTCGGCCAGGGCGGTCCGGCCTGTCAGGCGTTCGGCGTCACCTCCCGTGCGTCCATGACCAGACCTCACATCACCGACCCTTCCGGATTCTTGAAACAGGTTCTACTCTGCCGCACACCCGACAGCAGACCACCCGGAGGGGCCGTGCACCTCGAATACACGCCTGAGCAGCAGCAGTTGCGCAGCGAGCTGCGCGCCTACTTCGCCGAGCTGGTCCCGCAGGACGTCCACGCCCGCTACGCGGACCCCGCCGCGCAGAAGCGCTTCTACCGGCAGACCATCCGCCGGCTCGGGGCGGACGGCTGGCTCGGGGTGGGCTGGCCCGAGGAGTACGGCGGGCGCGGCATGTCGGCCATGGACCAGTTCATCTTCTTCGACGAGGCCGCGCAGGCCGTCGTCCCGCTGCCGCTGATGGCCCTCAACACGGTCGGGCCCACCCTCATGCAGTTCGGCACCGACGAGCAGAAGGCGTACTTCCTGCCCAGGATCCTCTCCGGCGAGGTCGACTTCGCCATCGGCTACAGCGAGCCCGACGCCGGCACCGACCTCGCCGCCCTCAAGTGCCGGGCCGTCCGCGAGGGCGACGAGGAGACCGGCACCTACGTCGTCAACGGCCAGAAGATCTGGACCACCAACGGGGACACCGCCGACTGGGTGTGGCTCGCGGTCCGCACCGACCCGGACGCCCCCGCGCACAAGGGCATCACCATGCTCCTCGTACCGACGGACGACCCCGGCTACTCGTACACCCTCATCAACACCCTGGCCTCGCACGACACCACGGCCAGCTACTACGAGGACGTCCGGGTCCCGGCCGGCCGCCGCGTCGGACAGGAGAACAAGGGCTGGCGGCTGATCACCAACCAGCTCAACCACGAGCGGGTCACCCTCGCCGCCCACGGCACCATGGCGATCCGGGCGCTGCACGACGTCCAGCGCTGGGCGGCCGAGACCAAGCTCGTGGACGGGCGCCGTGTCATCGACCTCTCCTGGGTCCGCGGCCGCCTCGCCCGCACCCACGCCCGGCTCGACGCGATGAAGCTGCTGAACTGGCAGATGGTGAGCGCGGTCCAGGACGGCACCCTCACCCCGCAGGACGCCTCCGCCGTCAAGGTGTACGGCTCCGAGGCGCGCAGGGACGCGTACGCCTGGCTGATGGAGGTGGTGGCCGCAGCCGGCCCCCTCAAGGACGGCTCGGCGGGCGCCGTCCTGCACGGCGAACTGGAGCGCGGCTACCGCAGCGCGGTCATCTTCACCTTCGGAGGCGGCAACAACGAGATCCAGCGCGAGATCATCTCCTGGATCGGCCTGGGCATGCCCCGCGTCCGCCGCTGACCGCGTGCCCGGCGCACGGGTCATGGGGCGGACGGTGCCTCGAGCCGGCAGTGGACGTCGATGACGCCCTCGACGGAGTGGGTGAGGCGTTCGGCCAGGGGGATCAGCTCCCCGTCCGCCACCCGGCCCGTGAGGGTGGCGATGCCCCGGGACACCGACACCTCGACCGAGTCGTGGGAGAGCGGGAACAGGTGCTCGACGACGGTCCGGCGGATCTCGGTGGCCAGGTCCTCGTCGGAGCGGAGGAAGACCCTGAGGAGGTCGGCGCGGCTGACGATGCCCCTGAGGGTGCCGTCGGCGTCGACGACCGGGAGCCGCTTGACGTGCCGGTCGGCCATGAGGCGGGCGGCCCGGGGGAGGGTGGCGTCCGGGCGGATCGTGATGGCCGGCGTGGTCATGAGGTCCTCGGCGCGGGTGGAGCCGGACCCGGCGGTGTCGCCGAGGCGGCGCATCCGGTCGATCAGACGGGGGTGCTGCTCGTGGAACTCCCCCTCGTGAAGGAGGTCGGCCTCGGAGACCACGCCGACGACGCGGCCCTCGCCTTCGATGACGGGCAGGGCGGACACCTTCCACCGTTGCATCGCGGAGACGATGTCCTTGAAGCCGGTGGCGGGGGTGACGGCGATGACCTTGGTCGTCATGACGTCGGCGACGGTGTACGGGGTGGAGGTCATGGCGGCTCCTCGGCGTGCGGGTACGACGGCCGTCCAGCCCGGCTCGTGCTCGATCCGTCGCAGGGCAGCTCGGCCCGGTTGCGGCGGCGCAGGTCCGCGACACCCTGGAAGAGCCCGCAGGTGACCGGTGCTGACCGGGACATGGCGGCAGCCTCCTCTCGGAACGGATCCCGTGCCTTCACCATCGCACCGGCCGGGCCCTCCGGCAGGGCCCGACCGGTCCCCGCCCGGGGCCGACCGGCCCAAGCGGGGCGGAGGGGCGCGGGCGCAGCCTGGCGGTGCCCCCTTCGCACGGCACCCCGTCCCGCACACAGGGCACCGCACACAGAGAGAAGGCCCCGTCATGAAGGCTCTCGTCTTCCACGGGCCCGGGCAGACCTCCTGGCAGGACGTCCCGGACCCTTCGATCAAGGACGCAGCCGACGCGATCGTACGGGTCGACGACGTCACCATCTGCGGCACCGACCTGCACATCATCAAGGGCGACGTGCCCGACGTGACCCCCGGCCGGATCCTGGGCCACGAGGCCGTCGGCACCGTCGTCGAGACCGGCGGCGACGTCCGCACCGTCCGCCCCGGCGACCGCGTCCTGATCTCGTGCATCTCCGCCTGCGGCCGCTGCGGCTTCTGCCGCGAAGCCCGCTACGGTCAGTGCCGCGGGGGCGGCGGCTGGGTCCTGGGCCACACCATCGACGGCACCCAGGCCGAGTACGTGCGCGTTCCCTTCGCCGACCTCTCCGTCCACCCGCTGCCCAGCACCCTGGCGGGCCACGAGGCGGTCCTGCTCGCGGACATCTTCCCGACCTCGTACGAGGTGGGCGTCCTCAACGGCACCGTACGCCCCGGCGACACGGTGGTCGTGGTCGGCGCCGGCCCCATCGGTCTGGCGGCCATCGCGACCGCAGGGCTGTACAGCCCGTTCCGGACCATCGCCGTCGACCTCGCCGTCTCCCGGCTGGCAGCCGCCCGCGAGCTCGGTGCCGATGCCACCGTGAGCGCGCGGGAGGAGCCCGAGCGGCTGGTGGAGGACCTGACCGAGGGGCTCGGGGCGGACGTCGTCATCGAGGCCGTCGGGGTGCCGGAGGCGTTCGAGCTGTGCACCCGCATGGTCCGTCCCGGCGGCCGGGTCGCCAACATCGGCGTCCACGGCAAGCCCGCCACGCTCCACCTCGAAGACCTGTGGATCAAGGACGTCACCCTCACCACCGGTCTCGTCGACACCTATTCGACCCCCATGCTGCTGCGGATGACGGCCGCGGGCCGGCTGCCCGTGGCGGCGATGGTCACCCACCGGTTCGAGCTGGACCGCATGGAAGAGGCGTACGACGTCTTCTCCCGCGCCGCCGACACCGGCGCCCTCAAGGTCGTGCTCGGCGGACCGCAGCACGACACGCTCGCCGTACCGCACCAGGAGCAGTGATCACCGTGAAGAGCAGCCCGCACACCACGCCCCGACCGTCCGGCGGGACGGGCGGACGCACCGACCTGGGGCGCCGCCTGGCGGCCCGCCGCGAGGCCCTCGGCCTGAGCCGCGAGGAACTGGGCCGGCAGTGCGGAGCGGACGGCAACTACATCGCCTACCTGGAGGAGCGGGCGGCCTCGCCGTCCATCGGCACCCTCGTCCGCGTCGCTGACGCCCTCGGCGTCACGGTCGACGACCTGACCGGCGCCAGCGCCGAGCGGGCCCCCGGCCGGGCAACCGCCCGGCGCGACACCGCGCTCGTGCCGCTGGACGAGGCCGCGTGCCGGCGGCTGCTGGGCACGCACGGCGTGGGCCGCATCGCCGTCTTCACCCCCGACGGCCCGGCCGTCCTCCCCGTCAACTACCTGGTCACGGGGACCGGAATCGCCTTCCGTACGCACGCGCACGCCGTTGCCGCCAGAGCCGCGGGAACCGAGGCCGCCTTCGAGATCGACCGCATCGACGACGTGACCGCCGAAGGCTGGAGCGTCCTGGCCGTCGGCGAACTCGCGGCCGTCACCGACGCCGACGAACTCCGGCACCTGAGCGCCGAGACCCGGTCCCACCCGTGGGCCGGCGGCGACCGCACCCACTGGATGAAGCTCACCCCCGTCCGGCTCACCGGCCGCCGCGTGGTGCACGGCTGATGGACGCCGTCCGCGCGGTCGTCTTCGACACCGACGGGGTGCTGCTGGCCACGGCGGCCCGTCACGCGGCCGCCTGGAAGGAGACCTTCGACGGGTGCCTCGCCGCATGGCAGCACCGGGACACCGGTGGACCGCCGCGCGCGTTCGACGCCGTCCGCGACTACCGGGAGCTGGTGGACGGCCGGTCCCGGCTCGACGGCGTACGGGCCTTCCTCACGGCGCGCCGCATCGACCTCCCCGGCGGAAGCCCGCAGGACCCGCCGGGGTGCGGCAGTGCGCACGCGGTCGCCGCCCGCAAGGAGCAGATCTTCTCCGCGATGGTGCGGGCCGAAGGCGTGGAGGTCTTTGAAGACGTCCGGCCCGCGCTCCTGCGCCTCCGGGAGATGCAGGTCGGATGCGCGGCCGCCTCGGCCTCGCGGCACGCCCGCTCCCTCCTGGCAACCGCAGACATCACCGGCCTCTTCGCCGTCCTGGTGGACGGGACGGACGCGGAAGCGCTGGCCCTCCCCGGCAAGCCCGCGCCCGCCCTCTTCCTCGAGGCGGCCGACCGGCTCGGCTCCGGCCCCGAACACACCGCCGTGGTGGAGGACGCGCTCGTCGGCGTCGACGCGGGACGGCGGGGCGGCTTCCGCTTCGTCGTGGGAATCGACCGCGACGGTGACCCGCACACCGGGGACGCCCTGCGGGCGCACGGCGCCCACCTCGTCCTGCCCGACCTCGGCGGGCTGCCCGCCGCCCTTGCCGCCCTCGAAGGCGACCGGCCGTGACCACCTCCTGGCGCTGGGAGTACCGGGCCTACGCCCCCGAGACCGAGCGGCTGGCCGAGTCCTTGTGCACCCTCGGCAACGGCCGCTTCGCCACCCGCGGATCAGCCCCCGAGAGCACCGCCGACGGCGTCCACTACCCGGCCACCTACCTGGCCGGCTGCTACGACCGCCTCACCTCCACCGTCGCCGGACGGACGGTCTCCAACGAGGACATGGTCCGGCTGCCGGACTGGACCGCCCTGCGCTACCGCTGCCTGCCCGACGACGACGTACGGCCCGGTGACGTGCCGGCGGGCGACGCATCGGGCGACGCGCCGGCGGGCGACGCATCGGGCGACGCGCCGCCCGGGGACTGGCTCGGCCCGGACCACCCGACCCTGCGCCACCACCGCGTCTCGCTCGACCTGCGCACCGGCACGCTCACCCGTCACATGCTCTTCCACGATGCCCGAGGCCACCGCCTCGGCGTCACCCACACCCGCCTCGTCCACATGGGAGACCCGCACCTGGCCGCGCAGCGCACCGTCTTCCGCGCGTACGGCTGGAGCGGCCGGATCGAGGTCGCCGCCGTGCTCGACGGGGACGTCACCAACGCGGGAGTGGACCGCTACCGCGCCCTGGCCGGGCGGCACCTCGTCGCGCACCGGGCGGGAGTGGAAGCGGAAGGCACCGCCTGGTTGTCCTGCAGCACCTCCGCCTCGGACGTCCGGATCGGGCTCGCCGTACGGACCTCCGTGCGGCCCCTGGCGGCCGCGGACAGGGCGTCCGCCGTCACCGCCACCGCCACCGCCACGACACAGACGTCCGTCGTGCCGATCCGGCGGGGGCGGCCGGTCGTCGTCGTCAAGACCGCCGCCCTGTTCACCTCGCTCGACCGTCCCCTCGCCGATCCCGTACGACGCGGCATCGAGCACGCCGGGCACGCCCCGGACTTCCCGTCCCTGCTGGCGTCCCACCGGGCGTCCTGGCAGCGGATCTGGAGCGAGGGGGAGTTGAGGACGGAAGGCGAGACCGGGAGGATCCTGCGCCTGCACGCCTTCCACGTGCTGCAGACCCTCTCGCCGCACACCGCCGACCTCGATGTCGGCGTCCCCGCCCGGGGGTTGCACGGGGAGGCGTACCGGGGGCACGTCTTCTGGGACGAGTTGTTCGTCCTGCCCTACCTCGCCCTGCACTTCCCGGAGACCGCCCGCGCCCTCCTGATGTACCGGTACCGACGGCTGCCCGCCGCCCGGGAGTCGGCGCGCCGCGCCGGCGCCCAGGGGGCGATGTTCCCCTGGCAGAGCGGCAGTTCCGGCACCGAGGAGACACAGCGGTTCCACCTCAACCCCCGCTCCGGCCGCTGGCTGCCCGACCACTCCCACCTCCAGCACCACGTCGGCTCGGCCGTCGCCTGGAACGCGTGGCAGTACGGCCTCGCCACGGGCGACACCGGCTTCATGCACGGACCCGGGGCCGAACTCCTCCTGCACGTCGCCCACTTCTGGGCCGGCGCCGCCACCTGGGACGCCGGCCTTGGCCGCTACCGGATCCGCGGCGTCGTCGGCCCCGACGAATACCACGACGCCTACCCGGACGCCGCCGCTCCCGGCATCGACGACAACGCGTACACCAACGTCACCGCGGCCTGGGTGCTCGCCCGCGCCCTCGACCTGTACGGCGAGATCCCCGCCGCCCGGCGCACCGAGCTCCTCGCACACCTCGGCCTCGACGCGGACGACCTCGGAAGCTGGGAGGAACTCTCGCACCGCATGTACGTGCCCTTCCACCACGAGGTGATCAGCCAGTTCCACGGCTACGGCGACCTCGCCGAGTTCGACTGGGACACGTACCGCGCCCGCTACCGCGACATCCGCCGCCTGGACCGGATCCTGGAGGCCGAAGGCGACACCCCCAACCGCTACCAGGCGTCCAAGCAGGCCGACACCCTGATGCTCGGCTACCTCTTCCGGCCCGCGGAACTCGCCCGGCTGTTCAGCCGACTGGGCTACGCCCTCGACGACGAGCTGTGGGCGAGGACGGTGGCGTACTACCTGCGGCGGACCTGTCACGGCTCGACGCTCAGCAGCCTCGTCCACGGCTGGGTCCTCGCCCGGCAGCAGGGCCCCGAGGCGTGGCGGTTCTCCCGGGAAGCCCTGATCGGCGACGTCACCGACATCCAGGGCGGCACCACCGGCGAGGGCATCCACCTCGGCGCCATGGCCGGCACCCTCGACCTCGTCGAACGCGGCATCACCGGGCTCGACCCCGGTACCGACGGGCTGCACATCGACCCGGTGCCGCTCACCGAGATCCCCGGCTCCGCGTTCTCCTTCTCGTACCTCGGGCACCGGGACATCCGCATCCGCTTCCGGCCGGGCCGGCTGGGCATCCGCGTCCCGCCGTCGCCCCTCGGCCCGGTGCCCCTCGTCCTGCCCGGCGGCCGGCGGGAGCGGGTCGCGGCGGGCGGGGAGCGGTGGTTCCGCCTGCCGGCACGCTGAGACCCCGCCGTACGGCCCCCTCGCGTGGCGGGGCGTACGCGCCTCGTACACGCTGGAGGGAGAGCGCCGGAAGGAGTGAAGGGCATGGACGCGCAGAACGGGACGCCGCGGATCGTGGTGGGCCTCGACGGATCGCCCTCCTCCCAGGCCGCGCTGCGCTGGGCGGTGCGGTACGCCGGCCTCGTCGGCGGGCACGTCGTGGCGGTCACGGCATGGGAGGTACCCGGCAGCGCGTCGTGGTCGGCTCCGGCGGTGGACGCCACGTTCGACGAGGAAGAGGCCGAACGGCAGCTGGTCGAGGAGGTCCGCACCGTTCTCGGCGAGGACGGCGCCTCCCTGATCCACGAGCGCCTGGTCCACGGCCATCCGGCCGAGGTCCTGGTGGCCGAGGCCGAGGGAGCCGACGTGCTGGTCGTGGGCAGCCGTGGCCGCGGCGGCTTCCGCCGGGCCCTGCTCGGTTCGGTGAGCCAGCAGGTGGCGCTCCACGCCCCGTGCCCGGTGACCATCGTCCGTCCGGACGTGCCCGTCGACTGAGCCCCCGTCGCGCACCGAGGGGGGAGCGACGGCGGTGGCGTCCCACCACGACCAGAGCCGCACTCCGGCTCGCGCGGCGAGCCGTTCCTCCGCGTGCTCGGCTGCGCTCACCACGGCATCGCGTGACGGGAGCGGCCGGCGTGCGCGCTCGCCCCGTCGTCGGTGCGGGCCCTGACGTGCCCGGTCACGGCCACGACTCCGTCGAGCCGTTCGACGAGGCCGAGGAGCACGTGCAGCTGGCTGCGGAGCGGCACGCAGCCGTCCAGGGTCACGATGCCGTCCACCACGTGAACGTCGACGGCGTCGGCCGACCCACCCAGAACGTACCCGAGGACGTCCTGGACGCGCCGGCGCACCTCGGCGTCCGGACGCAGGAACATGCGGAGCAGGTCCCGGCGGGTGACGATGCCGACGAGCCGGTCCTCCACGTCCACGACGGGCAGCCGTTCGATGCCGCGGCGCGACATCAGGCGGGCGGCGTCGGCGGCCGTCGCCTCGGCGTGGACGGTGACCGCGGGTGCCGTCATGATCCCGCCGGCCGTGGGCGGCCGGGCCGTACCCCGATCCTGCCGGGGTGCGTCCGGGCCCGGTGCGGCGTGCTCCAGCACGTCGGTCTGCGAGACGACGCCCACCACGCGGTCCTCGTCGTCCAGGACGGGAACCCCGCTGATGTCGTACTGGGCGAGCAGCTTCGCGACGTCCTTGAAGGTGGTGCCGGGCGTCACGGAGACGACCTCGTCGGTCATCAGGTCCGCCACCTTGATCCGGTTCATGAGGCCCTCCTGCTCCACCCTGCCCGTGCCGCGCCGCCGTGCCGTGACGTTTCGTGCCCGTGGCTGATTTCCGGTGCGTGTGCCCCTCACCATCCGCCGCAGCGGAGAGGGGGACGAGGGCCGAACGGTCCCGTCCGGGGGCCCGGGCGGCCCTCGCGCGGTCAGCCGCCGTGGCCGTGGCCGTGGTCGTGGTCGTGGTCGTGGACCTGTGCGGCGATCACGGCCGCCTGGACCCGGCGCTCGACTCCGAGTTTGCCCAGGAGCCGGGAGATGTGGTTCTTGACCGTCTTCTCGGAGAGGTACAGCCGCTTGGCGATCTGCCGGTTGGTGAGGCCGTCGCCGATGAGTTCCAGGACGGCCCGCTCCCGCTCCGACAGCGCCGCCAGGCGCGGGTCCGCCGGCTCCCCGGGCGGCTCCGGGTCGCGCAGGGAGTGCATCAGACGGGCGGTGGTGGCCGGGTCCAGCATGGACTGGCCGGTGGCGACCGTCCGCACGGCGGCCACCAGGTCGGAGCCCTTGATCTGCTTCAGCACGTAGCCGGCGGCACCCGCCATGATCGCGTCCAGCAGGGCGTCCTCGTCGTCGAACGACGTCAGCATCAGGCAGGCCAGCCCCGGCATGCGCGACCGCAGCTCCCGGCAGACGCCGATGCCGTCGCCGTCGGGCAGCCGTACGTCGAGCACGGCGACGTCCGGGCGCAGCGCCGGCCCGCGGGTCAGCGCCTGCTCGGCCGTGCCCGCCTCACCCACGACGGTGATGTCCGGCTCGGCGTCGAGGAGGTCGCGCAGTCCGCGCCGGACGACTTCGTGGTCGTCGAGGAGGAACACCTTGATCGGTGCCCCGGCGGAGGTGGCCGGATCGTCGGACATGATCGCCCCTGGTTCGGTCTGCGTCGCCCCTGGTTCGGTCTGCGCCGTGCGCTTTCACCCGAATTGTCTCAGGAAGCGCGGCCACGGGCCCTGGGGTCCCGGCGGCCCGCCCCCCGTGAGCAGCCGGTGGCGGGCACCGGGTCGGGCCGCGCTCGCGCGCTTCACGCGTCTGCGCCCGCCCGCACGGCACGATGGTGCGGCACACGCCCGCAGGGAGTCCCGGAGGTGCCATGCCGGAGCGCCGGCCGATCGCTGTGCTTCCGCCCGTGTTCCGCGGCTACCGCAGGACATGGCTGCGCGGTGACCTCCTGGCGGGGGTCACGGTCGCCGCCTATCTCGTGCCCCAGGTCATGGCCTACGCCGGGGTGGCCGGCCTGCCGCCGGTCACCGGGCTGTGGGCCGTCCTTCCGGCCATGGCGCTCTACACCCTGGTCGGGTCGTCCCGGCTGCTGTCCGTCGGACCGGAGTCGACCACGGCCCTCATGACCGCCGTGGCCGTCGCCCCGCTCGCGGGCGGTGACCCCGCGCGGTACGCGGTGCTCGCGGCAGCCCTGGCGGTCGTGGTCGGCCTGCTCTGCACGGTCGCGTGGGTCGTCCGGCTCGGCTTCCTCGCGGACCTGCTCTCCCACCCCGTGCTCGTCGGCTACATGGCCGGCGTCGCCTGCATCATGATCGTGGACCAGCTGCCCAAGCTCACCGGGGTCAGCGGCAGCGGGTCGGGGTTCTTCCCCCAGCTGTTCTCGTTCCTCCGCGACCTCGGCGACGTGCACCGGCCCACGGCCGTGCTGGCCGCCGGATGCCTGGCTCTGCTGTTCACCCTGCCCCTGCTGGGGCGCACCGTGCCCGGACCCCTCGTCGTCCTCGTCCTCTCCACGGCCGTGGTGGCCGGGTTCGGCCTCGACGCCCGGTACGGCATCGACGTCATCGGCGCCGTCCCCACCGGGCTGCCGGGCTTCGCCCTGCCCCGTCCGTCCGACTACGCCGGCCTGGTCCTGCCGGCCCTCGGAGTGCTCCTCGTCGGCTACTCGGACGTCGTCCTGACCGCGCGCGCCTTCGCCCGCCGCGGCGACCCGCAGCCCCTGGACGCGGACCGCGAACTGCTCGGCCTGGGCGTGGCCAACCTCGGCGCCGGCGTCGTCCAGGGATTCCCTGTCAGCAGCAGCGCCAGCCGTACCGCCCTCGCGGACTCCGCGGGCGCCCGCACCCAGGTGTACTCGCTCGTGGGCGCCGTCTGCGTCGTCGCCGTCCTGCTCTTCCTCGGCCCCCTGCTCGCCCACACCCCGTCCGCCGCCCTCGGCGCCATCGTCGTCTACGCCGCGCTGCGCCTGGTCGAGTTCGGCGAGTTCCGCCGGCTCGCGGCCTTCCGCCGCCGCGAACTCCTCCTGGCCCTCGGCTGCACGCTCGGCGTCCTCGCCCTCGGCATCCTGTACGGCGTCCTCGTCGCCGTGGCCCTGTCCGTCGCCGAACTGCTCACCCGGGTCGCCCGCCCGCACGATGCCGTCCAGGGCATCGTCCCCGGCCTGGCCGGCATGCACGACGTCGACGACTACCCGACCGCCCGCACCATCCCCGGCCTGCTCGTCTACCGCTACGACTCCCCGCTCTTCTTCGCCAACGCGGACGACTTCCGCCGCCGGGCCCTGGCCGCAGTCGACGCGCAGGACGAACCGGTCCGCTGGTTCGTCCTGAACACCGAGGCCAACGTCGAGGTCGACATCACCGCCCTCGACGCCGTCGAGGCCCTGCGCGCCGAACTCACCGACCGGGGCATCGTCTTCGCCCTCGCCCGGGTCAAGCAGGACCTCCGCGCGCCCCTCGACGCCTACGGCCTCACCGCGTCCGTCGGAGAGGACCGCATCTTCGCCACCCTCCCCACCGCCGTCGCCGCCTACCGCACCCGGCGGGACGACCCGGGCACGGAGTCCTCGCCGCCGGGATGACGGGCCGCGTCCTCGCGCTGTGTCAGCGGCCCGGCGCCGACCGTGCCCGCCCGGCCGCCGCGGCGCAGGCCCGCCACCGGCGGGGGGGCGGCGGCGGGGGGGCCGCGGCGCGCCGCGGCGGGCGGCGGGGGGGGGGGGGGCTAGCGGGGGCGGTTCACAGAAGAGCGCGCCCGCGAGA
>NZ_JBHXTC010000002.1:42343-110395 GCF_042677605.1 Streptomyces sp. NPDC127106 | reverse complement strand
CTCCCCGGCGGGCGTCCGGGCCGCCCCCCGCGGGGGGGGCGCCCCCCCGCGCCCCCCCGGCCCCCCCGCGCGGGGCGGGGGGCCCCCCCCCCCCGGCCCCCCCCCCGCCGCTGCGTGGCCCTGGCAGCGGCAGCGGAGGACAGTGGGGGGAGGGGAAGACCCCGGGAAGACCCCGGAGGTGCACGATGTCCTGCCGGACACCCGGCCGGGGCGCCGGTACGGGGGCCAACCCGCTGCGGCGGGGAGCCGACCGTGCCCGCACCCGCTGGCACGCCGTCTTCGCGCTGGCCTGCCTGCTCGCGGTGGTCTGCGCGATCGGCACCGGCCTGGCCGTGCACGCTTCCGGCGAACGCGCCGCCGAGGCCCGCGCCCGTCTGCTGCACCGGGTCACGGCCACCACGGTGGCCGAGCCGGTGGGGCCCGAGGCCGCCCGGACCGCCGGCACGCCCGCGGCGTCGGCGCAGGCCACCTGGCGGTACCCGGACTCCCGCGTGCACACCGGGCCGGTCCCCGTCCCGCCCCGCACGCCTCCCGGCCAGGGCGTCACCATATGGGTGGACGATGCCGGCGACGTGTCCCTCAGGCCGCCGCGCACCGCGGACGCCATCACCCTCGATGCGATCGCCGCGGGCGCCGGGGCCCTCGCCGCGGTCGTCCTGTGCTCCGGCGGCCTGGTCTCCGTACGCCTGCGCCGGATCGAGGCGGGCAGTCTGCGGCAGTGGGAGCGCGAGTGGGAGCGCGTCGAGCCGCACTGGTCCGGGCGCGCCCGGCCGGAGCAGGGCGCGGACGACGAGTGAGCCGCGAGGCCCTGGCTAGGCGGTGTCCGGCGGCCCCGGGGGACCCGGCGGCTCCGCGAGGACGCTCCAGGCGACCGGACCCAGCAGGTCCGCCACCCGCTGGAACACGTCCATCAGCAGGTCGTCCACCGTCAGCACGCCCACCACCCGGCCCCCGTCCAGCACGGGAAGCCGCCGTACACCGGTGGTCCGGAAGATCCGGTACGCCGTGTGGATGTCGTCCCCCGCCTCCACGGTGACCACGGGGGAGGACATCACCGTCCCGACCGCCGCGGCCGGGTCGGCGCCCGCGGCCACGACGCGCACGGCGAGGTCCCGGTCGGTGACGATGCCGCACACCTCCTCGCCCTCCGTCACGACGACGGAACCGACGCCGTGGCCGTCCATGCGCCGGGCGACCTCGCGGATCGGTGTCACGGCCGGGACGGCCACCGCCGGCGCCGACATGGACGCGGACACCTTCGCCGCGGACACTCGTGATGCGGACACCTTCGATGCGGAGACCCTCATGGTCCGGATCCTTCCGGGCAGCGCCCCTGCGGAAACCCGCCGCAGACGGTGCCGCCCCGGGGCGGAGCAGGGCCGAGCAGACCCGCTCGGGGGCCGCACGGCCCTGTGCCGTCCGCCGGTGCTGCCGCAGCATCGGATCCAGGGAAGCCGCTACCGGTACGGGTACCGATGCCGGTGCCAGTACCGATACCGATACCGATACGCCGTCCAGGCCACATCCACACCACACGACACCACACCAGTCCAGCCCCGTTTCAGAGGTGATCTGACATGGCATCCGCAGAATGGACCACTCCCGGGGTGTACGCCGGCCCGGGCGGCGTGCTGACCGACGCGGCCGGCACCCTCACCGGTGAGCTGACGGTCCACACCACATGGGAGCAGGAGCGGGCGCACATCACCGTGCAGTACTCGGGCGCATCCGAGTGGTACGCCCTGGCAGGCAGCCCCGTGGCCTGCCCGAGCCCCGAAGCCAGCCGGTCGGTGCACCAGAGCGCGGTGGAGGCCGTGCGCACGGGCGGGGCGGTGCCCTTCACCCCGTGGCCGACCACACCCGTGGCCTGAGCGGGCCACCCGTCACCCGTGCCGACCTCCTGCCGGCCGGGCCGCCGCCCGGGAGGGGTGCCGACCGGCCCGGGGTGAGGGCCGGTCGGCCCTTCGGAGGGCGGGGACGGCCCGCGAGAGTGGAATCGGGCGGCCGTCGTGCCGCCCGGAAGCCGCAGCCGAGCACATGGAGGGCAGAGCCGTGACACCTGTCATCGCCGTCGGAGTGGACGGATCCCCGGAGAGCCGGGCCGCCGCGCGGTGGGCGGCGGACGAGGCGGTCCGGCGCGGCCTGGGCCTGCGCCTGGTCCACGCCTGGCTATGGCAGCCGGTGTCACTGCCGATCGCCCAGGACCGGGACGAGGAGGCACGCTGTGCCGAAGCCGTCCTGCACGCCGCGGCCGACGAGGTCGCCGCGCGCCACCCGGAGCTGGGCATCGTCACCGAGGTGGTGTCGGACGCGCCGGTGCCCGCCCTGCTGCGGGAGGCGGAGCAGGCGGAGCTGCTGGCCCTGGGCACCCGCGGCCACGGCGCGGTGCTCGGGTTCCTGCTGGGCTCGTACGGGCAGCAGGTCATCGGCGAGGCGGCCTGCCCGGTGGTGTCCGTCCGCGCGGCCGGCGCCGGAGAGCCGGATCCCGGCCGGGACGGCGCCCCGGGCGAGGTCGTCGTCGGCCAGTACGGCTACCCCGAGGACAGCCACGACGTCCTCGGCTTCGCGTTCGAGGCGGCCGCCGTGCGGGGGGCCGCCGTACGGGCGGTGCGCGCCTGGGACCTGCCGTCGATCTACGCGTACAGCCCCGGCTCGATGTGGATCTCCGACCAGGACGGCGGGCTGGTGCAGTACGAGCAGGCGGCGCTGCGCCGGGCGCTGGAGCCGTGGCGCGAGAAGTACCCCGACGTGCCCGTGGTGGAGCACGTCGAGCTGGGCAGCGCCGGGCAGATGCTGCTGTCGGTGGCGGAGGGGTCCGCGTCGCTCCTGGTCGTGGGCCGGCGTACGCGCAAGGGGCCCGTCGGCAGCAGGATCGGTTCGGCGGCCCATGCGGTCCTGCACCACGCGCGGTGCCCCGTGGCCGTGGTGCCGCAGTCCTGAGTGCGCGGGCCGGGGTCCCGGACCCGCGGGAGGGCCGGCCGCCGCCGGCCGACCGCACCGCTCAGGCGGGGCGGCCCGGCTGGCGGCTGGACGGGACGAGGGTGTGGCTGGCGATCACGGCGGCCTGGACGCGCCGGTCGACGCCGAGCTTGATGAACAGGCGCGAGACGATGTTCTTCACCGTCTTCTCGGCGAGGTAGAGCCGCTTGCCGATCTCACGGTTCGTCAGGCCCTCGCTGACCAGCACCAGGATCTCTTTCTCCCGGTCCGTGAACCCCGGCAGGCCCGGCACCTGCTCCTCCTGCGGCACCTCGCCCCGCATCCGGGCCATGACCCGGGCGGTGGCGCCCGGGTCGAGCATCGATTTGCCCGAGGCCACCGTGCGGACCGCGGTGACCAGGTCCGTCCCGCTGATCTGCTTGAGGACGTAGCCGGACGCGCCGGCCATGATGGCGTCGAGCAGGGCCTCCTCGTCGTCGAACGAGGTGAGCATCAGGCAAGCCAGCTCCGGCATCCGGGAGCGCAGTTCGCGGCAGACGGTGACGCCGTCGCCGTCCTGGAGCCGGACGTCCAGCACCGCCACCCGCGGGCGCAGCGCCGGCACCCGTACCAGCGCCTGCTCCGCCGTGGACGCCTCGCCCACCACGCGGATGTCCGGCTCGGCCTCCAGCAGGTCGTGCACGCCCCGGCGGACGACCTCGTGGTCGTCGAGGAGGAAGACGCTGATCGGCTCCTCCGCCGGGTGGGGGGCACCGCTGTCGGTCATCTTCCGCTCCTCGCTCGGGCGCGTACCGGACGCACGCGCGCATTCGCATCCTGCCGGGGCGGCGGGCCGCACGACAGGGCCGATCGGCCCTTCCGCTAGCGCGGAACGGGCCCGCGCGCGACCGGAATCCCGGACTTCGGGACCTTCGGCCCTTGGTACGGGGCATGCGGACCTTCCCCCTCCGCCGGTCCGGCTGATGGGGTGGGGGCGACCGGACCGCTGTGCCCCGGACGGGCCCGGTGCCGGCCGCGGTGACGCAGGAGGGGAGAGGGACATGGGTAGGACGATGATCGCGCTCAGGACGGTCGTACGGGACGAGTACGGGGCGGGCGTCGCCGTCGTGGGCGAGTTGGACGTGCACACCGTGGCGGCCGTCGAGCCGAGACTCGCACGGGTCGCCGACGGCGGAGGGGAGGTGGTCCTCGACCTGTCCGGGCTCGCGTTCTGCGACACCTCGGGCATCGACATGTTCCTGCGCCTGCACCGGCGGTGCGCGCGCACCGGGGCGCGGCTCCTGCTCCAGGGCGTGCCACCGCTGCTGGCGAAGTCGCTGCGGGTGGTCGGCGCGGACCGGGAGCTGCACTGCACCTGGTGGTGAGGTCCGTTGGAGGACCGTTCGGCCCTGGTGCGGCGCCTACGGTCCGGGTGACGCTGCTGGTTCACGTACGAGCACAGTACGCAGCAGATCGATCCCCTTCGGACCGCAGGTGCGCATGATGGAACACAAAGTGGACGGGGAGGGTGCGCGCCGCATGCGGCCCCTGGACCGGGGCGAGGCCCTGCGCCTGCTCGGGACGGTCCCCCTGGGACGGGTCGTCTTCACCCGGCACGCACTGCCGGCCGTGCGGCCCGTGAACCACCTCCTGGACGGTGAGGACATCGTCCTGCGGGTGCACGACGGCGGCGCGCTCGCCGCGCTGGCGGCGCCCTCCGCCGGCGCGGGCGTGGTCGTCGCGTACGAGACCGACGACATCGACGCCCGCAGCCGTCTCGGCTGGAGCGTCGTGGTCACCGGCTACGCCCGCCCGGTGACCGACCCGGCGCAGGCGGCCGCGTACGAGGACCGGCTGCGGCCCTGGGTGCTCGGGCCGGAGCCCTGCCGGGTCGTCCGCATCCGGCCGGACCTGGTCACCGGCTTCCGGCTGGAGCGCGACCCGGCCCCGGAGCGGGGCACGGACGGGCCGGAGCCACCCCGGGCCGCGGACCCCCGGCCGGCCATGGAGCCGGGCGCGGCCCCGTGCGCCGGGGCCGGCTGATCAGCCGAGCTCCGCAGCGGCCGGATCCCGCTGGAGCGGGGCCCGCCACACGAGCCGGCTGCCGCCCTCCTCCGGCGACTCGATCAGGAACGCGCCGCCGACGCTGCGGGCCCGCTCGTCCAGGTTCGCCAGCCCGCTGCGGCGGCCCTGCTCGGGGATGCCCACGCCGTTGTCCGACACGGACAGCACGACCTCGCCCCCGCCCGCCTTCAGGGAGACCCCGACCCGGCTGGCGTGTGCGTGCCGGGCCGCATTGCTGAGCAGCTCCCCGAGCACGGCCACGACGTGGTCGGCGACATCGGTGGGCACGTCGGTGTCGAGCAGTCCCTCCATGCTCAGCCGCGGCGGGTGCCCGAGCAGGGTCGCGGCCTCGCCGACCGCGCGCGCCGCGCGGGCGCGCAGCCCCGCACCGCCCGCACCGTCCCGGTCCTTGGTGCGCAGCCCGAAGATGGTCGACCGGATGATCTTGATGGTTTCGTCGAGGTCGTCCACGGCACGGCCGAGCCGCTGTGCCGCCCCGCCGTGCTCCACCAGGCGGGCCGCGCTCTGCAGGGTCATCCCGGTCGCGAACAGCCGCTGGATGGCCAGGTCGTGGAGGTCACGGGCGATGCGGTCGCGCTCCTCCAGCAGGGCGATCTGCTCGGCGTCCCGCCGCCGGTCCGCCAGCTCCAGGCCCAGCGCCGCCTGCCCGGCGAAGGCCAGCAGCGGTTCGAGCTCGCCGTCGCTGAACACGGGCTCCCCCGCGGCCCGGGCGAGGAACAGCACCCCCCGCGCGGGCGCGCCGCCCGTGCCCAGGGGCACCGCCACCGCCGGGCCCTCGGCGCGGGCCGGCGCCGAATCCGCCTCGAACCGCCGGTCGGTGGCGGTCCTCGGGCTCGACACCGGGGCGCCCTCGGTGTGCGCGGCGCCCACCATCGTCCCCGCGAGGGGCAGGATCAGCCCCTGGCGGGCGTCGGCCCCGGCGCCGATGGCCACCTCCACCAGCAGCCCGTCGGTCTCGGGCAGCGCGGTGGCGATCTCCGCCGCCTGCGCTCCGGTGATGTCCTGCGCCCTGCGCGCGATGAGCTGCAGCACCTCCGTACGCGAACTCCCCGACAGCAGGCTCCCGGTGATCTCCGCATTGGCCCGCAGCCAGTGCTGCTGGCGCTGGGAGCCCTCGTACAGGCGGGCGTTGTCGATGGCGACACCGGCGGCCACCGACAGCGTGGTGATGACGGACTCGTCCTCGGTGTCGAACTCCTGGCCGCCCCGCTTGTCGGTGAGGTAGAGGTTGCCGAACACCTCCTCCCGCACCCGGATCGGCACCCCCAGGAAGGTGCGCATGGGCGGGTGGTGGGCGGGGAAGCCGTGCGAGGAGGGGTGCGTACCGATGTCGGCCAGCCGCAGCGGCTCCGGGTGCCGGATCACCTCGCCCAGCAGGCCGTGCCCTGCCGGCAGCGGCCCGATCCGGGCGATCTCCTCGTCGGACACGCCCACGGTCAGGAACTGCGACAGCGTCCTGCCGTCCGGGCCGATGACGCCGAGCGCACCGTACTCGGCGTCGACGAGCAGCGCGCCGGCCTCCACGATGCGGCGCAGGACCTGGGAGAGCTCCAGCTCCCGCCCCACCGACACGACGGCCTCCAGGAGGCTGTGGACGCGGTCGCGCGTGCCGCGGGCGGCATCGATCCGCGCCTGGAGCTCGTCGAGCAGCTCGTCCAGACGCATCTTCGGCATCTGGGACAACGAATCCCCCACCATGAACCGGCTCTCCTTGTACTCAACCGGCGCAAAGCCTATCGGGAGCACACGGACACGGAAGGCCGAACTCCCGTCACGGGGCGGGGTCGAGGGCGGGCGTCACAGGACGTGCAGGACCTCCGCGACCGCGCGGCGGGGCGTGCCCGGGCCCTGCGGGCCGTAGCCCAGCCGCACGATCATCTGGACGTGACCCGTGCCCGTGACCGGGTTCCGGGCCGGCCACCGCAGTTCGGGCCGTTCCAGGGGCTGGGAGGTCAGGGACGTGGCCAGGCCGTCGACGGTGGCCTGCAACAGGACGCGTTCCAGGGCCTGCCCGGCGCGCAGCCAGTCGGCGGGCGCGTCCCCGGCCGTGGAGAGCAGGACCAGCTGCGGGTGTTCCTCGAAGGCGGCCCGGTCACGGCCGGCCACCGGCCTGGTCCGGCCGAAATCCCGTACGGTCGCGGTCCCGCCCGTGCCGCGCGGGCCGAAGGCGGCGGTGGGGATGCCGTCGCGGCGCGGCCTCGCACCGGCTCCGGCACCGGCACCGGCACCGGCTCCGGCTCCGGCGGCCGTGCCCGCGGCGGCGGTTGCGGGCGCGGCGGTGTCGTACGTCCAGGCGGCCGTCTCGGCCCGCACCTCCGGATCGAGCTCCTCGCTGTGCTGGGCGTCGCGCACCAGCCCGAGGAGCGTGTCGACGTGCCACGGCTCCGGCACGTCCAGGCGGCAGCCCTCCAGGAGGGCGGCCGCCCGCAGGCCGTCCAGCAGCGCGTCCGCGACCGGCTCCGCGCCGAACGGGAAGCGGCTCGTACGGCGCCTGCGCAGCGCGGGGTGCAGCGCGGCCAGGTCCTCGTCGTCGCCGACGGGTTCGGCGAACCCGGCCTCGGCCAGCAGCCAGGGGTCGGAGGCGTCCGGCAGCAGCCGCACGACGGCCTGCCGGCCGTGGTGGGCGGCGGAGACGCGCAGGTTGAACAGGGCCGCAGCGCAGCCGAGATGGAGGGCGCGATGGTCCGGGTCCGCCCGGTGCATGGCCCGGCGGGGGTCCCCGTACAGCTCGATGGTCCCGGTGGCCCGGTGGAAGACGAACTTCCAGGGCTGCGCGTTGTGCATCGAGGGTGCGGTGACGGCGTCGCCGACGAACAGGGCGGCTTCTTCGCTGCCGATGAGTGGTGCGGTCACGGGACTGCTCCTGTCGTGCGGGTGGTGCGCTGTACCCAGGTTCCGCCGCGCGCCCGCGCCCACGGGAGGGGCCGACCGGCCCCACCGGGGACCGGTCGGCCCTGGCGCACCGGACCGGGGAGTGCTTCCATGAAGGTGCGGGAAGAGCCCAATACTGAGGATGCGGAGAAGCGGCCTCGTGCCGTGCACCACACAATCGGGTTCCGCGAGAAGCGGGCGGGCTCTTTCCGCCCTTTGCCGTGCGCTCACCGGGCCATGGCGCTGCGGCTGCGGCTGCGGCTGAGGCTGCCGGTGTCGTCGACGAGCGCCGTGACGTACGAGACGACCGACGCGACCCCCTCGATGCGTTCGACCAGGCTCCGCAGCACCGTCAGCTGGCTCCGCCGCTCCACCCGACCCTCCAGGGCGACGACCCCGTGGACGACGTGGACGTCGACGGCCCCGGACGGCAGGTCCAGGGCGTCGTCCAGCACCTCCGTGACGACGCGGCGCCGGATCTCCGTGTCCGGCCGCAGGAACAGGCGCAGCAGGTCCCGGCGGGTGATGATGCCGACGAGGCGGTCCTCCACGTCCACCACGGGCAGCCGCTCCACCCCGCGTCGGGCCATCAGCCGGGCGGCTTCGGCCGCGGGCTCGTCCGCGCGGACCGTCACCGCGGGGACGGACATCACCTCGGCCGCGGTGGCCGGCCCGCCCGTCTCCCCCGGGGCGCCCGGCTCGGGCGGGAGGTGCGCGAGCAGGTCCGTCCGGGAGACGACGCCGAGGACGCGGTCCTCGTCGTCGAGGACCGGGAGCCCGCCGATGCCGTGTTCCTCCAGGAGCTTCACGACGTGCTCGAAGGTCGTGCCGGGAGCCGCGCAGACGACCTCGTCGGTCATCAGGTCCGCCACCTTGATCTGCCTCATGAGGCCCTCCTGTCCTCCTGCGTCTGCCTGCCGTGCGCGGGTACCCAGCCCACGATCCGGTGGGCGCGCAGCGCGATCGAGGGCCGAACGGTCCCCTTCCGGGCCCGGGCGGCCCACGTGGCCGCCCCTGCCGGACGCGCGCGCCGGACGCCTGCGCCGGACCCGATGACCCCGGCCCGCGCCCACGGACGGGTAAGGGCCCCCGGGGCGGGCTACGGTGAAGGAGTCGGCGCCCTCCCCGCCCGAGCCGGCGACTGGAGGTGGTCCATGGGCGGCGCAGACGGCCCGGCCGCCCCCCGAAGCAGGCTCCCGGGGCTGCGGCTGGACGAACTGCTCGACGAGCTCCAGTCCCGCATCGACGAGGCCCGGGGGACCCGGGACCGGCTGCACGGGCTCCTGGAGGCCGTGCTGTCGGTCGGTCGCGAGCTGGACCTGCCGCAGGTGCTGCGGGGGATCGTCGAGGCCGCCGTCGTCCTCGTCGACGCCGAGTACGGTGCCCTCGGCGTGATCGGCGGCGACAAGAGGCTCGCCGAGTTCCTCCCCGTCGGGGTCAGCGACGAGCTGCGGGCCCGCATCGGCGCCCTGCCCTCCGGCCACGGCATCCTCGGCGAGCTCATCCGGCACCCGGAACCGCTGCGGTTGTCCGAGCTGTCCGAGCACCCCGCCTCGTACGGCTTCCCGCCCCACCACCCGCCGATGCACTCCTTCCTCGGGGTCCCCATCCGGGTCCGCGAGGAGGTCTTCGGGAACCTGTACCTCACCGAGAAGCGGGGCGGCGCCGAGTTCGACGCGGAGGACGAGGCCGTGTTGTCCACGCTGGCCGTGGCGGCCGGCATCGCCATCGAGAACGCCCGCCTCTTCGAGGAGGTCCGGCTGCGCGAACGCTGGCTGGAGGCCGGTTCGGACATCACCAGCGGCCTGCTGTCCGGGGCCCCCGAGGACGAGGTCCTCGGCGGCATGCTGGCACGGGCCAAGGACATCACCGGCGCCGACCTGGGGGTGTTCTACCTCCTCGGCCCCGCGGGGGAGCTGCGCGGCTCGCTCGCCCTGGGGGAGGGCGCCGAGGCGCACCGCGGGATCGTCCTGCCGGACACCGGCGGCACCCTCGCGGCGGCCGCACTGGCCGGTGAGGGCCTGGTCGGCGTCGCGGACGCCGGGACGGACGGGCGCATCACCGTGCGGCCCGAGCACTGGCAGGGCTTCGGCCCGGCCGTCGCCGTCACCGTCGGCACGGAGGAGAAACGCAGCGGCGTCCTCGCCCTGGCCCGGCTCCGCGGTCGCCCGGGCTTCGCCGCCGCCGAGGTCGCCGCGCTGCCCGGGTTCGCCGGGCAGGCGGCCCTCGCCCTGGAACTCGCCGGCCGGCGCCGGGACGCCGAGCAGCTGAGCCTGCTGGAGGACCACGACCGCATCGCCCGCGACCTGCACGACCTGGCGATCCAGCGGCTCTTCGCCACCGGGATGACCCTGCAGAGCGCCCAGCGGTTCGTCGACCACCCGGAGGCCGCCGAGCGGCTGGCGCGTGCCGTGGACGACCTCGACGCCACCATCAAGATCATCCGATCCACGATCTTCGGCCTCCGGGAAGGCGAGGCCGGCACCGCGGGCGCGGGACCCGGCGGGCGGGCAGCCGGCCCGGGCGCACCGCGGAAGCTGCGGCTGGGCCTGGTCACGGCGGTGGACGAGGCCGCCCGGGTCCTCGGCTTCGCCCCGGCGCTGCGCATGGAGGGGCTCATCGACACCGACGTGCCGGCGGGCGTGGCCCGGGAGGTCCTCGCGGTGGTCGGGGAGGCCCTGACCAACGTCGCCCGGCACGCCCGCGCCACGGCGGCGGAGGTCTCGGTCGCCCTGGCCGAGGGGGTCCTCACCGTCACGGTCACCGACGACGGCGTCGGACTGCCGGGAGAACCGGGCGGCGGGCCGGGCGGAGGCCGCCGCAGCGGGCTGCGCAACCTCGCCGAACGCGCCGAGCGGCTCGGCGGCCACATGACGGCCACCGCCCGCCCCGACCACCCCGGCACCCGCCTCCACTGGCAGATCCCCCTTCCCCCACCCTGACCCCGGCGGGGCGCCCGCGTCGTGCCGGAGCCCGGGCCATCGGCGGGCACGGGGCCCGGCCCGCCCGGGTGCCGGCGGGAACGGTGGCCGGGGCGGCGGGGAGACGCACCGTGGCGGTCGGTGGTCGCGGGGTGGGACGCTCGGCGTGGTCGGGTCGTGTCCGCGCGCCCCGGGCTTCGGGGCATCAGGGCATCAGGGCATCAGGGCCCAGGACATCAGGGCATCAGGGCATCAGGGCATCAGGGAGGCAAGGATGAGCGGCGGCGCCGATCCCGGGCTCTACGGGCCCGCGTCCGTCACCTGGCAGTGCCACGGCGATCCGGTCATGTGGATCGCCGGCGTGCGCGCGCTCTACCTCCAGGCCCTGCACCCCCGCGCCGTCCGTGCCGTTCTGGCCAATTCCGACTTCCGTAACGACGCCTGGGGGCGGCTGCTGCGCACCGCCGACTTCGTCGGCACCGTCACCTACGGCACCACCGCGGCCGCCGAAGCCGCCGGCGCCCGGGTCCGACGGATCCACCGGGCGCTGTCCGCCACCGACCCCACCACCGGCGAGCGGTTCCCCGTCGACGACCCCGACCTGCTGCTGTGGGTGCACTGCGCCCAGATCGACAGCTTCCTGCACGTCCTGCGCCGTTCCGGTGTCCCCCTGACCCCCGCCCAGGCCGACCGCTACGTGGACGAGAACCGGGTCAGCGCCCGTCTCGTCGGTCTCGATCCGGGTGCCGTCCCCGCCGACACGCGCGGGCTCGCCGCGTACTTCGAGCAGGTCCGGCCGGGGCTCGTCGCCGGAGCCGACGCCCGCGCCGTGGACGACTTCCTGCGCAACCCGCCCGTCCCCGCCGTCCTCCTCCTTGGCCGAAAACTGCTGTGGAGCCCGCTCGCCGCGCTTGCGTACGGAACCCTCCCCGGCTACGCGCACCGGCTGTACGGCAGGCCCGCGCCGCCCCCGCGGACCGTGACCCGGCGCCTGCGCCTCACCGGTACCCTGCTGCGCAGCATTCCCGCAGGTCTGCGCTGGCAGCTGCCTCCAGGTCACATCTTGAACGCGATGCGGCGCATGGGCCCCGGGAGCCGTCCCTCGGCGTACACACTGCGTACATCAGCGGCCATACTTGAGCGGCCGGGGAGGGCGTAGGACGTAGCACGACAACGGGGGCGGCTTTAAGACATGGCGGAGTCCAGACTGATCCAGGGCCGGTACCGGTCGCTCGATCTGATCGGGCGCGGCGGCATGGGCGAAGTGTGGCGCGCCCGGGACGAGTCCCTCGGCCGGCACGTCGCGGTCAAATGTCTCAAACCGCTCGGTGCCGAACGGGACAACCACTTCACCCAGGTCCTGCGCGAGCGCTTCCGCCGCGAGGCCCGCGTCGCTGCCTCCCTCCAGCACCGCGGTGTCACCGTCATCCACGACTTCGGCGACGACAGCGCCGCCGGAGGCCCGCTCTACCTGGTCATGGAGCTCCTCGACGGCCGGAACCTCAGCCAGCTCATGGAGGAGAACCAGGCGAGCCCGCTCCCCGTCGACGTGGTCGTCGACATCGCCGAGCAGCTGGCCGCCGCCCTCGGGTACACCCACGCCCAGGGCGTCGTGCACCGCGACCTCAAGCCCGCCAACATCATGCGGCTCACCGACGGCACGGTGAAGATCTGCGACTTCGGCATCGCCCGCCTCGCCCACGACATCGGTTTCACCGCCAAGCTCACCGGCGGCGCCATGGCCATGGGCACCCCCCACTACATGTCGCCCGAGCAGATCGCCGGCGGTGAGCTCGACCACCGCAGCGACCTGTACTCCCTCGGCTGCGTCCTGTACGAGATCGCGACCGGGGCCCCGCCGTTCGACCTCGGCGACTCCTGGTCGGTGCTGGTCGGGCACCGGGACAACGTGCCCGTGCCGCCGCGCCGGCACCGCCCGGAGCTGCCCGAGTACTTCGAGCGGGTCGTGCTGGAGCTGCTGGCCAAGTGCCCCGAGGACCGGCCCGACGACGCCCGTGACCTGCACCGCCGGCTCGTGGAGGACCGCCTCCGGGCCGGCCTGCCGTCGCCCGGCCAGGCGCCGCCGCTGCCCGCCTGGGCGCAGGGCATGACCGCGGGCCGCAAGGCGGGCATCGACGCCCGCCCGGCGAGCGGCGAATGGGCCGTGCTGACCGGCTCCTGGACGGCGGCGCGCCCGAGCGGCGGGCACCGGATCCTGCGCCCGGCCGCCTCGGAGGACCCGCGGCTCACCGCACCGTACGGGGTGCCGCGCGGCACCGTCCTCGACGGCTCCGGATCCGGCACGGGCACGGCCGCCGGCATCGGCATCGGCATCGGCACGGGGCTCGACGCGCTCGGTGCCGACGGCTTCGACTCCGACACCGGCTCCGCCGCCGCACTCGCCGCCGGCCACGCCCGGGCCTTCGCCCTCAGCCGGGCCGGCCGCCCCGAGGAGGCGCTGGCCACGTACGAGGCCGTCGCCCACGGACGCACCCGGCTCCTCGGCGCGGACCACCCCGACACCCTGGCCGCGCGCCAGGAGGCGGCGTACGAGCTGGGCCGGCTCGGCCGCCACCGGGAGGCGTACGACGTCTACCGGGCGGTCCTGGTCGGCCGCGAGCGCAGCATGGGCCCGCTCCACCGCGACACCCTGCACTGCCGCCACAACCTGGCCTGCGCCCTCGGGGCGCTGGGCCGGCACGCCGAGGCCCACCACGCCGCCGCCGAGACCGCCGCCGACCGGGCGGTCGTCCTGGGCGCCGAGCACCCGGACACGCTCCTGACCCGGTACGAGGTGGCCTACGCGCTGGGCCGCCTCGAACGCTGGGAGGAGGCCCTCGAAGGCTTCCGCGCCGTCGCCGCCGCCCGAGAACGGGTGGTCGGCCGCGACCATCCCGACACCCTCGCCGCCCGCTACGAGGTCGGCATCGCGCTCGGCCGCACCGGCCGCGCCGCCCAGGCCCTGGACCTGTTCCGGGGCCTGGTCCGCGACCGCACCCGGGCGTACGGCGCCGCCGACCCCGAGACGCTCCGCGCGCGGCACGTCCTCGGCGTCAACCTGGGCCGCCTCGACCGCTGGGAGGAGGCGGTGGACGAGGCCCGGCAGGTGGCCGCGACCCGGGCGCGGGCGCTCGGTGCCGAACACCCCGACACCCTGGTCAGCCTCCGCGAGCTCGCCGTCGGCCTCGGCCGGCTGGGCCGCTGGGACGAGGCGCTGCCCCTCTACCGTGAGATCTCGGGCGTCCGCGAACGCTCCCTCGGCGACGCCCACCCGGACACGGTCGCGGCCCACGCCGACGAGGCCCACTGTCTGGAGCGGCTCGCCCAGGTGTGCTACCAAGAGCCATGACGACCTTCGGGCGGGACGCACACGACGGCGGCAACGGCACGAACGGCGACGACGACGGCGGTGGTCTGCGCCGGGACGTGTACGACGACGTGATCGTCGGCGGCGGGCACAACGGCCTGGTGGCCGCCGCGTACCTGGCCCGGGCGGGCCGCTCGGTGCTGGTCCTGGAACGGCTCGGCCACACCGGCGGGGCCGCCGTCTCCACCCGCCCCTTCGCCGGCGTCGACGCCCGCCTGTCGCGCTACTCCTACCTCATCTCGCTCCTCCCGGCGAAGATCGTGCGGGATCTGGGGCTGGACTTCGCGGTCCGCCGGCGCGCGGTGTCCTCGTACACCCCCGTCGAGCGCGGCGGCCGCCACGGCGGGCTGCTCGTCGGCGCCGACGAGGCCCGCACCCGGGAGTCCTTCGCGCGGCTGACCGGCTCGCAGCGGGAGTACGACAGCTGGCGGGCCTTCTACGGGACGGTGCGGCAGGTCGCCGGGAAGGTCTTCCCCACCCTGACCGAACCCCTGCCCAGCCGGGCGGAACTACGGGCCCGCATCGACGACGCAGCGGCCTGGCGGATGCTGTTCGAGGAGCCCCTCGGGCGGGCGGTCGAGGAGCACTTCGCCGACGACCTGGTGCGGGGCGTCGTCCTCACCGACGGCCTCATCGGCACCTTCGCGGACGCGCACGACGCCTCCCTCGCCCAGAACCGCTGCTTCCTCTACCACGTCATCGGCGGCGGCACCGGCGACTGGGACGTCCCCGTCGGCGGCATGGGCGCCCTCACCGATGCGCTGGCCGGGGCCGCACGGTCCGCCGGGGCACAGATCGCGACCGGGCACGAGGTGCTGCGCATCGACACGGACGGCACCGGGGCGGAACCCGCCGAGGTGGTCTTCCGCACGGCGACCGGCGAGGGGCGGGTCGCCGCGCGGACGGTGCTGGTCAACGCCTCCCCGCGGGCGCTGGCCGAACTCCTCGGCCAGGAGCCGCCGTCGCCGCCCGCCGAAGGCGCCCAGCTGAAGGTGAACATGCTGCTGCGGCGGCTGCCCCGGCTGCGGGACACCTCCGTGGAGCCCCGCGAGGCCTTCGGCGGCACCTTCCACATCGCCGAGGGGTACGCCGAACTGGCGCGGGCCCACGCCGAGGCCGCGGCCGGGGAGCTGCCCTCCGTACCGCCGTCGGAGATCTACTGCCATTCGCTGACCGACCCGACGATCCTCGGCCCGGAACTGGTCGAGCAGGGCTACCAGACGCTGACGCTGTTCGGCCTGCACACGCCGGCGCGGCTGTTCGAGAAGGACAACCAGGGCACGCGGGAAGTGCTGCTGACCGCCACCCTCGCCCAGCTCGACGCGCACCTCGCCGAGCCGATCACCGACTGCCTCGCCTTCGACGCGGACGGCCGGCCCTGCATCGAGGCCAAGACCCCGCTCGACCTGGAACGCGAACTGCGCCTGCCCGGCGGGAACATCTTCCACCGGGAGCTGTCCTGGCCCCACCAGAGCGGCGACGGCGACGGGTTCGCCCCGGGCCGGTGGGGCGTGGAAACCCCGTACCCGGGGGTCCTGCTGTGCGGCGCCGGCGCCGTGCGCGGCGGCGGTGTGAGCGGGATCCCCGGCCACAACGCCGCGATGGCGGCGCTGGGGCGCTGAGACACGGGGTGCGCGGCTGCTACTGCGCGGGAGCGTCCGCCGGTTCCGGTTCGATCACGACGATCGGGATCTCACGCTCGGTGCTGCGCTGGTAGTCGTCGTACGCGGGCCAGTGCCCGACCATGACCGGCCAGTACGCGGCGCGCTCCTCCGGCGTGGCCGTAAGGGCCCTGCCCTGCATGATCTTCGGGCCGACCTGGATGCGCACCTCGGGGTGGGCGACCAGGTTCCGGTACCAGAGCGGGTGCTCGACGGAGCCGCCCCGGGACGCGACGACGAGGTAGTTGCCGCCGGCCTCGCCGTAGATGAGCGGAGTGCGCACCGGGTGGCCGGAGACCCGGCCGAGCGTGGTGAGGAGGAGCGTCTGGGTGCCCCGCCAGAACTGGCCCTCGGCCCCGTTCGACTCGACGTACTGCCTGACGTGGTCGAGCTGCCAGCCCGGCCGGGGGTCCTTCGGGTCGTCCCAGTCGATGTCCGTGTTCGTCATGCGGCCCTGCCTGCCTTCGCTGAGGGGTGGCGATGGATCGATACCGGCGTCAACCCCGCCGCGTGCGCTCTTATGCCGGGCCGGGCTCCCCCGGAAGGGCGAACCCGTCGAACAGGCCGTCCATCGCCCGCCGCCGGGCGAACTCGGACGGCCTGGGAGCGGTCCTTGCCGAGGGTGGGGGCATGGCGTGCGCGGCGTCGCCGCCTGGGCGGCCGGGACCCCCGGCGAGCTGGGCGCGCCCCGGCCCCGGGAGGCCGCCGAACTGCAGTGCGTGGTGCTGACTGCCCCGATCCGCTCGCCTTCGCCGGGTTCTACCGGTCCGTGCTGGGCGGCACGGTCAACGGCGCGGCGACGGTGCGCCCCCTGCGCGACGCGAACGTGCTCTGGTGGCGCCGCCGCAGCATCTCCTACCATCGGAGCAGCCGGCGGGGGAGGGGACGTGCATGGCTGCACGAGTCGGGCGGCTGGAACGCTTCGTGGCCTGGGTGCTGCGCAACGCCGACGTCGTCGTCGCCCTGTGCGTCGCCATGGGCGTCGGGTTCCTGGAGATCTTCGGTGACGTCGTCAGCGACGACGTCTCCTCCGGAGCCACCCTGGTCGTCCTCGGTCTGCTCGCGACCGGGTCGATCGTGGAGCGCGTACGCCGGCCCGCCGCCATCCAGGAGGCGATGAACGGCACCCGGCGGGCCCTGGACGACCTCGCCATGGTCCGCTCGCTCTCCGGCAACGAGGTCGGCGAGGCGCTGCGCAAGGCCCGCCAGCACACCAACCTCTGGTACTTCAAGGGCGGCACCGGGACCTACCTGCGGGCCGTCACCCTGCCCCTGTGCGTGGCCGCGGCCAAGGAGCAGCGGTCCCAGCTCAACGTGAAGATCGACATCGTCAACCCGGCCGACGAGCGGGCCTGCGCCGCGTACGCCCGGTTCCGGCAGATGTTCGGCGGACAGCGCCGCGGCGACGAACCGTGGACCACCGACCGGGTCCGCCGGGAGTCGTACGCGACCGTCCTCGCCGCCTGCTGGTACCAGCGGCAGCTGACCACGCTGGAGATCAGCGTGCACCTCTCGTCCGCCGTGCCCACCCTGCGCTTCGACCTGTCCGAAACCTGCCTCGTCATCACCCAGGACGACCAGTCCCGGGTCAACCTCCTCGTGGAGCGGGGGCAGCCGCTCTACGACTACTACGTCACCGAGCTGCACCAGAGCCGGGAACAGGCCACGGCGCTCGACCTGCGGGTCACGGCCCCGCTCGGCCAGGAACCCACCGTCGACGAGGTGCGCACCCTCTTCGACGAACTGCGGCTCCCGCTCCCGCGCGTCTTCACCGACAGCGACATCGGCAAGATCATCGAGAAGGCCCTGCACGCAGAGGACCCCTACAGGAGGTGAGGCGCTCCGGCGCGCCCCCATGGACCACGAGCTCGAAAGGACACTCGTCACCCTGGAGGAGATCGCCTCCGGGGCAAGGAAGTTACGGGCGGTGCGGCACCCCCTCGGATTCCTCTGCCTCCCACTCCTCAGAGAGGACCCCCGCGGCATCTGCGTGCATCTCTTCGAGGCCGGTGACCGCGCCGAACCGGGTGCCTCCCCCCTGCACGCCCACAGCTGGGAACTGCGCAGCCGCGTGCTCTACGGGCGGGTGGCCAACCTTCCCGTACGCGTGCGGGCGGTCGGCGACGGGGAGGAGGGTGCCACCCACCGCGTGTTCGAGGTGCACAGCGGCAGCGACGGCGTCGACGAGATCAGGCCCACACCCCTCCTCGTGCGCAGCGAGCTCGGCCCCGCCCACGTCACCTCCCGGGGCGAGACGTACATCCTGGCCGCGGGCGAGTTCCACGCCACCGCCCTGGAGGGCCCGGAACCCGCGGCCACCCTGGTCCACGGGCTGTCCGTCCCCGGGCAGGTCGACCTCTCGCTCGGCCCGGTCGACGGCCGGGCCCGCCGCACGACCCGCCGGCTGTGCGACACCGAACTGACCGTGCGCAGTGTCCACTCCGTCCTCAGGAGGATCCATGCCGACCAGCGGGCTGCCTGACTTCGACCACGAGCGGCAGGTCGCCGTCGCCGCGGCCGAGGAGGCGGGCGGCCTGCTGCGCAGCCGCTTCGGCACGGCCCGGTGCCTGCGGACGAAGGGCGACTCCGGGGACGTCCAGGTGGACCTCGACCTCGCCGCCGAGGAACTCGTACTCAACCGGATCCAGCACCACTTCCCGCACGACCGGATCCTGTCCGAGGAGGCGGGGCTCCTCGGGGCCACCAGTGAACGCACCTGGTTGGTCGACCCGTTGGACGGCAGCAACAACGTTGCGATCGGGCTGCCCGCGTTCGTGGTGGGCATCGGCCTGTGCCTCGGAAGCACCCCGGTCATGGGCGTCGTGCACCAGCCGGTCACCGGGGAGACCTGGCACGCGGTCAAGGGGCGCGGCGCGCACGGGCCGACCGGGGCGCTGCCCGGCCCCCGCCCCATCCTGCCGCGCCCCGGCCCCGTCGTCGCCTGGACGCAGGGGTACGCCGTGGCCCGCGGCGACGCCACCGCCACGGCGCTGCGCGGCGCGCTCGAACTGAGCTGCCGGCGCGTCCTGCAGCTGTGGGCCCCGCTGCTCGGCTGGAGCCTGCTGGCGCGCGGCACGATCGACGCCTTCGTCGGCTACCGCGCCGAGGGCGTCGACCTGCCGACCGGGGCACTGCTCGCCGCCGAGGCAGGGGTCGAGTTGCGCACGCTGTCCGGGGCGGAGTTCCGGCCCGGCTTCGCCGGGGACGACACCGGGCGCAGCTTCGTGGCCGCGCGCGGCGGGACCCTCGCACACCTGCTGCAGGAGGTGGGCGGCGCCGTGGAGCGGGCGGCCGGCTGACCCACTCCTCGTGCGGTCCGGCCCGGCGCGCCCGCCGAACCACCGAACCGCCGAACCGCAGCAGGCGGGCCTGTGCGGGGGCCTGCGCGGCCGACCTGGGGGGCAGGACTACGCGGTGGCGGCCAGGGCCACCGTCGCCGCCAGCGTGCCCGACACCGCCAGCACCAGTCCCGTACCGAAGAAGCGGCCCAGGTCGATCCGCGTGCCGTGCCAGCGGCACCGCTCGAACCACAGCAGCGTCGCCAGCGAGGCCCACGGCGTGACGACCGGGCCCACGTTGACACCGATCAGCTGGGCGAGCAGCTGGTGGTGGTTGGCCTCGGGGATCGCGGCCTCGCCCGCCATGTAGGCCGGGAGGTTGTTCAGTATGTTGGAGAAGCCGGCACCGACCGCGGCGGACCTCAGCATCCCCATGGGGCCGTTGTCGGAGCCGATCGCCGTCGCCAGTATCTCCTGCAGCCCGTGCGTGCTGGCCGTCTCCACGACCAGGAACATCCCCGGTACGAGGACGAGGAGCCGCCAGGGGACCAGGGACGGGCGGAGCGTCTCGCGGCTGCGGACCGCGAAGGCCGCCACCACGACCAGCGCGGCCGCCAGCGACGCCGCCCACAGCGGCACGTCGGCGAGGATGGCCAGCAGGAACCCGGTGCACGCCACCGCGCACACCCGGAACAGGACCGGGTCCGCCGGGCTCGGCGGTGACGGCGGCTCGTAGCGGAGCTCGCCGCGGGCTCCCAGGCGCCAGTAGAAGCCCCACAGGCAGGCCATCGTGACCGTTATGGCGGCCAGCTGCGGCGCCCACATGGCGGCCGCCATCTCCGACGGGGCCAGCGCCACCCGGTCCGCGGCCAGCAGGTTCGTCAGGTTCGACACGGGCAGCAGCAGGCTCGCCGTGTTCGCCAGCCAGACCGTGGTCATCGCCAGCGGTACGGACGCGATGCCGACCCGGGTCGCGAGCGCCAGCATCACCGGGGTCAGCAACACCGCCGTGGTGTCCAGGTTGAGGGTGATGGTGGTGAGGGACGCGAACGCCACGCACAGACCGAACAGGAGGGGGTAGTTCCCCCGTCCCGCGCGCGCCACCCAGGTGGCGATCACGTCGAAGACCTCCGCCTTGCCCGTCAGTTCGGCGAGGACGATGACCGCGGCGAGGAACACCAGCAGCGGGCCGATGCGTTCGACCACGTTCCCGGCCGGGCCGGTGGGGAGCAGACCCGTGGCAACGCAGAGCACGCCGAGCACGAGCAGCCCGCCGGCCAGCCAGTCGAGCCCGTGGAGACGCCTGAGGAAAGACACGGCGAACAGACTCGCACACCCACGCGCGGGAACGTCAGACGGCCGGGGCGGAACAGGACATACGGCCCCGCGGGCCGCCGGCGGGCGCCCGGCGTGCAGGCGGCTTCCGCAGGCCCCGTGCTCGCCGGAACAAGGTCGCTCCCGGCCGCCCCGGCCCTACCATGGATCCATGATGACGGACGGGCAATTCGGCGCTGCCGCAAGAGAGTTCGACTTCTTCATCAGCTACTCGCCGGCAGACGAACCATGGGCCGCCTGGATCGCCTGGACCCTGGAGGAAGCCGGCTACCGCACGGTCGTCCAGGCCTGGGACTTCGTGCCGGGAACCAACTTCATCGACTTCATGGACCGCGGCGTCAGCGAGTCCGTGGCGGTGATCGCCGTCCTGTCCCGCCACTACGAGCGCTCCACCTACGGCCGCATGGAATGGCAGGCCGCCCTGCGCGCCTCGCCCGAGTCGCCCGAGCGGCGCCTGCTGACCGTCCGTGTGGACGAAATGCCCGTGGAGGGGCTCCTCGCCACCATCACCTACGTCGACCTCGTGGGCGTCCCCGACTCCGACAGCGCCCGCTCCCTGCTGCTGACCAGGGTCGAGCAGGCCGTCGACGGGCACGCCCGCCCGGGCCGCCGGCCCGGCTATCCGGGCAACGCGTCGGCCCCCGCCCGCCGCCCGGAGCAGCCCGACCCGGCCCGGCCGCGGCCGAGCGCGCTCGCCGGCCCCGGCTGGCCCGGGCGCCGCCGCCCGGCCAGGGCACCGCTCTACCCGCAGGCCTCCCCGGCCGCCGGCAGCGCCCGCGACGCCGTCACCGTCCTGCACCTGGCCGGGCCCGACTTCGGGCGCGGACGCGAGCCCGACTCGCTCAGCCGGCAGATCCGCGGCGACCTCATCATGCTCAGGGACGCCGGAGCACCCGCCCCCGACCTGATGGTCGTCACCGGGGACCTCACCGCGTCCGGCAGCCCCCGCGAGTGCGACCAGGCCCTCAGCTTCCTCACCGCCCTGCGCTCCCAGCTCGACCTGTCCCCGCAGCGGGTGATGGTGGTGCCCGGCGCGCAGGACGTGAACCAGGCCGCCTCCCAGGCCTACTTCCACACCTGCGAGGCCGACGAGGTGGCGCCGCAGCCGCCGTACTGGCCGAAATGGCGCCACTACACCCGGCTCTTCCGCGGCCTCTACCAGGGCCTGGACGCCGTCTTCGACAGCGACCAGCCCTGGACCCTCTTCCCGGTCCCGGAACTGAGCACCGTCGTCGCCGGCTTCAATTCCACCATCGCCTACAGCCACCGCCCCGAGGAGCAGTACGGGTTCATCGGCCGCGACCAGGCCGCCTGGTTCGCCGAGGCCATGCGGACGTACGAGGAAGAGGGCTGGCTCCGCGTCGGAGCCCTCCGTCACCCGCTCACCGACGGCCGCCGCCCCGGCGATGCCGTCGGCGGCCCCGGTGGGCTGAAGGACGCCGACACCCTCGCCCGGCTCGCCGCGCCCCGACTGCACCTGCTGCTGCACGGCCCGACCGGCGGCCCCCGCACCACCACCGCCGACCCCAGCCGTTCCCAGCTCGCGGGGCCCGCCGGCGGGCTGCCGCTGTTCGGCTCCGCCGCCCCCGCCCGGTTCCAGCTGCTCCAGGTCACCGCCGACGGGGTGACCCGCTGGGACGACCGGATCACCGGTGCCGGCGAGCACTTCCCCGCCGACTGGCGGCAGACCCGTCGGGTCTTCCCCGTCCCCGAGCTCCCCGCCGTCATCCACGTCGAGCGCACCCAGGGCAGGGCGCCCCTCGACGACCCGGCCGCCTCCCTCGCCGAACGCGTCAAGGAGGTCTGCCGGGTGCGCAGGGAGGGGGTGCGGCTGCGCGACGTACCGCGCCGCGAACCGGGCGACATGGTCCAGATCATGGCCACCTGGCGGGAAGCCGACGACGGCGTCGTCCAGCAGCAGCGCATAGCCGTCCACCCGGGCACCCCCGCCGAGGACGAACTCGACCGGTTCATCTCCCAGGTCCACGCCACCGACCCCGGCTCCGAGGCCGTCCTCGTGTACGGGGGCGAGGCACCGGACGGCGCCCTGCGGCAGCGGGCGGCCAGCCACGGCGTACGGGTCAGGGTGCGCAGCTTCATCGAGTTCCAGGGCCTGCTCGACCTGCGCGGCTACGTGGCCGCACAGACCGCCCGGCTCGTCGCCAGCGAGCAGTACCCGCCCTCCCTCTACCTCCCCCAGCGCTACCGCGACGCCGACCGGCCCGACGGCCAGGAACGCGACGGCCTCGTCGAGGAACTGCTGGAGCTCCTCGAATCCGACCACGGCCGGTTCGTGCTGCTCCTCGGCGACTTCGGACACGGCAAGACCTTCGCCCTGCGCGAACTGGCCCGCCGCATCGCCGGACAGCTCCCGCACCTGACGCCGCTGCTCATCCCGCTCAACACCCTCGACCGGGCCCACAGCCTCGAAGGCCTGGTCGCCGCCCACCTCGCCGGCCACGACGTCGACACCATCGACCTGCGGGCGCTGCGCTACATGCTCGCCCAGGGCCGCGTCGTCCTCCTCTTCGACGGCTTCGACGAACTCGTCCACCGCGTCAGCTACGACCGCGCCGCCGACCACCTCCAGGTCCTCCTCAACGCCGCCGTCGACAGCGCCAAGATCGTCGTCAGCAGCCGCACCCAGCACTTCAAGTCGCACGCCCAGGTCCTCACCGCCCTCGGCGAACGCGTCGGACTGCTGCCACAGCGCCGCATCCTGTCCGTCGAAGGCTTCACCCCGGCGCAGATCCGCTCCTACCTGGGCCGCAGCTACGGCGACGAGCGCGCCGCCGACCACCGGTACCAGCTCCTGCGGAACATCCCCGACCTGCTGATGCTCTGCCGCAACCCCAGGCTGCTGTCCTTCGTCGCCGCCCTGAGCCAGGACCAGCTCAGGGCGGTCGCCGGGGCGGGCCGCGCGCTCAGCCCGGCCCGCCTGTACGAGGACGTCTTCACCGCCTGGCTGGAGTACGAGGAGGAGCGCGGCCAGGGCGGGCCCGGCGCCCCGCCCGGACTCACCCTCGGCGAGCTGTGGGCCGCGGTCACCGCACTGGCCTGGCGGCTGTGGGAGACCGGCCGCACCGCCCTCCGGCTGGACGAGCTGACCGAAACCGTGGCCGCCACCCTCAGCGAACTCACCGAGTCCCCGCTCACCCCCGCCGAGCGCGCCCAGGCCGTCGGCGCGGGCAGCCTGCTCGTACGCAGCGACGACGGCGTCTTCCAGTTCATCCACGGATCCGTCATCGAATGGCTGGTGGCGCGCGAGGCCGCCCGCCAGCTCGCCCGCGGGCAGCACGCCCTGCTCTCCGCCCGCCCGCTCAGCCAGCTCGCCGTCGAGTTCTTCTGCGACCTCGCCGACCACGAGCAGTGCGCCCGCTGGGTCCGCGAGGTCCTCGACTCACCCGGACGCGGGGTCAGCGACGCCGCCCGGGCCAACGCCGTCCGGATCAGCGACCGCCTCCGGGTGCCCGCCAACGCCGACCTGCGCGGCGCCCGGCTGGCCGGCGAGGACCTCTCGCACCGCGACTTCTCCGGCGTCGACCTGACCGACGCCGACCTCACCGACGCCCGGCTGATCGGCGCCAACCTGTCCGGCGCACTGCTGCGGGGCACCCTGCTGGCCGGCGCCCGCCTCGACCGGGCCGACCTGAGCCGCGCCGACCTGACCGGCGCGAACCTCAGCCGGGCCCGGCTGACCCGGGCCGACCTGCGGGGCGCCCGGCTGGCCGGCAGCCGCTGGCACCGGGCCGCACTCATCGACGTGACCATGGACGACGACGCGCGGGACGTCCCCGAACTCGGAACCGCCGCCATCGCCCCCGGCATGCCGGTCGACGCGGGCCTGCGGCCGTCGGCGGTCGGCGTCCCGTACGGCTTCGGCGTCCGCACCAGCCGCCTCCCCGAACCCATCGCGTACAGCCCCGACGGCGAACTCCTCGCCGTCGGCAGCGAGGACGGCTCCATCCTGGTCTGCGGCGGCGACGACGGCCGCGCGGTACGCACCCTCCAGGGCCACGAAGGTCGCGTGTACGCCGTGAAGTTCCGCGCGAACGTCATCGCCACCGGCGGATCCGACGGCGTCGTACGGCTCTGGGACCCGGTGACGGGAGCCTGCCGACACCTCCTGGAGATCCACCCCGACGGGGTGTGGCCGCTCTCCCTCGACCCGGACGGCACCCTGCTCGCCACCGGCGACAGCGAGGGCCTGGTCACGGTCTGGGACGTGGCCACCGGCGCGCCCGTGCACCGGCTGCCCGGCCACACCGCCCCGGTCTACACCGCCGTCTACGGCCCCGGCGGCACCCTGCTCACCGGTGACGCCAACGCGCAGGTGCGCCTCTGGGACCTGGCCACCGGCCGGTGCGTCCGGGAGATCGGCGGTCACCGGGGGGCCGTCTACCGCGCCCGGTTCAGCCCCGACGGCACGCTCTTCGCCACCGCCGACCGGGGCGCGGCCGGGCAGGGTGGCACGGTCCGGATCTGGCGCACGGCCGACGCGCGGCTGCTGCACGAGTTCGGCGGACACACCGGCCGCGTGTACGTCCTCGACTTCCACCCCGACGGAAACCTCCTCGCCAGCGGCGACACCGACGGCCAGGTGCGGCTGTGGGACCCCGTCGTCGGCACCCCCGCCGGGACCCTCGAACGCAGCACCGGCGCCGTCTACCAGGTGCTGTTCGGCGACGGCGGCAGGCTCCTCGCCGCCTGCGACAGCAACGGCACGGTCCGGCTGTGGACGGTCACCGCCCGCCCGCACGGCTACACGGTGGCCCTCCACCCCCAGCAGCCGACCGAGCACCGCGGCACTGCCTGGGCCTGCGCCTTCCGGCCCGGCGACAGCCAGCTCCTCACCGTGGGCAACGACGGGGGCGCGCAGATCTGGGACGCCGCCACCGGCCAGGGCAAGCGCATCCTGCGCGGCCACGGCCGCCGGATCAGCGGGGTCGCCTTCAGCGCGGACGGCGCACAGTTGGCGACCGCCGGCAACGACGGCGTCGTACGGCTGTGGGAGACCCGCACCGGACGGCGTACGCAGGAGCTGCTCGGGCGCGGCGACCGGCTGGTCTCGGCGGTGTTCAGCCCCGTCGAACCCCTCCTGGCCACGGCCAGCAACGACGGCGACATCTACCTGTGGGACCCGGCGGGCGGCACGTACATGCGCGAGGTCGACGCCGAGACCGAGCACGTCTGGGCAGAGGCCTTCAACGCGGACGGAACCCTCCTCGCCACCGCCAACGACGACGACTCCGTCCGGGTCTGGTTCCGCCCCACCGGCTCCCCCGTGTCCACCCTGGACGCGCACCGGGGCCGGGTCCGCTCGATCGCCTTCCGTCCGGACGGCGACCTCCTGGCCACCGGCTGCGACGACAGCTTCGTCCGGGTGTGGGACGCCAGGAGCGGCCGGCTCGCGGCGGAACTCGGGGGGAACGGCGGCGGGCACGCGGACCGCGTCTACGGCGTCGCGTACGGGCAGGGGAGCGGCGGCGGCCACGGCGACTGGCTGGCGAGCGCGAGCTGGGACGGCACCGTCATCGTCTGGCGGGACGGGCAGGCGGCCCTGCGGCTGCGCGGGCGGGGGGGCCGGCTGTGGGCCGTGGCCGCCCACCCGGTCCGGCCGCTGCTGGCCGCCTCGGGCGACGACCGCAGCGTCTGCCTGTGGCACGCCGAGACGGGCGAGCACCTCGCCGACCTCGTCGGCCACACGGGCCGCGTCCTGTCCCTCGCCTTCTCCCCGGACGGCACCACCCTCGCGAGCGGCGCCGAGGACGGCACGGTGCGGCTGTGGAACTTCCCGGCAGCGGGCGGGGGAGCGCCGTCGCTGCGTGCGACCCTGATGGGGTTGGCGGGCGGCTGGGCGACGCTGACCCCGTCCGGCGGGTACAAGTACGAGGGCGACGTGGCGGGCGAGTTCTGGCACGTGGTCGGGATGTCCCGGTTCACCCCGGGCGAGCTCGACGAGTACCTGCCGAGCATCCGCCGCCTACCCCTGGGCGAGGACCTCTGACCGGGCCTCCCGGACCGCGTGGAGCGTCTTCGAGGTTGCGGAGCATAGCTACATCAGGAGCCTGATGGCAGGAGACCGCATGTCGGCAGCGAGTGGTTCCGTGCAGTGAGCGCACGCCAGGTTCAGCGGGCGGACGGTGTTGCTCTGGATGCTGAAGGATCCTGTCTGCCGTGACTGGGGGCAGTAGTAGCCGGCATGCAGGCGGATCCAGCTCGCCAGCGCGCTTGCCGGCCGGTCTCGTTTGACGTCGTGGAACGGCGCCCACCAGTGGTCGAACCAGGCAGCACCGCCCGTCCTCACCACTCTCGGTGCACCGTGGCCTTCTGGCCGGTCACCAGGCTTGCCGGTGGAACGTCATCGGCCACGACCGCGCCAGCGGCGACCACGGCGTCACGGCCGATGCTGACACCGGGCAGGATCGTGGCACCGGCTCCGATCCACACGTTCTCCGCCACGTCGATGGGTGCGCCCGTGAGGTACAGCCGTCGCTCCTCGGGATCGACCGGGTGGCCGCTGGTGATGAACGTGACCTTCGGTCCGACCATCACGCGCTCGCCGAGACGGATGCCGGCATAGTCCAGGAAGGTGCAGTTCTGGTTGATGAAGACGCGCTCCGCGAGGTCGAGGTTCAGGCCGTGGTCCGTGTAGAAGGGCGGATAGATCGTGACTCTCGGCGGCAGTGGCTTGCCGAGGATCTGTTCGAACAGTTCCGCCCTGCCCGCTTCGTCTTCGAAAGGCAGGACGTTCAGGCGGGAGGTGAGCTCGGTGACCCGCAGGACCCGCTCGGCCATGGCCTGGAACTCGGCGCTGTGGATGCGCATGAGACGGTCGCTGGACATGCCACGATCCTTTCTGGCGTCTTCGACCGCAGAACACTAGTCGGACGAGCGGGTCCAGCCGGCCGCCCGGAGGGTGGCGGCGTCGGTCGGACGGTCCTCCGAGAACAGCAGCCGGGCGCGTTCCGACACCCGTACGACGTCCACGTACACCCCGCGACCGACGTAGCGGCCGGTCGAGGCGTGCCGGAAGCGCAGGTGCACCGGGCGGCCCGCCCACGCCGTGAGCGGGGCCTCCAGGCGGTGCCAGACGCGGCCCGACCAGCCGTCGGCGCGGCCTTGCGGCCACTGCTCGGCGGAGCCGCCCGTGGTGCGGACCGTGCTGAACGGCAGCGGCTCCCAGACCGTGCCGTCCGCCGAGGCCTCCACGTGGAAGGCGCCCTCGCCGGGCACGGTGTCCCACCACACGGCGCACCGCAGCCGGGCCTCGGCGGTGGCCGGGGTGAGCGGGGGCAGCGTGAGGGTGCCGGAGCCGCCGGCTTCCATGCCGGAGAACCAGGCCGCGCCGCCGTGCCGGGTACGGACCGGAACGGCGCGGGCGAAGCGGTTGCCGACCGCGACCCGCGGGGCACTGCCGGCCCGCCAGGTGCGGACGGGGTGCACGGAGTTGCCGAGGAGGACGAGGAAGGAGTCGGTGGAGGGGTCCAGGACGAGGGAGGTGCCGGTGAAGCCGGTGTGGCCGGCGGACTGCGGGGTGGCCATCGCGCCCATGTACCAGTGCTGGTAGAGCTCGAAGCCGAGGCCGTGGTCGTCGCCAGGGAAGGCGGTGTTGAAGTCGGTGAAGAGCAGCTCGACGGAGGCGGGGCGCACGATGCGCTTGCCGGCGTAGGTCCCGCCGTCGAGCAGGGTGCGGGCGAGGACCGCGAGGTCCCAGGCCGTGCCGAAGATGCCGGCGTGGCCGGCGACGCCGCCGAGGGCGTACGCGTTCTCGTCGTGGACCTCGCCCCAGACGAGTCCGCGGTCCAGGCCGGACCAGGGCGGGCGCTGCACCTCGGTAGCGGCCGTGACGCGGCGCCAGGAGAGCGGGGGGTTGTAGCGCGTGCGGTGCATCCCGAGCGGAGCGGTGATCTCGTCCTGGAGCAGCAGATCCAGAGTGTGACCGGTGATCCGTTCCAGGAGCAGCTGGAGCGTGATGAGGTTGAGGTCCGAGTAGCGGTACACCGTCCCGGGCGGCTCCTGGGGGCGCACGGACCACAGCAGCCGCAACTGCCCCGCACGGGTGGGCTCCTGGTAGAACGGCGCCCAGGAGCGCAAGCCCGAGGTGTGCGTGAGCAGCTGCCGGACCGTGATCAGCTCCTTGCCGCCGCCGGTGAACTCGGGCAGGTACCGGTCCACCGGAGCCTCCAGCTCCAGCCGGCCGCGCTCCATCTGCTGGACCGCGAGCAGCGAGGTGAACAGCTTGGTCAGCGACGCCAGGTCGAAGACGGTGTCCTCCGTCATCGCGATGCGCTGGGCCGCCGGGAACTCCTGGGCGCGGTCGGTCCGGCCGTCGTAGTCCGAGTAGCGTACGGCCTCGCCCATCGCACGGTGCAGCGCGATGGTCCGGCCGCGGCCGGCGAGGACCACGGCCCCGGCGTAATAGGGGTGCTCGGGGGAGGGGCCGAGGAACCGTCGGGCCTCCTCCGCCACCTGCTCCAGGTGCCGCTCCAGCAGCCCGGCCTGGCGCGCGGACCCGTACCGCAGGCGCAGCCCCTGGAGCGCCCGTCGCTCGGCCGGGTTGCCCGCTGCCCCCGCGGCCCCGGGCAGCGCCGCGTGCAACAGCAACACCCCGCCCAGCGCCAGCAACCGCCCCCCGAGCCCCCGCCGCGTCAGCCCGACACCCGCGCACAGCGCGTCGCTGTCGCAGTCGCGGCTGTCGCTCTCGCCGGCCTCGCGGGCCTCGCGGGCCGTGCCGGCACCGCCGCCCCGGCCGTCGGCGCCGATTTCCGTGCCGTCGCGAAGTGCGCTCCCGTGCCCGCCGGCCGGGTCGGCCGCCGGGTCGTCCGGGCGGGCGTTCGGGTTCCGGGGCGTGTGCGGCGCGCTGTGTCCGGGCCCGGTGCCGTCCGTTGCGTCCCCGGCTACGCGGTCGGGCGCCGGCCCGTCGTCCGCTCGGGTCCGGGTGGCCGGACCGCGGCCCCGCATGGCCGGGCCGGCGGCCGGAGCGCCCTCGGCGGCAAGCGGCGCCCCCGCCTCGGGCGTCCCGGGGCCGGTCCCCGCGGGATGGGTCCGTGGTGGTGCCCCGAGGGGGTGCGAGGGGCTGGTGCCGTGGTCGGGGGGCGCTTCCGCGTGCTGGGCGCGGTGCGCCGGGTCGTCCCCCGTGCGTGCCTCCATGGTGGCCTCCTGTCCGCCCGATCGGCCTCTCGAAGTATCTGCCCGCCCGCGGCGCACGCCCCGCATCGACCACCCCTCGAAGAATCTGACGCAGCATCAGAAAAGCCCTTCCCTCGGCCGCCGGGCTGCGGCATGCTGCCGCCCATGCAGACGGAGCTGAGCAAGAGACTGGGAGTCGAGCACGCCCTCTTCGGCTTCACGCCCTTCCCCGCGGTCGCCGCAGCCATCACCCGGGCCGGCGGCTTCGGCGTGCTCGGCGCGGTCCGCTACGCCGCCCCCGACGACCTGCGGCGTGACCTCGACTGGATGCAGGCCCACACCGACGGCAAGCCCTACGGACTCGACGTCGTCATGCCCGCCAAGAAGGCCGTCGACGGCATCGGCGAGGCCGAGATCGAGGCGATGATCCCGGCCGGCCACCGCGACTTCGTCCGCGACACCCTCGCCAAGCACCACGTCCCCGAGCTCCCCGAGGGCGAGGCCTCCGGCTGGCGGATCACCGGCTGGATGGAGCAGGTCGCCCGCGCCCAGCTCGACGTGGCCTTCGACTACCCCGTCAAACTCCTCGCGAACGCCCTGGGTTCGCCGCCCCCCGACGTCATCGCCCGCGCCCACGACCGCGGCGTCCTCGTCGCCGCCCTCGCCGGCAGCGCCAAGCACGCCCGCCGGCACGCCGCAGCCGGCATCGACATCGTCGTCGCCCAGGGGTACGAGGCCGGCGGCCACACCGGCGAGATCGCCACCATGGTGCTCGTCCCCGAGATCGCCGAGGCCGTCGCCCCGCTCCCCGTCCTCGCCGCCGGCGGCATCGGCAGCGGCGAGCAGATCGCCGCCGGACTCGCCCTCGGCGCGCAGGGCGTCTGGCTCGGCTCCCTCTGGCTGACCACCACCGAGGCCGAACTGCACTCCCGCGCCCTCACCGAGAAGCTCCTCGCCGCCGGCTCCGGCGACACCGTCCGCTCCCGGGCCCTCACCGGCAAACCCGCCCGCCAGCTGCGCACCACGTGGACCGACGCCTGGGACGACCCGGACGGCCCCGGAGCCCTGCCCATGCCCCTCCAGGGCCTGCTGGTCGCCGAGGCGCTCTCCCGGATCCAGAAGTACGAGGTCCAGCCACTGCTCGGCACGCCCGTCGGCCAGATCGTCGGCCGCATGAACACCGAGCGCAGCGTCCAGGCCGTCTTCGACGACCTCACCCGCGGCTTCGAGAAGGCCGTCGACCGCATCAACCGCATCGCCGGCCGAGCCGTGTGAGAGGGGTGACCCACGTGAGCAGCGTGACGGGCACGAACGGAAACGCGGACGGAAACGTGGACGGAAACGCGGACCGAAACGCGAACAGCGCCGGGCGGCAGGCCGCGGGAGGGTTCTGGGCCCAGGCCGCCGCCGACCCGCAGCGGGTCGTCCTGGTCACCCCGGAAGGCGAGGAGCGGACGGCCGGCCGGCTGCACGCCGACGCCAACCGCCTCGTCCACGGCCTGCGTGCCGCCGGGCTGGAACGGGGCGACGCGTTCGCCGTCCTCCTGCCCAACGGCGTCGAGTTCCTCACCGCCTACCTCGCCGCCACCCAGGCCGGCTTCTACCTCGTCCCCGTCAACCACCACCTCGTCGGCCCCGAGATCGCCTGGATCGTCTCCGACTCCGGAGCCAAGGTCCTCATCGCCCACGAACGCTTCGCCGGCGCCGCCACCGCCGCAGCCGACGAGGCCGCCCTCCCGGCGACCCACCGCTACGCCGTCGGCACCGTCCCCGGCTTCCGCCCGTACGCCGGACTCCTCGACGGCCGGCCCGGCACACCCCCCGAAGGGCGCATCCTCGGCTGGGTCATGAACTACACCTCCGGCACCACCGGCCGCCCCCGCGGCATCCGCCGCCCGCTGCCCGGCAAGACCCCCGAGGAGACGCACCTCGGCGGTTTCCTCGGCATCTTCGGCATCCGCCCGTTCGACGGCAACGTGCACCTGGTCTGCTCTCCGCTCTACCACACGGCGGTCCTGCAGTTCGCCGGCGCCTCGCTGCACCTCGGCCACCCGCTGGTACTGATGGACAAGTGGACGCCGCAGGAGATGCTGCGGCTCATCGAAGCCCACCGCTGCACCCACACCCACATGGTCCCCACCCAGTTCCACCGTCTGCTCGCGCTCCCGGAGGCGACCCGGTCGGCGTACGACGTCGGCTCCATGCGGCACGCCCTCCACGGCGCCGCCCCCTGCCCCGACCACGTCAAACGGGCGATGATCGCCTGGTGGGGGCACTGCGTGGAGGAGTACTACGCGGCCAGCGAGGGCGGCGGGGCGTTCGCCACCGCCGAGGACTGGCTGAAGAAGCCGGGGACGGTCGGCCGCGCCTGGCCGATCAGCGAGCTCGCCGTCTTCGACGACGACGGCAACCGGCTGCCCGCCGGGGAGGTCGGCACCGTCTACATGAAGATGAACACCGGCGGCTTCAGCTACCACAAGGACGAGGGCAAGACGCGGAAGAACCGCATCGGCGACTTCTTCACGGTCGGCGACCTCGGGCTGCTGGACGAGGAGGGCTACCTCTTCCTCCGCGACCGCAAGATCGACATGATCATCTCGGGCGGGGTCAACATCTACCCCGCCGAGATCGAGGCCGCGCTCCTCACCCATCCGGCGGTCGCCGACGCCGCCGTCTTCGGCATCCCGCACGCCGACTGGGGCGAGGAGGTCAAGGCGGTCGTCGAGCCGGCCGACGGGCACGAGCCGGGAGAAGGGCTGGCCGCCGCGATCCTGGCACACTGCGCGGGCCTGCTGGCCGGCTACAAGCGGCCCCGGACGGTCGACTTCATCGCGGAGATGCCCCGCGACCCCAACGGCAAGCTGTACAAGCGGCGGTTGCGCGACCCGTACTGGGAGGGCCGCGACCGGGCGGTGTGACCGGCCTCGCCGCCGTGCCGTTCCGGGCCGGCCATCCGCCCGCCGGGGCCGGCCACCTCCCCGCCCGCCGGGGGCGCCCAACCGGCCGTCGGGCCGCCCCTGCCCAGGCAGCCGGCCCCGTACGCTGAGCGGCGCAACCTTGCGGGCCGGCCGGGGTAACGCCTGGCCGTGCCTGCGGCAGTGCGCACGGGAGCCTCGGTGAGATGAGCGGCGGACCGACTCGGTCCGCCCCCTGCCACCTCATCGCACCCCCTCCTGCCGGCATGGCCGGAGGGGGGTAAGGAAGCCATGAACGCGAGTACCACCTCTCGCCGTCTCCGTCGGCGGACGCTGGCCGCAGCGGTCCTCACCGCGGCGGCGCTCACCGGCCAGCTGCTCGTCATGTCGCCCGCCCAGGCCGACGCCGACCGTGCGGGCCGGCTGTCCGCCGCGGGCGCCAACCTTCTGGAGCCGCCGCCGGACGGCGAGGACTTCCCCCGGGAGGGCCCCCGCCAGGAGGACGGCCCCGGGCCCGCGGGTGACGAGGAGTCGAAGCCGAAGCCGAAGCCCAAGCCGAAGCCCAAGGCCGAGCCGAAGTCCGAGGCGAAGAAGACCCCGCACGGCCTGCAGGAGTTCACGAACAACGGAACGTTCGTCCCGCCGCCCGGTGTCACCTCCGTGTTCGTCCAGGCCTGGGGCGCCGGCGGTGGTGGTGGCGGTGGCGGCGGCGCCGGCACCAACGACGACGCTGACGGCGGTGACGGCGGTGGCGGTGGCGGCGGCGGCTTCGCCTGGTGCACCGTGCCGGTGAAGCCCCTGAAGAGCTACGCGGTCGTCCTCGGCGTGCGCGGTGGCGGCGGTGACGGCGGCCCCGCCGGCACGGCCGGGGACAACGGCTCCGATGGCTCGGCCACCACCCTGGCCTCGTCCAAGGGTGACATCGTGGTCGCGGCGAACGGTGGCGGGGGCGGTGGCGGCGGTCAGGGCGGTGGCGCCACCGCCGGCGCCGACGGACAGCCGGGGGCCGGCGGCACCGCCACCTGCCGTACGGGCGGCCTGACCCGGACCGGGCTGAGCGGGGTCGGGATCGAAGGGGGCGAGGCGGTGGACGGCATCGTCGCCCTCCCGAACGGCAGCGGTGCGGGCGGTGACGGCGGCCTGGGCGGCACCGTCACGGGTGCGGAGGGTGCCGCCGGACAGCCGGGCGGAGACGGGTACGTCGTCATCTTCTGGTAGCCCGCCCACGGTTGAGGCGGCCGGCCGCAGTCCCCGGCGCGGGGGCTGCAGCCGGCCCGCGCCGCCGGCCGCGCGGCGGATCACGGGTCGTGGCAGCGTGGGGGCATGAGACGTGCAGTACTCAGGATCCCCGCCGCTGCCTGGACCGTCCTGGTCCCGCTCGTCTCACTCCTCGCGCTCGTCTTCAGCTGGGGGCGGGACCTGCCGGGACACGCGGTGGCGATCGTCGCGCTGTGCCTGGCGGGCGCGGTGCTCGCGGCCGTGCACCACGCCGAGGTCGTCGCCCACCGGGTGGGCGAGCCGTTCGGCTCCCTCGTCCTCGCCGTGGCCGTCACCGTCATCGAAGTGGCCCTCATCGTCACCCTGATGGTCGACGGCGGCCCCAAGACCGCCTCGCTCGCCCGCGACACCGTCTTCGCCGCCGTCATGATCACGTGCAACGGCATCGTCGGCCTGTCCCTGCTCGTCGGAGCCCTGCGCAACCGCGTCGCCGTCTTCAACCCGGAGGGCTCCGGCGCCGCCCTGGCCAGCGTGGCGACCCTCGCCACCCTCAGCCTGGTCCTGCCGACCTTCACCACCAGCAAGCCCGGCCCGGAGTTCTCCCCGGCCCAGCTCACCTTCGCCGCCTGCGCCTCGCTCGCCCTGTACGGGCTGTTCGTCTCCGTGCAGACCATCCGCCACCGGGACTACTTCCTGCCCGTCGCCACCGGCTCGGATTCCGGGGCAGGCGCCGGCGACGACAGCCATGCCACGCCGCCCAGCGCCCGCGCCGCCGTGATCAGCCTCGGACTGCTGCTCGTCGCCCTCGTCGCCGTCGTCGGCAACGCCAAGGCCGTCTCGCCCACCATCGAGTCCGCCGTCGCGGAAGCCGGCCTGCCGCAGGCCGTCGTCGGCGTCGTCATCGCCCTGCTCGTGCTGCTGCCCGAGACGCTCGCCGCCGTCCGTGCCGCCAGCCGGGACCGCGTCCAGACCAGCCTCAACCTGGCGTACGGCTCCGCCCTCGCCAGCATCGGCCTGACCATCCCTGCCATCGCCCTCGCCTCCCTGTGGCTGTCCGGACCGCTGCTGCTGGGCCTCGGGCCGGTCCACATGGTGCTGCTCGCGCTGACGGTCGCGGTCGGCACCCTCACCGTCGTACTGGGCCGCGCCACCCTGCTCCAAGGCGGCGTCCACGTGGTGGTCCTGGCGGCCTACCTCTTCCTCGCCGTGAGCCCGTGAGCCCGTGAGCCCGTGAGCCCGTGAGCCGGTGCGTGACGGCGGCGCCCGCACCGCAGGACTCCGCCCCGCACCCGGTGTCGTGGGGGGCGGCGGCATCCGCCTTCGTGACGTGTACCGGGGACGCCGAACGAGTCCGCCCATGTGCCGCATTCCCTGGTCTCGTCGACCAGCACTCCCCAGCGTCGAACACCGCAGCGCGGATCGTCGGGGCCGCAGCGTACGGGCCCACGGCCACGGAAACGCGACCCCGGCACGACGCCGAGACGGCCCGTTCGGCCTGCCGGTGGTTGACCGCCGTGCGCGGGGCGGCGAGGATCGCGGCATGACGGCAGTGCGGGACAACACGGTCGACGGGCTCGTGCGGGACAGCGCGCGGCGGTTCGCAGGACGGGAGGCCGTCCGGTACCGGGACCGGGTCTGGACGTACGCCGAGCTCGACGCCGCGGTCTCCACCGGGGCCGCCGTCCTGCGCGAGCGGTACGGGCTGGGCGCCGGCGACCGGGTCGTGACCTTCGGCCACAACTCCGACGCCTACCTGATCGCCTTCCTCGCCTGTGCCCGGGCCGGCCTCACGCACGTCCCGGTCAACCAGAACCTCACCGGCGAGGACCTCGCGCACATCCTGGACGACTGTTCGGGCGCGCTCGTCCTCGCCGACCCGGACCTGGTTCCGCGGATCCCCGACGGGTACGCCGTGCGACCGCTGCGGGACACGCCCGGGTCCTTCCTCGCCGAACTCGCCGACCCGCAGCCCTTCGAGCCCGTCGGTGCCCCGGACGCCGTGGTGCAGCTGCTCTACACCTCCGGCACCACCGCCCTGCCCAAGGGCGCCATGATGACGCACCGGGCCCTGGTCCACGAGTACGAGAGCGCCGTCGAGGCGCTGGACCTGCACCCGGAGGACCTGCCGGTACACGCGCTGCCGCTGTACCACTCGGCGCAGATGCACGTCTTCCTGCTGCCCTACCTGGCCGTGGGCGCACGGAACACGATCCTGGACGCGCCCGCCGCCGAGGAGGTGTTCGCACTGGTGGAGGCGGGGCGGGCGGACAGCTTCTTCGCGCCGCCCACGGTGTGGATCGCCTTCGCCAACCACCCCGAGTTCGAGCGGCGCGAGCTGGGCGCACTGCGCAAGGCGTACTACGGGGCGTCCGTCATGCCGGTGCCGGTCCTGGAGCGGCTGCGGGCGCGGCTGCCCCGGCTCGGGTTCTACAACTGCTTCGGGCAGAGCGAGATCGGGCCGCTGGCCACCGTGCTCGGGCCCGCCGAGCACGAGGGTCGGCTGGAGTCCTGCGGGCGGCCGGTCCGGCACGTCGAGGCGAAGGTCGTCGACGAGGACGGCGCGGACGTGCCCGACGGGACGGCGGGCGAGGTGGTGTACCGCTCGCCGCAGCTCTGCCAGGGCTACTGGAACGACCCGGAGGCCACGGAAAAGGCCTTCCGGGACGGCTGGTTCCGCTCCGGTGACCTGGCGGTGCGCGATGCGCAGGGCTACTTCACGATCGTCGACCGGGTCAAGGACGTCATCAACTCGGGCGGGGTGCTGGTCGCCTCCCGGCAGGTCGAGGACGTGCTCTACACGCACCCCGCGGTGGCCGAGGCGGCGGTCGTGGGGCTGCCCGACGCGCACTGGATCGAGGCGGTCACGGCCGTGGTGGTACCGCGCGGCGACGTGGCGGAGGCGGAGCTGATGGCGTACGCGCGGGAGCGGCTGGCCGCCTTCAAGGCCCCGAAGCGGGTGCTGTTCGTCGAGGCCCTGCCGCGCAATGCCAGCGGCAAGATCCTCAAGCGCGAGCTCCGGGACCGGTTCGGCCGGGCCGGCCGTTGACACGGGGCGCCGCGGGCCGTTCCCTGAGGCGATGAGCGGTCTTCGTATCGAACGCGTTGACGGCAGTGGTGAGGACCTGCTGCGGGACTGGCTGTACGTCCACAACCTGATCGTCCCGCCCGACGCGCTGTCGCTCGCCGACGTGCGCGAGCGGGCCGGACGCCACCGCCTGGACGTCGCCCACCGCGGTGACGTTCTCGTCGGCTGCTCGACCGTGCGCCCGCCGACCGCGGACGGGCCGGCGACGGTCATCGCGCGGATGCTCCCCGAGCACCGGCGGCAGGGGCTCGGCACGCAGCTGTACGCGCACGCCCTGGCGGAGGCCCGACGGCTCGGTGCGGACGTCATCGAGACGGTCGTCCTGGAGTCGAACGAGGACGGGCTGCGGTTCGCGCTGGCGCGGGGATACGTCGAGGTGGAGCGCTGCCTGCTGCCCGGCGACAGCATCCCGTACGTCGACCTGCGGCTCGCCTGAGCAGGAAGCCGGGCGGGGTCGGTTCAGCCGGGGAGCAGACCGTCGTGCTGCAGCCGGCGCAGGGTCAGGTGCTCGTGGACCAGGCGGCCCACGAGCGCGCCCCCGTAGACGACGAAGCCGACGCCGACGAGCCAGGACTGGACGACCAGCAGGGTGCCGAACGGCCCGTACGTCACGGCATTGGAGGCGATCAGCGGCGAGAACACCAGCTGGGAGAAGATCCGCAGGCCGAGCAGGCCCAGGCCGGTCGCGACAGCCCCGGGCAGCAGGGCCCGCCAGCGGACCCGGCCCCCCAACAGCAGGCGCTGGGACCCCCAGAAGAAGACGCAGGTGCCGACGACGTCCCCGGTCCCGACGAGCAGGTTGCCCAGCGTGTCGTCCGACGGGGCGGGGACCCCGACGAGCAGCGCCAGGTAGCACACCAGCAGGGCCAGCCAGACGACGTGCCGCCACATGGTGTGCCACCGGGCGGTGGGCAGGTCCCAGACCTTCTCGTACCCGGTCTGCACGGCCGACCCGAAGGTGAGGCCGAACACCGCCAGGGCCGCGAGGCCGAAGGCGGTCGTCCGCTCCAGGGCCAGGTCGGCCGAAGCGAACAGCACCTCGATCCGGGCCCGGGAGGACGCCGTGACCCCGAGCGCCTGGCCGAGCCAGCGCCCGAAGTTCGATCCGCTGCCGGGCGCGGCGGCCGCCACCACGACCAGCAGGGGCACCAGGGTGAGGAACCCGAGGGCGGCGAATCCCATGGCCCGGTGCATCAGCTCCATCTCGCGCCCCCGAACCCAGGCGAGCCCGGCCGGGGAGGCCTGGAGCCGGTCGTGGAGGTGTCGGAGCTTGGCGGTCACGCCTCATGCACTACCCGCACGGACCCGACGGCTCTCGGAGGCCGGACCGAAGTGCGGCCGATCGGGCGTGTCAGCCGGCTGGACGCGTGTCCCCCCTCTCCCCGGTGCCGCGCAGGTCGACGAGCCGCTTGAGCTTGCCCACGGAGCGCTCCAGCGTCTCCGGGTCGACGACTTCGACCCCGACGGTGACCCCGATGCCCTCCTTCACCGCCCGCACCACGGCCGCGGCTGCGGATTCCCGACGCCCGGCATTCGCGTCCGGGCGCGCCTCCACCCGTACCGTCAGCGCGTCCATCCGGCCCTCGCGGGTCAGCCGCAGCTGGAAGTGCGGGGCCAGGCCGGGCGTTGCGAGCAGGATCTCCTCGATCTGCGTCGGGTACAGGTTCACCCCGCGCAGGATGAGCATGTCGTCGCAGCGCCCGGTGACCTTCTCCATGCGCCGGAACGCCGGCCGCGCGGTCCCCGGGAGCAGCCGCGTCAGGTCCCGGGTCCGGTAGCGGACCACGGGCATGGCCTCCTTCGTGAGGGAGGTGAACACCAGCTCCCCGGGCTCGCCGTCCGGCACCACCTCGCCGGTCACCGGGTCCACCACCTCCGGGTAGAAGTGGTCCTCCCAGATGTGCAGGCCGTCCTTGCGGGACGCGAACTCCTGAGCGACGCCCGGGCCGATCACCTCGGACAGGCCGTAGATGTCCACCGCGTCGATACCGAGCCGCTCCTCGATCTCCCGGCGCATCCCCTCCGTCCACGGTTCCGCGCCGAATATCCCCGTCCGCAGGGACGTGCTGCGCGGGTCGACGCCCTGCCGCTCCATCTCGTCGAGCAGTGTCAGCATGTACGAGGGCGTCACCATGATGACCTCCGGCCGGAAGTCCTGGATCAGCCGCACCTGGCGGTCCGTCATCCCCCCGGAGGCGGGCACGACCGTACAGCCCAGCCGCTCCGCCCCGTAGTGCGCGCCCAGCCCCCCGGTGAACAGGCCGTACCCGTAGGCGATGTGCACGACCTGGCCCGGCCGCCCGCCCGCCGCCCGGATCGAGCGGGCGACGACCGAGGCCCAGGTGTCCAGGTCCCCCTCCGTGTAGCCCACCACGGTGGGGCGGCCGGTGGTGCCGCTGGAGGCGTGCAGGCGGCGCACCTCCGCGCGGGGCACGGCGAACATGCCGAAGGGGTACTGGTCGCGCAGGTCCGCCTTCGTGGTGAAGGGGAAGCGGGCGAGATCGGCGAGTGAGCGGCAGTCGTCCGGATGCACCCCGGCCTTGTCGAAGGCCTGCCGGTAGAAGGGCACCCGCTCGTAGACCCGGGTCAGGGTCTCCCGCAGCCGGGTCAGCTGCAGTGCGGCCAGCTCGTCGCGGCCGAGCCGCTCGCCCGCGTCCTGGACGTCCTCGTACTGCGCCATGTGCCTCACCCCGTCATGAGCCGAACAGCCGACCGATCATTCGGTAGATTGCCCGAGGCGGGTGGCCAAAATCAATGACTCGAACGAGTGGTCGCCTGAGGGGATGCGCCGGGTGCCTTCCTCCACCCCGTACGACGGTACCCAACCGGCCCACCACGCGGTGGGGGAGGTGAACCGCTCGTCCGCCTGCCCGGCCGCGCTTCGGGGACATGCGGTCGGGGTCACCCGGTCGGGTGGTCCCGGCGGGCGGCCGCGTCGGCGTCCACCGCCACCGACTTCGCCCACCGGTAGTCCGCCTTCCCGCTCGGCGACCGCTGCACGGCCGGCGCGATGACCAGCTGACGCGGGATCTTGTACCCCGCCAGCCTGGTCCGGCAGTGGCTCTGGATCTCGAACAGCGTCGGCTCCGGCGCGCCCTCGCGCAGCTGGACCACGGCCGCGACGTGGCTGCCCCACTGCGCGTCCGGCACCCCGGCGACCAGGACGTCGTACACGTCCGGATGGGCCTTCAGCGCCTGCTCGACCTCCTCCGGGTACACCTTCTCGCCGCCCGTGTTGATGCACTGCGAGCCGCGTCCCAGGACGGTGACGATGCCCTCGGCGTCCACCGTCGCCATGTCCCCGAGCAGCACCCACCGTTCGTCGCCCTTGCGGAAGAAGGTCTCGGCGGTCTTCACCGGGTCGTTGTAGTAGCCGAGCGGTACGTGGCCGCGCTGCGCCAGCCGCCCGGGAACGCCCGGCGGCACCGGCTCGTGCGTCACCGGGTCCACCACCTGCGTACGGTCGTTGACCACGAGCCGGAAGCCCTTCTCCGGTCCGGCGTCGTCGGCCGCCCGGCCGTTGGACCCGGACTCCGAGGAGCCGAAGTTGTTCAGCAGCAGGACGTTCGGGACGAGCCGGAGGAACTCGGCGCGGACCGAATCCGACATGATTGCCCCCGACGAGGACACGCTGAACAGCGAGGACAGGTCGGCCCCCCGGAGCGGGCCCTTCAGCGCATCGACGAGCGGCCGCAGCATCGCGTCGCCCACCAGGGACACGCTCGACACCTTCTCCTTCTCGATCGTCCGCAGTACCTCCTCGGGCACGTACTTGCGGTGGATGACCACCCGCTGGCCGTAGTTGAAGGCGATGAACGAGGTCAACGTCGACGTGCCGTGCATCAGCGGCGGCGCGGGGAAGAACGTGAGCCCGGCGCCGCGCGCCGCGACCCGCTCCGCCAGCTCCTCCGGCCGCTTCACCGGCTCGCCCGACGGCTCCCCGCCGAACAGGCCCGCGAAGAACAGGTCCTCCGCCCGCCACATGACGCCCTTGGGCATGCCGGTCGTGCCGCCCGTGTAGATGATGAACAGGTCGTCGGGGGAGCGCGACGGAAAGCCGCGGGCCGGCGATCCGGCCGCCTCGGCGTCCGCGAACGCCACGGGGGCGACGGTCGGCTCCGGCGCACCCGGCGGCGCCTCCCCGACCCGGATCAGACGGCGCAGCCCCGGCGCGTGGGGCAGGGCGGCCGCCACCCGCGCCGTGAACTCGCCCTCGAAGACGAGCGCGGCGAGGTCGGCGTCGTTGTAGAGGTAGACCAGCTCCTCCTCCACGTACCGGTAGTTGACGTTCACCGGCACCAGGCGGGCCTTCAGGCAGGCCAGCACGGTCTGGAGGTACTCGACCCCGTTGTAGAGGTGCAGGCCCACGTGCTCGCCGGCCTTCAGTCCGCCGTCCCGCAGGTAGTGGGCGATGCGGTTGGCCGCCGCGTCCAGCTGCGCGTACGTGAGGCGGCGCTCGGCACCGGTCCCCGGGTGGTCCACGTACACCAGGGCCTCGCGGTCCGGGACCACGTCCACGACCGATTCGAACAGGTCGGCAAGGTTGTACTCCACCGTTCCTCCTCACCCCCGAAGCTCCGTCGGCGGGCGGCCGGCCGGGCCGCCCGGCGGTCATTAGAGCGCCGCCCCCACCAACTGGGAAGGGCGCCGACAAGAAAACTGACTGAGTGTCAGAAAACCCTTGAACTGCATCCCGTGCTCCTGCAACCTGTTCTAGGTTCTTGAGAGGGAGGACGGCAATGGTCGGTACCGAACACCTCACCGTCGAACGACACGGCGCCACGCTGGTGCTCACCATGAACCGGCCCGAGGCGAAGAACGCGCTCTCGCTGCCCCTGCTCGTCGGCCTCCACGACGGCTGGATCGAGGCGGACGCCGACGACACCGTCCGCTCGATCGTCCTGACCGGCGCCGGAGGTGACTTCTGCGCCGGGATGGACCTCAAGGCGCTCGCCGGGAAGGGCATGGCCGGCGACCGCTACCGCGACCGCCTCAAGGCCGACCCCGACCTGCACTGGAAGGCGATGCTGCGCCACCACCGCCCGCGCAAGCCCGTCATCGCCGCCGTCGAGGGCTACTGCGTGGCCGGCGGCACCGAGATCCTCCAGGGCACCGACATCCGCGTCGCGGGCGCCGGCGCCACCTTCGGACTCTTCGAGGTCAGGCGGGGCCTGTTCCCGATCGGCGGCTCGACCGTACGGCTGCCGCGCCAGATCCCCCGCACCCACGCCCTGGAGATGCTCCTGACCGGCCGGCCGTACTCGGCCGAGGAGGCCGCCCGGATCGGGCTCGTCGGCCACGTCGTCCCGGCCGGGACCGCCCTGGACAAGGCCCTGGAGATCGCCGAGCAGATCAACGCCTGTGGACCCCTCGCCGTCGAAGCCGTCAAGGCCTCGGTCTACGAGACCGCCGAATTGGACGAGACCGCGGGACTGGCCCGCGAACTCGCCCGGGGATGGCCGGTCTTCGACACCGCCGACGCCAAGGAGGGCGCCCGCGCGTTCGCCGAGAAACGCCCCCCGGTGTACCGCCGCGCGTAGTGCTGGGGCCGTCGCGCCGCCCCTCGACCGCCCGCGCCGCCGCACCCACCCCGCCCAACCCCTTCCGCCCCGTCCGCCCGTCCGACCCGGAGAACTGGGAGAGCCGCCATGACCGCCGCGTCCCCGCCCGAGGAGCTGCGCGCGCCCCTCGTCGTCGAGTTCCCCTTCACCCGGTCCCTCGGACCCGTGCAGAGCGCCTTCCTCACCGGGCTGCGCGAGCGCGTCGTCCTCGGCGTGAAGACCTCCGACGGCTCGGTGATGGTCCCGCCCGTCGAGTACGACCCCACCACCGCCGAGGAACTGCGCGAGCTCGTCGAGGTCGCCCCCACCGGCACCGTCACCACCTTCGCCTGGAACGCCCGCCCCCGCCCGAACCAGCCCCTCGGCACCCCCTTCGCCTGGGCGCTGGTCCGCCTCGACGGGGCCGACACCGCCCTGCTGCACGCCCTCGACGCGCCCGGCCCGGACGCCGTCCGCACCGGCATGCGGGTCCGCATCCGCTGGGCCGCCGAACGCACCGGCTCCATCACCGACATCGCCTGCTTCGAACCGTACGAACCACCGCACGCGCCCAACGGGCCGGGCGGGCCCGCGGCCACGACCCCCACCCCGCACGACGGGGTCTTCCCCGAGCCCGTCACCGGCATCGTCGCCCCCGCCCGACTCGACTACACCTACGGCCCCGGCCGCGCCCAGACCGCGTACCTGGGCGCCCTCGCCGAGCACCGCACCGTCGGCGAACGCTGCCCCTCCTGCCACAAGGTGTACGTCCCGCCCCGCGGCGCCTGCCCCACCTGCGGGGTCGCCACCACCGACCGCGTCGAGGTCGGCCCGCGCGGCACGGTCACGACCTTCTGCATCGTCAACATCAAAGCCAAGAACACCGTCAACGACGCCATCGAGGTGCCGTACGTCTACGCGCACATCGCCCTCGACGGCGCCGACCTCGCCCTGCACGGCCGGATCGGCGGCATCCCCTACGACCAGGTCCGCATGGGCCTGCGCGTCGAGCCCGTGTGGACCGAAGGCGGCCGCTACCCCGACCACTACCGCCCCACGGGCGAGCCGGACGCCGAGTACGACACCTACAAGGAGCTGCTATGATCGACCGGACCCGGTACGCGCGCGAGGTCGCGGTCGTCGCCTTCGCGCAGAGCGACCACCTGCGCCGCACCGACGAGCTGAGCGAAGTCGAGATGGTCATGCCGGTGCTGCACGTGGTGCTCCGGCAGACCGGACTGCGCACGGGCGACATCGGCTTCACCTGCTCCGGATCCTCCGACTACCTCGCCGGCCGGGCCTTCTCCTTCACCATGACCCTCGACGGCGTCGGCGCCTGGCCGCCGATCTCCGAGTCGCACGTCGAGATGGACGGCGCCTGGGCCCTCTACGAGGCCTGGGTCAAGATCCAGACCGGCGAGGCCGACACCGCGCTCGTCTACGGGTACGGCAAGTCCTCCCCGGGCCCGGTGCGCGACGTCCTCACCCGGCAGCTCGACCCCTACTACCTGGCGCCCCTGTGGCCCGACTCGGTGGCCCTGGCCGCCCTCCAGGCCCAGGCCCTGATCGACGCGGGCGCGACCGACGAGGCCGCCCTCGCCGCCATCGGCGCCCGCAGCCGGGCCGCCGCCGGGGCCAACCCGCACGCCCAGCTCCGCGGGCCCGTCCCGCAGGGCGACTACCAGATCCGGCCCCTGCGCACGGGTGACTGCCCGCCCATCGGCGACGGCGCGGCCGCGGTCGTGCTGGCCGCCGGCGACACCGCGCGGCGGCTGTGCACCCGCCCGGCCTGGATCACCGGCATCGACCACCGCATCGAGGCCCACGGTCTGGGCCTGCGCGACCTGACCGACTCCCCGTCCACCCGGACCGCAGCCCGGCACGCCGGCTTCTTCGACCGCCCCGTGGACACGGCCGAACTGCACGCCCCGTTCTCCTCCCAGGAAGTCGTCCTGCGCAAGGCCCTCGGCATCGCCGACGACGGCACCGTGGCCGTCAACCCGTCGGGCGGGGCGCTCGCCGCCAACCCGCTCATGGCCGCCGGCCTGATCCGGATCGGCGAGGCCGCCGCCCGGATCCACCGGGGCGAGTCCGACCGCGCCGTCGCCCACGCCACCTCCGGCCCCTGCCTGCAGCAGAACCTGGTCGCCGTCCTGGAAGGGGACCGCACATGAGCAAGGAGCCCGTGGCCGTCGTCGGCATCGGCCAGACCAAGCACGTCGCCGCCCGCCACGACGTGTCCCTCGCCGGCCTCGTCCGCGAGGCCGCGGTCCGCGCCCTCGCCGACGCCGAACTGGCCTGGGCGGACATCGACGCGGTGGTCATCGGCAAGGCCCCCGACTTCTTCGAGGGCGTGATGATGCCAGAGCTGTACCTCGCGGACGCCCTCGGCGCCACCGGCAAACCCATGCTGCGCGTCCACACCGCCGGCTCGGTCGGCGGATCCACGGCACTGGTCGCCGCCAACCTGGTCGCCGCTCGCGTCCACCGCACCGTGCTCACCCTGGCCTTCGAGAAGCAGTCCGAATCCAACGCCATGTGGGGCCTGTCCCTGCCCGTTCCCTTCCAGCAGCCGCTGCTGGCGGGCGCGGGCGGCTTCTTCGCCCCGCACGTACGCGCGTACATGCGGCGCACCGGCGCCCCCGACACCGTCGGCTCGCTCGTCGCCTACAAGGACCGCCGCAACGCGCTGAAGAACCCGTACGCACACCTCCACGAGCACGGCATCACCCTGGAGAAGGTCCAGGCTTCGCCCATGCTGTGGGACCCCATCCGCTACTCCGAGACCTGCCCCTCCTCGGACGGCGCCTGCGCCATGGTCCTCACCGACCGGGCGGGCGCGGCCCGTTCGCCGAAGCCGCCCGCCTGGCTGCACGGCGGCGCGATGCGCAGCGAGCCGACGCTCTTCGCCGGGAAGGACTTCGTGTCGCCGCAGGCCGGCAAGGACTGCGCGGCCGACGTGTACCGGCAGGCGGGCATCACCGACCCGCGCCGCGAGATCGACGCCGTGGAGATGTACGTGCCGTTCTCCTGGTACGAGCCGATGTGGCTGGAGAACCTGGGCTTCGCGCAGGAGGGCGAGGGCTGGAAGCTCACCGAGGCAGGGGTGACCGAGCTCGACGGGGACCTGCCGGTGAACCCCTCCGGAGGCGTCCTGTCCACCAACCCGATCGGGGCCTCCGGCATGATCCGCTTCGCCGAGGCGGCCCTGCAGGTCCGCGGTCTGGCCGGGGAGCACCAGGTGCCCGGAGCCCGGCGGGCGCTGGGACACGCGTACGGCGGTGGGGCGCAGTTCTTCGCGATGTGGCTCGTGGGATCCGCGGCCCCCGCTGCCTGACCCCGACGCCCGACCCCGCTGCCTGACCCCGATGCCCGACCGGCTCCCGACCACCTCCGGGCCGGTTCCCCGACCGCGGTGACCACGGCCGGCCGCCGGGACGCCGCCGGCGACGTACCGGTCGTACGCGACGGTCGTATGTGACGCACCGTGGCCTGTGCGACACGCGCCGCGATGGCTACCCTGGCCCCGGACGACGTACCGGGAGGAGCACGCACGTGGCAGACACCATCATTTCGCAGCCGAACTCCGGCTGGGGCAAGCCCGACCTGGACCTCAGCCAGGCGGACTGGCAGTCCAGCAGCCGGGGGGCGGGCGACGTCCAGATCGCCTTCGTCGAGGGGTTCATCGCCATGCGCAACAGCGAGCGCCCCGAGAGCCCGTCGCTGATCTTCGCGCCGGACGAGTGGCGCAGGTTCGTCCTCGGTGCCCGGGGCGGCGAGTTCGACCTCACCTGACCCGCCCGCCCCGACCACCCGCCGACGCCGCCGGACCGCGCAGCCGCAGCGCCCGGCGGCGTCGGCGCGCAACCGCTCACGACCGGGTACGCGCCCAGCGCAACCCCGGTGGGCAGGCCCGTCCGGCGGGCAGTGTTGCCGCATGGACTACAGCGAACGCCTTTCCCACTTCCGCAACGAGACCCTGGCCTTCGAGAAGGCGATCGGCCGCGCCGTCGCCGAGGCCGGCGAAGGCCCGCTGCCCCTCGTCCCGTCCTGCCCGGGCTGGTCGCCCTCCGACCTCCTCGGCCATCTGGGCGGCGTACACCGCTTCGTCGGCCGCATCCTGCGCGACCGCCTCGCCGAGGCCCCCGACCCCACCGACCTCTCCCTCTTCGAGCTCCCCGCAGACCCGCAGACCCTGGCCGCCTGGCCGCTCCCGGAGCAGGCGCCGAACCGCGGGCCGCTGACGCCGCCGGTGACGGCCTGGTTCGGGCAGGGCGCACGGCAGCTCGCCGACCTCTTCCACGAGCTGGGACCCGACGAGCCCGTGTGGACCTGGTCCGCCGACCGCAGCCAGCGCACCAGCGGCTTCTGGCTCCGGATGCAGACCATCGAGCTCGCGATCCACCGCTGGGACGCGGAGGGCGCCACCGGAACCCCCGGCCCCGTCGACGCGGACGTCGCTGCCGATGCCGTCCCGCAGACCTTCGAGGTCATGGCCCCCTTCCGGCGGGCCGTGGCCGCCGCCCCGCCCGGCGCGGGGGAGTGCTACCGGTTCCGCCGTACGGACGGTCCCGGAACCTGGACGGTGACGTTCCGCGGGGACCTCGTCCGCGTGGCGCAGGGCGCCACCGGTCCGGCGCACGTCGAGGCCGCCGGCACCGCCTCCGACCTGATGCTCTTCCTCTGGCGGCGGATCCCGGCGGACGATCTGGAGACCGCCGGCGACAAGGAGCTCCTCGCGCACTGGTTCACCCTCGTGCCGCCCCTGTAGGAGCCCGCCACTGCCCGCCCCGGGATCCGGAAACCCCGACCGGCCACGTACCATGGCGGCATGTCCTTCCTCCGCCGCAACCGCGCCGCCACACCCGCCGGCCCGGACTTCGACGTCCTGGCCATGGACCCGGGGGACTGGCCGGGCAATCTCGGGGCCGGGCTGCTCCCCGCGCCCGACGGCAGCTGCCAGGGCGTCTTTCTCCGCTACGACCTGTTCGGCGGACGCGGCCCCGCAATGATCATCGGGAACCTGCCCGAGGGCTCCCCGGCCCGGGACCTCGGCGAGGACCAGGTCCCCTTCGAGGTGGCCCAGCTCCTCGACGCCCTCGAGAACGACGAGGACGTCCACGTCACCGGCACCGAGGACTGCCCCGTGATGCAGGGCGACAACCTCCTCATCGTCCGGAAGGTCAAGCTCTCCGAGACCCGGATCAGCTGCGTGCAGTTCGACCGCAGCGACAACGTGCTGGTCACCATCGCCAGCTGGGACCGGCCCATCAGCGACGACCTGTACGCCCTGCTCAAGCCGCTGCCCGCCGAGCTCTTCCAGCAGGGCTGACGGCAGGGCCGACGGCAGGGCCGGGAGACCCGGCAGACCAGGGAGACCCGGCAGGTCCGGAAGGCGCCGCCGACCCGCGGCGCCCCGGTCGTGCCCGCCACACCGCCCGGCCCGCTACGCGTCCGCGATGTCGTTCGCCGCGATGTAGCCGAACGTCATCGCGGGGCCGATCGTCGATCCCGCGCCCGCGTAGCTGTGCCCCATCACCGCCGCGCTCGCATTGCCCGCCGCCCACAGGCCCCGGATCACCGAGCCGTCCGGCCGCAGCGCCCGCGCCCGCGCGTCCGTGACGATGCCGCCCTTCGTCCCGAGGTCGCCCGGCACGATCCGGAAGGCGTAGAAGGGCGGCGCCCACACCGGCGCCAGGCACGCGTTCGGGTACACGGCCGGGTCCGTGTAGTAGTGGTCGTACGCCGTGTCCCCGCGGTGGAAGTCGGCGTCGTTCCCGCTCCACGCCTGTGCGTTGAACCGGTTCAACGTCGCCCGCAGCGCCCCCGCCGGCACCCCGATCTGCCCCGCGAGCGCGTCCCACGTCCAGGCCTTGCGGACCGCGCCCGCCCCGTACCAGGAGTCCGGGAAGGGCAGCGTCGGCAGGACGTCCTTGAACAGGTACCTGTTGCGGTAGTTCTGGTCCACGATCAGCCAGGCGGGGATGTGCGAGCCGGGTGCGCCCCGGTCCTTCTCGTACATCACGTGCACCACATCGCTGTACGGGGCCGCCTCGTTGACGAACCGGACGCCCGCCGCGTTCACGATCAGCCCGCCCGGCAAGGTGCGCTCGGCCAGGCAGAAGTACGGCTCCCCCGGCAGCGGGATCGACGGCCCCCACCAGGCGTCCTCCATCAGGGCCAGCGCCGCCCCCGCCCGTTCGCCGGCCCGGATGCCGTCGCCGGTGTTCTCCTTGGCCCCCACCGACCACTGCGTTCCGATCGGCTGCTGCTGGTACTGCGCCCGCATCTGCGCGTTGTGCTCGAACCCGCCCGAGCCGATGACGACCCCCTTGCGGGCGCGCACCACACCCCGTACGCCCTCCCGCTCCACCACCACACCCGCGACCGCCCCGCCTTCCCGCACCAGGTCCACCAGCGGGCTGCCGAGCCACACCGGAACCCCGGCCCGCAGCAGACCCGCCCGCAGCCCGGCCGCCAGGGCCTGGCCCATGGTCAGCGGCTTCTCCCCGCGCAGTGCCGCCGCCGTACCGCGCGCCAGGCATGCGGCGGACACCGCCGTCCCCCTGGCGTTGACGGCGGCGAGGGTCAGCCACTTGTAGTCCTGACTGAACACCACCATCCCGGCGGGGACCGGCATGTACGCCGGGTTCAGCCGGGCGAGTTCGGCGCCCAGGACGTTGCCGTCGAGCTGGTCGGGCTCGATGGAGCGGCCGTTCGGCAGCCCTCCCGGGAGGTTCGGGTAGTAGTCGCTGTACCCGTCCATGTACCGGAAGCGCAGCGGACTGTTGGCCATCACGAAGTCCAGCATCCGCGGCCCGTGCGCCAGGAACGCCGCCTGCCGGTCCGCCGGCACCTCCGGCCCGACCACCGCGGCCAGGTACGCCGCCGCCTTCTCCGGGGTGTCGGGCACGCCCGCGCGCAGGATCACCGAGTTGTTCGGCAGCCAGATCCCGGCCCCGGACCGGGCCGCCGAGCCGCCGAAGGTGGTGGCCTTCTCGACCACGAGCACGCTCAGGCCCCGCCGTGCGGCCGTGAGCGCCGCGGTCATCCCGGCGGCCCCCGAGCCGACCACCACGACGTCGTACTCGCCGAGCGGAGCCCCCTGGCCGGAGGCGTCGGCCCGCGCCGCGGCGGCCGGCAGTACGGCGGCCGCCACCCCGGCCCCGGCCCCGGCGAGGACCGACCGGCGGGAGGGCCGGGTCGGGGAACCAGGGGCGGGGGAGGGGGCGGCGCTCGCAGTCATGGGCAGGCTCCAACGGGAAGGGGAGGAAAGCGACACGGCGTCTGATGCCGTATCAGAAACCTGTGCGCGGGAGCACGGGAAGTCAAGCCATGCGCGGCCCCGGACGCACGAAATCCCGTGGTACGCACACGGGTTGTGTGCGCCACGGGATTTTCGTACGGGGTGCGGGACCGCCCGGGTCAGCGGGTCCCGACCGCCGCGCGTACCGCCCTGCGGGCCATGCCGCAGTCGTCGTGCAGACGGCGCAGCAGCAGCCGCTGCTCCTCGCCGGAGGACAGGGCGCCCGCCGGCAGGGGCTGCACCGGCGCGGCCGCCGCCATCGACCGCTGGACCGCCGTTTCGGACATCCGGATCTCCCGGGTCAACACCAGCATCAGGTTGACCAGGAAGGCGTCCCGTGCGGCCGGTCCGGCCGCCTGGGCGAGCCGGCTGATCTGGCTGCGCGCGGCCGGGGCGTCGCCCAGGACCGTCCACAGCGTGGCCAGGTCGTAGCCGGGCAGGTACCAGCCCGCGTGCTCCCAGTCGAGCAGCACCGGCCCGGCGGGGGACAGCAGCAGGTTGGACAGGAGCGCGTCGCCGTGGTTGAACTGCCGCTGCACGCCCGCCAGTTTGAGGCCGTGCAGCAGCTTCTGCAGGTCACCCAGGTCCCGGTCGGTCAGCAGCCCCAGCTCGTGGTACCGCGCGATCCGCTGCGGATAGTTGAGCGGATCCTCGAACAGCTCCGTCGGCGGCCGCCACTGGTTCACCCGACACACCGCGCCCAGCGCAGCCCGCACGTCGGCCCGCGGCGGGGCCTCCACGGGGTGCCGCTGCAATGCCGCGACCCGGCCCGCCATCCGTTCGACCACCAGCGTGCAGTTCTCGGGGTCCGCGGCGATCAGCCGCGGCACCCGGACCGGCGGGCGGTGCCGGACGAACGCCCGGTACGCCGCTATTTCGTGCCGGTACCGCTCGCGCCATTCCGGCGAGTGGTCCAGTAAAACCTTCGCCACGGCCGTTGCCCGGCCCGTCGTCCCGACCAGCAGGACCGACCGGCCGCTGCGCCGCAGCACCTGCACCGGCGCGAACTCCGGACAGATCCGCTGCACCGAGGCGAGCGCGGTGCGCAACTGCGCGCCCTGCGGCCCGGACAGGTCGATTCTTCCGCTGAGCGGCTGCGTGGCGGCCCCCGGCATGCGCCGCGCCCGCAGCGCGCCGGGCACCGGTGCCGCGGGACGGCCGGGATCGAGATAGGCGCCGCCGCCCGCCTGGAGCGTGCGGTGCGGCCGGACCGGGGCGGACACGGAGGACGTTGCTGCGTACATGGCTTGCGGTTCCCTTCGTGCGCCGACGAGTTGCGTACGCCGCCCCGCCGATCCCGTACTTCACCCTGGGGAGTTCCGCCGGTGACCGGGTCGGGGAGGCGCATTCCTACCTGACACCCGGCGATGGGTGGCGGACCACGAAGCGGGCCCTGGCGAAGCCTGGCGAATAGTCGTGGGGCACCTGACGGAGGGCTACTGTCAAATCAGCCGAGAACCTGGGGGCTTGACGTGAGCAAGGGACCAAACACCCGACTGAGTGACCTGTTCGGCCTGGCCGGCTGGTCGAAGGGTGAGCTGGCGAGGATGGTCAACCGGCAGGCGGCGGCCATGGGCCACCACCAGTTGGCCACCGACACCTCGCGGGTGCGGCGCTGGATCGACATGGGGGAGACCCCCCGCGAACCCGTACCCACCGTATTGGCGGCCCTGTTCACCGAGCGGCTCGGTCGTGTCGTGACCATCGAGGACCTCGGGTTCGTACGGCAGCGGCGCACCTCCAAAAGGCAGGCGGACGGGGTGCAGGAGAACCCCGACGGCATGCCCTGGGCGCCCGAACGCACAGCCGCGGTCCTCACCGAATTCACGGGAATGGACCTCATGCTCAACCGTCGCGGTCTGATGGGCGCGGGAGTGGCGCTCAGCGCCGGCTCCGCCCTCACCAACGCCATGTACGACTGGCTCCACACCGACGTGCGCGCCGTCAAGGACACACAGCGCTTCGGAGAACCCTTCCAGGCCGATCCGGTCGCCTACGACCGCTACGAGGCCGCCCCCATCGGCTCCGAGGAGATCGAAGCCCTGGAGCGCTCCGTGGAGGTCTTCCGCGCCTGGGACGCCTCCAGAGGCGGTGGCCTGCAGCGCAAGGCCGTGGTCGGGCAGCTGAACGAGGTCGGCGGCATGCTGGCCTACCACCACCCCGACCACCTCCAGCGGCGGCTGTGGGGAGTGGCGGCCAACCTGGCGGTCCTGGCGGGCTGGATGTCCCACGACGTCGGCCTCGAACCCACCGCGCAGAAGTACTTCGTCATCGCCGCGCACGCGGCCCGCGAGGGCGGCGACAGGCCGCGCGCCGGGGAGGCGCTGTCCCGCGCCGCCCGCCAGATGGTCCACCTCGGCCGTCCCAACGAGGCCCTGGACCTGATGAAGCTGGCACAGTCCGGCTCCGGCGAGCGGACCCTGCCGCGCACCCGCGCCATGCTGCACACCATCGAGGCCTGGGCGCAGGCCGCCCTGGGCAAGGGCCAGGCCATGCGCCGCACGCTCGGCGAGGCCGAGGAGCTGTTCGTGTCGGACAAGGGCGACGTGCCCCCGCCCTCGTGGATGCAGCACTTCGACGAGGCCGACCTGCACGGCATGCAGGCCCTGGCCTACCGCACCCTCGCCGACCACGACCCCTCCGCCGCCCCGATCGCCCAGCAGCACGCCAAGGAGGCGCTGCGGCTGCGGTCCGGCGGCCACCAGCGCTCGCAGATCTTCGACTACATCTCGATGGCGTCCGCCTGCTTCCTCGCCGACGACCCGGAACAGGCCGACCGGTACGCCCGGCTGGCCCTGGTCTCCATGAACGAGACCTCCTCGCACCGGACGTGGGACCGGCTGCGCGAGATGTACCGGCTGACGGCCCAGTACGCGGGGTACGCGCGCATCGAGGACCTGCGGGCCGAGATCGAGCTCGCCCTGCCCAACAGCCCGGCGCAGCAGACCGTCTAGACCTTGAGCCGGCCCACCGGATCCGTGTCCTTATCCGTATTCCTCAACCCTGCCCGCAACGGAACCAGCAACCGCACCCACATCTGCATCCACGACCGTCTCTGCGTCCGTGTCGGCTTCGGCATCCCGTCCGCCTCCACCGGCCTGCGAAGACGGGCAAGGCCGCGCCCTTCGGCGCGGCCACGACATCCTCGGTCTGTCCGTAGTCCCGTCAATCCGCGATCCGGGCGACGAGGACGCAGGCGTCGTCCTCCCGTTCGCCCTCGCCGAACTCCTCCACCACCATCCGCAGGCAGTCCTGCGCCGACCGCGCCGCCGTGATCCGCGACGCCAGCGCCAGCAGCCGCTCGGTGCCGGTCGACCGGACCGCGCCCGTGCTGCGGGAGGAGAACCCGTCCGTGTGCAGGACCAGGACGTCGCCGGCTTCCAGCTGCTCCTCGGCCTGCCCGTACGCCGCTCCTGACGTCGCGCCGAGGAGTACGCCCTCCGGCGGGACCAGGGCCCGGGCTGCCCCGCCGCGGAACAGCAACGGGGCCGGGTGTCCGGACTGGGCCCAGGAGAGCGTCCGGCGGGCGGGATCGTAGCGGCAGCACACGGCCGACCCGAGCGCGGGCTGCGCGGAGGCCTCCAGCAGCTGGTTGAGCCAGCCCATCAGCGGGCCCGGCTCGATACCGGCCATGGCCATCCCGCGCAGCGCGCCGAGCACCATCGCCATGCCGGAGGTGGCCGTCACCCCGTGACCCGTGAGGTCTCCCACGGTCAGCAGCGAGCAGCCGTCGGCCAGTTCGAGCGCGTCGTACCAGTCGCCGCCGATCAGGGTGCTGCTCGCGGACGGGAGGTAGTGCGCGGCCACGTCGAGCGCGCCCGTGTTGCCGCGCGGGAGCCGCAGGGAGCCGCGCCACGGGGGGAGCACGGCTTCCTGCAGCTCTACCGCGAGCCGGTGTTCGGTCTGCGCGATCTCGCGCCGGCGCTGCAGCGAGTCCCGTGACTCGCGGACGGCGCGCTGGCTGCGGCGCAGCTCACTCACGTCCCGGAGCACGGCCCACATGGAGGCGGCGCAGCCGTCGGAGTCGAGCACCGGCTCGCCCCGCATGTGGAGGGTACGGACCCGGCCGTCGGCGCGGACGATGCGGAACTCCCCGTCGATCGGCTTGCCGTCGACCAGGCAGGCCGTCACCATCGCGGTCAGCAGCGGCTGGTCCTCGGAGAACAGGGTGGATCCCAGTTCGTCGAGGGGGAGCGGGCCCGCCTCGAGGGAGCGGCCGAAGATCTGGAACAGCTCCTCGGACCAGGTGACCTCGTCGGTCAGGAGGTTCCACTCGGCGCTACCGACGCGGGTCTGCACGGCGGTCTCGGCGTCGGCCTCCGGGCCCGGTTCCGGGAGCCCTTCGAGGGCGGGAGCGGGCGGTAGTCCCTCCTTGAGCTGGTCCAGGTGCTCGCGCAGGCCGTCGAGGTGGTGCACGGCGAGGTCGCACAGCGCCCGCTGCCAGCGGCCCTGGACATCGTCGTCATCGACGACGGTGTCGCGGCGCACGGCGTCCACACCGCCGCGCAGCCGCCGGGTCTGCGAGATCAGTGCGTCCACCGACCCGGGCTCGGGCGGCTGCGCGGGACGGTCCGCGAACAGGTGGGACGGCATGGGGACTCCGATACAGGCGCAACGCGGCCAGGTATGAAGGGTGGGCCTACGACGACTGTGGCACAGGCCGCAAGAACCCGTAAGGCGTTTGGCAACATCCGCAAAGGCCTTGCTTCTGGCATATGCCAAGGGCCTCGCGGCCGGTCTCCTGACCGTGCGAACGATTCCGGTCATGATTCCGGCCGCGGTTCCGGTCGGCGGTCACCGGCGGCCCCGTCCCCGGCCCGTCTTCCGCCCCGGCCGCCCGTGCAGCAGCGGAGCCCCGGCCGTCAGACGGTGAGCGGTACCGGGTGGATCTCGCTGGCCGGGTGGCCGGTGCGGGTGTGGATCCGCTGGACCGCCTCCGCCGAGGGTGCCTCGGACAGGCAGTACACCGTCCCCGACTCCGGGTCGGCCCAGGCCCGCTCGAAGTGCACGCCCTCGTCCTTCTCGATCGCCAGGTCAGCCTTGTGGGCGGCTTGCATCTCGGCCTGCGTGATGCCCTTCATGTCGTGGTGGACATCCATGAACTTCATCGCCACGCACCTCCTGTCGGGTTCTCTCCTTCCATCGTCCGCCCGTGTCCGGAAACAGTCCTGCCGGAGCGGCGCCGGTCGAGCGTTCGCGCGAGGCGCGGCCCGTTCGGGTGGCGGGACTCGTACGCAGCGCCCCGCAACGCCCTGGTGTGGCACCCCCCGAACGAAGGACCCCCGCCCGCGCGCTCCCCCTGCCGTTCCGCTTTCCCACCCGTCGGACGGCCGCTACCCTACGTGCCGGTAATGAGCCGGAGGTGAAGAAGAGAGGCCCAACACCCGCGGCGCCGAGGGGCGCGTGCGGCCACACCGCGCACGTGGACACGGTGGGCGCCCTGAACGTCCTACGGGCCGGGCTGGCCCGTCGCGAAGCCGTACCGGCACAGCGAGAAGCCCCCGGCCTCAGCCGGGGGAGGAGTCACCGCCAACATCTGCCGCTGCGTCACCTGCTTCCGTATCCGCGCGGCCATCCGCAGCGCGGCCGCCCGTATGTGAGCGGCAGGTGAGCGGGAAGGCCCCGGTGACACCCCCGTCGTTCCCGGGGCCGTCCGCCCACGGTCAAAACTAGGCGCACGGTGGCCGGTTCGCAGGGACCGCTGCGCACAGTGACCGGGCGAGACCGGTATCACAGCGCACAGTGTGCGGCGGCTGGTTGAATGCGCCCGCGCGACCCGCACCGAACGGAGCCCGGCATTGGCCACCCCTCCCGCACCCACCCCGCAGACCCCGCCGGACCGGACCACGGCCGCCGAACCCGCCCGTCCCGGCTCCCGGTCCGAGGACGTCCTCAAAGCGCACCGGCTCGCCCACTCCGGTGGCTCCGCCGCACTGCTGCAGTGGCTCGCCGGCCGGCTCGACGGCTGGACCGGCGTACTGGACCCGAAGAGGGCGGACGCGCCCGACGCGCCCTCCGCCGCGCCGCGAGCGGCCCGCCCCGGCGCGGCGGGACTGGCCGCCCGCGGAGTGCGGTCGGCCGTCCTGGACGACGACGGCTCCGCCGTGCTGCTGTTCGCGCTGGACCGCGGCCGCGTCCTGGCCGCCCAGGTGGAACGACCGTACGACCCGGCGGTACCCGCCCTGCTCGCGGACGCGGCCGTGCCGCTGGCGCTCGTCCTGCGCGCGGAGGAGGCCGAACGGCGCGCGCAGCGGGCCGACCTCGCCGAGTCGCGGGCCCGAGAGGCCGTCCTGCACCTGCTGATGGCCGGCCGGCTCGCCACCGCCCACCAGATCGCCGAGACCCTGTCCCCGTCCCTGCCCGACCCGATGCGCATGTACGTCGTCGAATCCCGGCCGGGGCAGCGGGCCGAGGTCAGCCGGGTGTGCCGCGAGCTGACGGACGGCCGGGCGTGGATCGTGCGCTGCCCGGTGTACGCGCGCCACCTGATCGCCTTCGTCCCGACCGACCGCGCGGCCGCCTCCGCGACGCACGACCCTCTGGCCGAGGCGCTGGTCGCGGCAGTGCCGGACTGCGTGGTCGGGATCAGCGCGCAACTGCCGCTGCGGGAGGCCCCGGCCGCCTACACCCAGGCCTTCCACGCGCTGGCCGTCGCCCGCGGCCGCGCCGGGCACCACGCCCGCTTCGGGCCCGCCCCCGAACCGGAACTGGCCGCCCACGAGGCCGGGGCCGGCTGGGCCGTGGCCCTCCTCGCGCCGCTGCACACGTACGAGCCCCGGCGGCCCCAGGACCCCGGTGGGCAGGAGCTGCGGGCCACCGTCCACGCCTGGCTGAACTTCTCCTCGCACGCGACCCGGCTGCTGAAGATCCACCGCAACACCCTGGCGGGCCGGCTGCGCCTGGTCGAGTCCGTCCTCGGCATGGACCTCGCACGGCTCCCGGAACAGGCCGCGCTCTCGCTCGCGCTGCGGCTCACCCCCGGCGGCGCCGGCCCGTCCCGGTTCCCGGCCGCGCAGGCCGACCCCGGGGCCGGAGCCGCACCCGGAGCCGCACCCGGAGCCGCACCCGGGGCCGGAGCCGCGGGCGGCCTGGACGCCGTACTGCGCCATCCGCACCTGGCGGCCTGGTCGCGCGCCCAGCTGGCCCCGCTGACCGGGCCCGACGCCCCGCCAGGGGCGCTCGAGACCGTACGGGCCTGGCTGCGCCACGACGCCCAGCTCGCGGCGACGGCGAGCGCGCTCGGCATCTCGGTGCCCGGCACCCGCAAGCGGCTCACCCGGATCGAGGGCCTGCTCCAGCGCTCCCTGCTCCGGTCGCCGAGCGCCCGCTACGACCTGTGGTTGGCCGGCCGGGCCGCTGAACTGGCCGGGCTCCCGGTGGAACACCACCCAACACCACCCCGAAAAGGGGCAAACGCCTTGAAAAATGCATGATCATGCCTGAATGAGGCGCATCAATCCGAAGCGCGTGCTGGTGGGTGAGCCGCTCGACACCGCACGACTGGGCGAGACCCTGCTGCCCAAACGGCTCGCCCTGCCGATCTTCTGCAGCGACCCGCTCTCGTCCGTGGCGTACGCCACCGAGGAGATCCTGCTGATCCTCGCCCTCGGCGGCGTCGCCCTGCTCCACCTCGCCTGGTACGCGGCCGCGGCCATCGCGTTCCTCCTCGTCGTGGTCGTCGCCTCGTACCGACAGACCTGCCACGCCTACCCGGGCGGCGGCGGGGCGTACGTCGTCAGCTCGGAGAACCTCGGCCAGGGCGCCGCCCTCACCGCCGCCAGCGCTCTGCTCGTCGACTACGTGCTGACCGTCGCCGTCTCCGTGGTCTCCGGCGTGGACGCCATCACCTCGGCGGTCCCCGCCCTCAGCGACCACGAAGTGGCCCTGTCGGTGGCGTTCGTGGTGCTGTTGACGGTGATGAACCTGCGCGGCGTGCGGGAGTCCGGGCGGATCTTCGCCATTCCCACCTACGGCTTCATCGCCGTCATCTACCTCATGTTCGTCGTCGCCGCGGTCCGGATCGCGGGCGGCGCCACCCTCCGCGCCGAGTCCGCCGACCTCCCGATCACCGCCGTCGGCACCTTCACCGGGCTCGGCGTCGTCCTCCTCGCCCTGCGCGCCTTCGCCTCCGGGTGCACGGCCCTGACCGGCGTCGAGGCCATCAGCAACGGCGTGCCCGCCTTCCGCAAGCCCAAGAGCCGCAACGCGGCCAACACGCTGGCCGCGATGGGCGCCCTGTCGGTCACCATGTTCCTCGGGATCACCACGCTCGCCATGGTGTACCAAGTCCACGTCGCCGCCGACCCGACGGAACTGGGCCTTCCCCCCGGCACGCCGATGTCCACCGCGCTCGCCCAGATCGGCCGCACCACCTTCGGCGACTGGCACGTCCTGTTCTACCTGCTCCAGGCAGCCACCGCCGGGGTGCTGATCCTCGCCGCCAACACCGCGTTCAACGGCTTCCCGATGCTCGCCTCGATCCTGGCCCGGGACCGGTACGCGCCCCGCCAGCTCTTCAACCGCGGCGACCGGCTCGTCTACTCCAACGGCATCGTCCTGCTCGCACTCACCGCGATCGCCCTGATCGTCGCCTTCGACGCCCAGCTGACCCGCCTCATCCAGCTGTACATCATCGGCGTCTTCGTCTCCTTCACCCTCTCCCAGACGGGCATGGTCCGGCACTGGCGGCGCGCACTCGCCTCACCGGCCACGCCGCGGCAGCAGCGGATCCACATCCACCGGCGGCTCGCCATCAACGCGGTCGGCGCGGCCCTGACCGCCCTGGTCCTGGTCGTCGTCCTCGTCACGAAGTTCACCCACGGCGCCTGGCTCGTCGTCATCGCGATGCCGCTGCTCTTCCTCGGCATGAAAGCGGTCCGCCGCCACTACGACCGGGTCTCCGCCCAGGTCGCCGTCGCCGCGGACGCCCGGCCCCGCAAGCCCGCCCGCCACCACGTCCTGGTCCTGGTCTCCGCCGTGCACGCCCCCACCCTGAAGGCCCTCGGCTACGCACAGGGCCTCCACCCGGACACCCTGACCGCCGTCACGGTCGCCGCCGACGAGGGCGAGGCCCACCGGCTGCGCGAGGCGTGGGCGCAGCACGACCCGGGCGTGCCCCTGAAGATCCTGCACTCCCCGTACCGCGAGGTGATCGGGCCGGTCCTCGCGCACATCCAGGAACTGGCCGCCGCCGAGGGCACGGACATGCTCTCCGTGGTCATCCCCGAGTACGTGGTGGGCCACTGGTGGGAGCAACCCCTGCACAACCAGAACGCCCTGCGCCTGAAGGCCCGTCTGCTGTTCACCCCGGGCGTCGCCGTGATCGACGTCCCCTACCTCCTGGCCTCGGCGCGGCCGTCGCAGGCCTCCCGGCACACGCCCTGAACCGCCCCCCGCCCGGCCCTTCCCGCGCGGCCGGCCGGTCAGCCGGAGCGATGGGGCGGACGCGCCCCGCCGGGCTTCGCGGTGGGGGCGGTGTCGCCCGCCGTGCGCTGCAGGACCGCGGCGTGGGCCAGGGCCAGTTCCACCACGTGCGCCGGGTCGGACAGCGAGCGGCCGGTGAGGTGCTCCAGGCGGCGCAACCGGTTCGAGACGGTGTTGCGGTGGCAGTACAGCACCTGCGCGGCCCGCGTCGTCGAACCCCGGCAGGCGAGCCACGTGCCCAGCGTGGTCAGCAGGACGCGGCAGTCCTCCGCGGGCAGCGCCAGCACCGGGCCGAGCACCACCTGCCGCAGCCGGCACGCCAGTTCGGCCTGCGAGGCCACGAGCGCCATCGGCAGCCGTTCGTCCAGCAGCACCGTGTGCGGCCCTGCCGACGCGGGCGCGGTGCGCAGCGCGAGCGCGGCCAGCCACCGGGCCCGCGCCAGGTCCCCCGGGGCTTCCACGACCGGGCTCACCCCGGCCCGCACCCCGAGCGGGGCCAGCAGGTCCCGTACGGACTCCAGCGGATGGCGGCCCAGCTCCACCAGACCGGTCTCCCCGTCGGCGCGGATCCGCCACAGCACCCGCGGCCCCGCCGCTGGCTCGGCGCCCCGCCCGCCGGCGCTGCCCGAGCCGATCACCACCACCGCGAACCGGCCCCGCTCGGGCAGCCCCAGCTGGGCCGCGGCCTCCGAGGCCACCGGGCCGTCCGCAGGGCCCCCGCCGTCGAGCAGGGTGTCCAGCAGGGACGCCCGGCGCTCCCGGTCGCGGTCGCAGCGTGCGGCTTCCGTACGGCGGTACGCCTCGGCCACCGCGTCCGTCAGCTGGTCCACCACGTCCCACAGCACCGCGGCGAGCGGCAGCAGCCGGGGGAGCGCGGCCGGATCGTGCGCGGACACCGCCTCGGTGAGGGTGTGCCACAGCAGCCGGCCGCCCCGCCGGTAGGTGCGCAGCAGCGAGGCGAGCGGCAGGCCCTGCTCGGCGCGGAGCGTGCCGGTGGCCCGGGCGTCGCCGAGCTCCACCTGCAGCCCGCGCGCGCTGCGGACCAGTCCCTCGACGGACTGTGCGAGGTTGTGGTGGATCCGCTCGCGCAGCTCGGCCCGGCCGAGCAGGGCGGCGTACGCGGGGTCCTCGGCCAGCGTCCGGTCGGCGAGCCGGTCCGCCGTCACGGCGATCCGGCGGGACAGTTCCTCTCGAATCTCCTCGATGATCCGCTCCATGGGGGGCAGAGTGACACGTGAGGGGCACCGGTGGGGAGGGCCGGGGTCCGTCGTGTCCGCTAGCGTGTCCGAATCACTGCGAGTGGAGTGGCCACCCCGCAGTGTGCAGCCCGCCCACACACCCACACACCGTCAGGAACCGCCCATGCGCCACAATCCCGAGCGCCGCACCGCGCTGCTCGACGCCGCCATCGAAGTCCTGGCGCGCGAGGGCTCGCGCGGCCTGACCCTGCGGGCGGTCGACGCCGAGGCGGGCGTGCCGACCGGGACCGCCTCGAACTACTTCGCCAACCGGGCCCAGCTGCTCGTGCAGATCCTGCACCGCACCCGGGAGCGGATCGCCCCCGACCCGGCGGACCTGCCCACACCGCTGGACGTCAAGGTGCTGCTCATGCTGCTGCTGGAGCGGATGCGGCGCGAGCGCAGCGTGCACATCGCGATGCTGGAGCTGCGGCTGGAGGGCATCCGGCGCCCCGAGCTCCAGGCGGAGGTGGCCGCGTTCCAGGGCGCGGAGCTGGAGGCGAACATCGCCTGGCACCTGGAGGCGGGCCTGCCCGGGGACCGGCAGGGCGTGCTGCTGCTGTACTTCGCGATGCTGGGCCTGATCGTGGAGGACCTGACCGCGCCGGCGCTGCTGGAGGCCTACCCCGTGGCGGGCGTCATCGACTCGATGGTCGAGCGACTCCTCCCGGAATCCCCCGCACAGTGAGTATTGTGCCGGTCGGGGGAGTGCCGGCACGATGCGCGGAGGAAGACCGTGGACATGACCGGGGACCGAGGCGGCGCCATACGGTGGCTCGCCGACTGGGACGGCTGGTACGCCGGCCTCACCTTCGCCCGGGGCATCGCCCCCGAGGAGCTCGCCCGGCGCCTGGGCGCACTGCCCGGCATCCGGCCGGGTCCGCTGGGCGCCGCCGACGCCTGGACCATGGTCGCCGAGACCGTGGACGGCGACGGCGTGGCCCGGGTCGGCCGGTGGGGCGGCTGGTCCTTCGCCGTGGAGCACGGCATGCCGGCGGGCGCCGACCGGCTGGCCGAGGTCTCCCGCTGCGGGGTGGAGGCCGTCCACCTCGACCCCCAGCCCGACCATCCGCCGAAGCTGTTCTCGTACGCCCGTGACGGGGAGCTGGTCTGCTGCTTCGGCCTCGGCGAGGAGGCCTGGCGGGGCGGCCACCGGCCGGACTACCTGCTCCCGGAACTCGTCGCCGCCGGCGTCCTCACCGCCGACGGCGCCTCCCACACCCACCGCGAGGACGAACCCTGCACCGACCGGGACCGCCGCACCCTCACGGTGCTGGAGCGCCGTTTCGGCCTCTCCCTGCCGCGCCGCCTGATCGAGGACGCCCCGCTCCCGGCCTTCGTGACCTGCACGCAGTGACGCGCACCGGTGACGTGCGCGCGGTGAGCGCTGCCCGGGCGGCCGGCGGCGGGCGCGGGTCACCCGGACGGGCCATGCCCGTTCGCGTCGGCCGCTCGAATCCCCCGGAGGCCCCACGGCTCCCCGGCCCCCGCCGCCGGGCCGTGATCAACAATCCCGATCAGAAGTCGACGGGTTCCGGCCAAGGTGTCGCGCTGTTCTGTGCATGTTCCCGCGGAAAATGCCAGATGGCCCTTCCGCTCTGATGAACGCGAGTAGGTTCCTCCCTGTCGCACCGTACGACGCCACTTCGCACATCCGGTCGGGAGGGGAGCCCGCGTGCCCGGGATCGACGAATGCCTGCTCGAAGCCATGGCCCTGCCTGGTGCGCGCGGGGCCGCGCTGGTCGACTGGAGCAGCGGACTGGCCCTCGGCACCGCCGGGGAGTCGCCCGTCGGCGACCACGAGACCACCGCCGCCGAGACGGCGGAGCTGGCCAGGGCCGCCGCCGAGTACGAGTCCTTCGCCCAGCCCGCTCCGGCGGCGATGGCCCAGGCGGCCGCCGTCGGAGCCGACGGCCCGCCCGTGGAGGACGTGATCGTCACCACCCGGACCGGCTACCACGTGCTCCGCTTCGTCGAGACCAGCTTCGACAGCAGCGTTTTCCTCCACCTCTGGCTCGACCGTACCGAGGGCAACTTAGCCCTCGCCCGCCACCGACTCAGGGCCCTCGCAGAGGGACTGGTACTCAGATGACCGCCTTCGCCGCCGCCGTCTCCCCGCTCCTCACCCGACTCGCCGCCGAGCGCGCCACCGGCGCCCTGCTCCGCGACCGCGGCACCCTCTTCCTCCAGGACGGCCACATCGTCCACGCCGAGAGCCCGGCCACCCCCGGCCTCGACGTCCTGCTCACCACCGGCGGCGGCCTCGCCCCCGAGCGCTGGCGCGAGGCCGTCGACCGGGCGGGCGCCCACGGCCAGGTCGCCCGCTTCCTCGTGGACAGCGGGGGCCTCGCCGGTGGCGAACTGGAGATCTGCCACCTCGCCGCGATCTTCGACGCCGCCTTCTTCGCGCTCTCCCCGGGCAGCGGGCCCTCCCGGTTCCGCCGCGGGGCCACCCACTGGATCGGCTCCGTCCGCTCCGTCCCCGCCGCCGCGGTCGAGCGCGAGACCCAGCGCCGCCGGGAGCTCCTCGACGCGGTCTGGCCCTACCCGCAGCTGGACACCGCCCCCGTGGTGCCCCGCGCGGCCGCCCCCGGCCAGACGGTCACCGCCCGCCAGCGGCTCCTGCTGGCCCACGCGAACGGCGTCCGGACCCCCGCGGACCTGGCCTGGGTCCTGGGCCGGCCCGCCTTCCACACCCTGCTCGACGTGCGGCGGCTCGCGGCCGCGGGCCTCGTGGAGACCCCGCACCCGCCGGCCCCGGCACCCGTCGTGACGACCCTGCCCGACTGGATGACCCAGACCCAATCCCCGGACGTGGCGCTGCTCCGCCGGTTACGCGACGCACTGGAGGCAAGCCTGTGAGGCTCCCGCTGCGACCGGCACTGCGCGCCGAGCGCGCCGACCGCCCCGAGCGGAGGCAGCCCGAAAGGAGAAAAGCCGACATGAGCACGGCGATGGTGCCCGCGGAGGCCGAAGCCGAGATCCTCGCCGAGCTCCGCCGGCTGCGAGCCCGGGTCCCCCAGCTCAGCGGGGCCCTCGCCGGCAGCTCCGACGGCCTGGTCCTCGCCCAGGACAGCGCCGCCACCGAGGTCGAGGCCGTCGCCGCCCTGACCGCGGCCGCCCTCGGGGTGGCCCAGCGGCTCAGCGACAGCACCGGCCAGGGCGGATTCCGCGAGCTCCTCGTCCGCGGCGAGCACGGATACGTGGCGACGTACGCCGCCGGCGAAGCCGCCGTCCTCACCCTGATCGCGGAGCCCCGCGTCAACGTGGGACGGCTCCACCTCGAGGCCCGTCGCTCCAGCCTGCGCATCGCCGAGCTGATCGACCACACCCTGGGGCGCCGCGGACCCGGGCCGGCCCTGCCGCCGTCCCCGTCCGCCTGACACCCCCGAAGCAACCGAAGAACCACGCAACCGGAAGACCACGAAGCGCCCGCACCGTGCGTGCGCCACTCGTACACAAGGAAGGAACCGGATCATGGCCAGTGTGGAGACCGCACTCAAGGAAGCCACCACCGTCATCGACGGAGCGCTGGGCGCCGCCCTCGTCGACTACGACAGCGGCATGGCCCTCGGCACCATCGGCGGCGGCAAGGACCTCGACCTCAGCGTGGCCGCGGCGGGCAACACCGACGTGGTGCGCGCCAAGGTGCGCACCATGGACATGCTCGGGCTCAAGGAGGAGATCGAGGACATCCTGATCACCCTCGGCAGCCAGTACCACCTGATCCGGCTGCTGAAGGGACGCGGGAGCAAGGGCTTCTTCCTCTACCTCGCGCTCGACCGCGGCCGCGCGAACCTCGCGATGGCCCGGCACCAGCTCAAGAAGATCGAGAACGAGCTCGAAGTCTGAGCGAACGTTCGGTCGAACATCGACGCCGAGGTGGCGGGCGGCTGAAATCTTTGCCGTCCGTCCCGGCCCGCCAGGGCAAATGTCCAGGATGGGGGGACTTTATCATCCCGTAACCGAGTAGGATGCTCTCAACCTCTGATCATCCAAAGAGTTTGATTCGCTGGAGAACCCCTCACCCATGCCCCCGCGCCTGAGCATCGTCGTCCCTGTCTACAACGTCGAGCTCTACCTCGACGAGTGCCTGGAGTCCATCGCCGCACAGACCTTCGCCGACTTCGAATGCATCCTGGTCGACGACGGTTCCACGGACAACAGCGCCGCTATCGCCAAGGCCTTCGCCGCGAGGGACAAGCGGTTCCGGGTCGTCATGCAGGAGAACGCCGGCCTCGGTGCCGCCCGCAACGTGGGTGCCCGGCACCTCACCGAGGGCACCGAGTACCTGGCCTTCGTCGACAGCGACGACACCATGCCCGACTACGCGTACGAGCGCCTGATCGCCGCCCTCGACGAGACCGGCTCCGACTTCGCGGGCGGCAACGTCCAGCGCTTCCGCTCCGTCGGCATGCAGCAGTCCTGGGGCCACCGGGCCGCCTTCGCGAAGACCCGGCTGAAGACCCACATCTCCACGTTCCCGGAGCTCGTCACCGACCGCACCGCGTGGAACAAGGTCTACCGCCGCAGCTTCTGGGACGAGCACGGCTTCCAGTACCCGGAGGGCATCCTCTACGAGGACGCCCCGGTCAGCATCCCGGCGCACTACTTCGCCTCCAGCGTCGACATCCTCAGCGAGTGCGTCTACCACTGGCGCGTCCGCGAGACCGGCGAGCGCTCCATCACCCAGCGCTCCACCGACCCGGTCTCCGTCATCGACCGCGTCACCTCCATCCGCCTGGTCCGCGAGGCCCTCAAGGGCAAGCAGGGCGCCAAGTACGTCCGCTACCTGCGTGACTACGACCACAACGTGCTGAGCGAGGAGCTCCCGCTCATCTACAAGTACGTCGGCGAGGGCGGCCCCGAGTTCCGCGCCGCCTTCGTCAAGGAGGTCGGCGGCCTCGTCCGCGAGATCGGCCCCGCCCCCTGGTCCGGCCTCACCGTCGCCGACCGCCTCAAGGCGTACCTGGCCAGCGAGGGCCGCGTCGAGGACTTCATCGCCCTCACGGACCACCAGCGCGACTACTCCTACAGCGTCCCGGCGAAGGGCCTGGCGCGCCCGCAGGCCGACTACCCGTTCCTGCACGGCCGTCCGCCGGTCCCCGCCAAGCTCCTCACCCTCGGCACCCGCGAGCTCCGCGTCGTCAGCCGGCTGGAGCAGGCCGTCTGGAAGGACGGCAAGCTGCTGCTGCGCGGCTACGCCGTCCCCGGCCACCTCGGTGCCGAGAGCCGCCTGGCCTCCCGCAAGGTGCTGGTCTTCCGCGAGGGCGGCAAGCGCCGCCGCAGCGTCGTGAACACCCGCACGGTCGCGTCCCCGATGGCCACCGTGAACGTCTCGCACCTGGCCCTGCGGCACGCCGACTGGGCCGGCTTCACGGCCGTCGTCGACCCGAGCACCTTCCAGTCCGGCGGCACCTGGCGCGACGGCATATGGACCACCTCGGTCGCCGTCACCGGGGCCGGCGGCCTGCACCGCGCCCGCCTCAAGGGCGGCGAGTCCGACAGCGGCCAGAACCCGCCCGCCCACTGGGTGGCCCCGGACGTCCGCATCGTGCCCCACATCCAGGGCTCCCTGACCATCCAGGTCGAGGTCGTCCGGGCGCGCGCCCTCGACGTCCGCCCCGGCGCCGACGACTCCGTCGAGATCGCCGGCGAGATCGCAGCCGAGCTCGGGGGCTCCGGCGCGACCCTGCGCGCCGAGCACGTCTCCAGCGGCACCGTCCTCACGTTCCCCCTGGAGACCGCCGCGGCCACCGGCGCCGGCCGGGTCCCGTTCACGGTGCGCGTGCCGCTGGCCGACCTGGCCGCCGTACCGTACGGCGAGGTCGCGCCCGGCGAATGGTCCCCCGAGCCGTGGGCCCTCGCCGTCACCGGCACCGGCACCGACGGCAAGGGCCACCGCCTCGTGCACGACGAGCGCGGCGGCTTCACCGGCCTGGTCCTCCCGCTGCCCGGCGGCGACACCGGCCGCACCGTCTTCGCCAAGCGCGGCAACAGCGGTCACCTGACCCTCTCCGTGCAGCCCTCTCCGCCGCTGGTCGACGAGGTCTCCGCCCAGGACGGCGCCTTCACGCTGCGCGGCCGCTTCGCCGCCGCCACCGACGAGCCGTACGAGCTGGTCTTCCACAACGCGAGCGGCACCGAGTTCAGCTACCCCGTCACCCGTGACGGCGACCGCTTCGAGGCCGTCTTCGAGCCGGTCCTGCCCGAGTCCTACGCCGGCCGCGCCACTCTGCCCCACGGCCGGTGGTGGCCGACGCTGCGCCCGGTCGCCCAGGCCGGTACCACCGCGGGCCTGCTCGGCGTCGACCGCGGTGCCCCCGTCCAGTTCGCGCCCTCCTGCCTGCACGCCGGCCCCGTCGGCCTCACCCTGCACGGCCGCCGGATGCGGATCGAGGCCCGCTTCTACGACCGGATGGCGCTCGTCGCGGACGAGATGCTCAGCCCCCACGACCGTTCCCGGTACGCCCAGCGCGTCCTGCGCGACGAGACGTACCCGGCGCGCCGCGCCCTGCCCCTGAAGGACATCGTCGTCTACGACACCTTCCAGGGTCAGGCCGCCGGCGACGCGCCGCGCGCCATCCACGAGGAGCTGGTGCGCCGCGGCGAGAAGCTGGACCACATCTGGCTGGTCCGCGACGGCCGTGCCGAGGTCCCGCCGACCGCCCGCGCCGTGGAGTACGACAGCGTCGAGGCCTGGGACGCCCTGGCCCGCGCCCGCTACTACGTCCTGAACGACAGCGTGGCGCGCCGCTTCCAGCGCCGGGCCGGCCAGGTCGTCGTCCAGACCTGGCACGGCACGCCGATCAAGGAGATCGGCCACGACTTCATCCACGACTACTACACCAGCCCCGAGGTCCTGGACGGGCTGGAGCACGACAGCGCCCAGTGGTCGCTGCTCGCCTCCCCGAGCTCGTACGCCACGCCTCTGCTGAAGCGGGCCCTCGGCTACAAGGGCGAGGTCATCGAGTCCGGCAGCCCGCGCACCGACGCGCTCGTCCGGCCCGACGCCGAGCGGATCGCCGAGGTCAAGCGGCGCCTGGGGCTGCCCGAGGGCAAGAAGGTCGTCCTCTACATGCCGACCTTCCGGGAGAACCGCGAGAGCTTCTCCGGCGGCTACAAGCTCGACCTGCACATCGACCTCGACGCCGCCCGCGAGACGCTCGGCGAGGACCACGTCCTGCTGATCCGCGGCCACCACCGCGTCACCGAGCAGCTCCGCGACACGGTCCGGGACGGTTTCGCCGTCGACGTGTCCCGCTGGCCGGACGCGACGGACCTGCTCCTCGTCGCCGACGTGCTGATCTCGGACTACTGCTCGGCGCTGTTCGACTTCGCAGTCACCGACAAGCCGATCCTGCTCTTCACGTACGACCTCGAGCACTACCGGAGCACGCTGCGCGGCTTCAACTTCGACCTGGAGGCGAAGGCGCCCGGCCCGATGCTGGCGGACTCGGCGAGCCTGATCGAAGCCGTCCGCAACGCCGACGCCCTGTGCGAGGAGTACAAGGAGGCGCGGGCCGCGTTCCGTGCCGAGTTCTGCGACCTGGACGACGGCCACGCCACCGAGCGCGTCGTCGACCGGATGCTGGAGAAGGGCGCGAACCCGGAGGCCTGAGCCGAAGGAGTGCATTCCAGGCACTGAGCAGACCCGCCCCCCGCCCCCCCCCCCGCCCCCCGCGCCCGCCGGGCCGCGCGGGGAGCGGGGCGGAGGCCCCCCGCCCCCCCCCCGCGCGCGCCCCCCCCCCCGCGCCC
>NZ_JBHXTC010000002.1:375-42333 GCF_042677605.1 Streptomyces sp. NPDC127106 | reverse complement strand
GGCTGCGCGCCACCCGGTTGGCGGTTGAGTTAGTAGTGCATTCCGGCCTCTTAGCTGCCCCCCCCGGGGCCCAACTTTTCCCTTGGGGCCGGGGGCGGGTCTGTAGTGGGAGAAGGGGGTGCCCCCGCGCACCCCGTCCGCCCACCCCCCCGCCCGGAGGCAGTCATGAGCAGCAACGGCTTCACCACGTGCCTGTGGTTCGACGGCGACGCGGAGGCCGCCGCCGACTACTACCTGTCCGTGTTCAGGGACGGCAAGCGCGGCCGGACCGGCCGTTACACCGAGGCGGGGCCCGGCCCGGCCGGCGAGGTGATGATCGTCGAGTTCGAGATCAACGGCCAGAAGTTCGTCGGACTCAACGGCGGGCCGCAGTTCCCGTTCACGGAGGCGATCTCCTTCCAGATCCACTGCGCGGACGAGGCGGAGGCGGACTACTACTACGACGCGCTGACCCGGGACGGCGGCGAGGAATCCGCCTGCGGCTGGGTCAAGGACAGGTTCGGCGTGTCCTGGCAGGTCATCCCGCCCGGCGCCATCGACCTGGTGACCGACCCGGACCCGGCGCGGGCCGCCCGCGCCACCGCCGCGATGATGAAGATGAAGAAGCTCGACGTGGCCGAGATGCGGCGGGCCGCCGACGCCGCCTGACCGGCCGCCGGGTTCAGCCGGCGATCCGGGCCAGGAGGGCCGGCAGGGCGGTGCCGATCGGTTCGCGGATCACCTCGTCGGCGAGGGCGTCGTACGGCGTCTCCTCCGCGTTCACGATGATCAGGCGGGCCCCCGCCTCGGCGGCCATCCCGGCCAGCGAGGCGGCGGGCTGCACCTGGAGCGTGGACCCGACGGCGATGAACACGTGGCAGCCCTTGGCGATGGCCACCGCCTGCGCCAGCACCTCCGGATCGAGGTTCTGGCCGAACATCACGGTCGCCGCCTTGAGGATCCCGCCGCAGGCCCGACAGGCCGGATCCGGTTCCCCGGCGGCGAGCCGGTCCAGCGCCTCGTCCATCCCCGAGCGGGCACCGCAGGCCGTGCAGACCACCTCCCGGGCGGTACCGTGCAGCTCCAGCACCTTGCGCGCCGACACCCCGGCCAGCTGGTGCAGCCCGTCCACGTTCTGGGTGATCACCCGCACCGGGGTGCCGCTGCGCTCCAGTTCGGCGACGGCCAGGTGCGCCGCGTTCGGCCGGGCGGCGAGCGCCCCGATCTCGGCGCGCATCCGCCAGGACCGGCGCCGGATCTCCGGATCCGTCATGTAGTACTCGTACGTCACGAGCTTCTCGGCATCGGGCTCCCGGCGCCACAACCCCTGCGGCCCCCGGTAGTCCGGAATCCCGGAGTCGGTGGACATCCCGGCCCCACTGAACACTGCGACGAGCGGCTTACCCATGCCCCGACCCTACGGAGCACCGGCGCCGGACCGCGACTGCATTTACCACCCGGTCACGGCCGGGCGCCGCCGTCCCGCGGGGACTCCGCCTGCGTCCATCCGCTGCGGGGAATCCCCCTGCGGTGAATCCCGGCCTCCACCGGAGTGAGATCCTGCGCCCGCCCGGGCCCGCGCCCCGGCGCGCCGGTTACACATGCGGCATGAGACTCATGCCGTACGGTCTCGGCGCCGCGCTGCTCAGCCTGCTCGCGCTGCCGGCCCCGTCCTCATCCGCCGCCGCTGCCGACCCGGCTCCCGCGCACGCCCGGTACCGGCACACGGCCGCCGACATCAGCCGCTTCCTCACCTCCTTCTACGGAGACCACGGCCCCTCCGCCCACGACCGGTCCCAACGGATCTCGCAGCACCTCAAGGACAGACAGGCACTGACACTGAGCCAGGACCTCGACATACTGCTCTGCGCCCGGCAGGAGCCACAGGACATCGCCGTCGGCCCGGTGACCGTCGCGCAGTCGGCCAACGTCGGCTGGGCCACCGTCACCACGCACTGGGACGCCGGCACCACCGACACTTTCACGGCGTACGTCCGCCTCGACTCGCAGCCGATCTCGCTCGACGACGTCATCTGCGCGGGCTGACCACCGGCACGGGGGCGGCAGCGGCCCCGTAGGCTGGCCGCATGCCGACCACCGTCCTGTACTGTTCCGATCCGCTGAACGAGCGCCGGGTCGACGCCCACTTTGCGACGGAGGCCCGGCAGCTGCGCGCGGACGGCGCCGCCGTCCACCTCGTCGACCACGACGCGCTGGTGGCCGGGGACGCCGAACGCGCCGTGGCCCGGGTGCCCGCGGGGGCGGGACCGCTCTGGTACCGCGGCTGGATGCTCCCCGCCGACCGGTACGCCGAGCTCGACGCGGCACTGCGGCTGCGCGGCGCCCGGCTCCGCACCGACCCGTCGCGCTACCGGCGCGCCCACGAACTCCCCGGCTGGTACGCGACGTTCGCCGATCTCACCCCGGCCAGCCGCTGGGTTCCCGCCGCTCCGGGCCGGGCACCGGACCCGGAGCGGCTCGCGGCGCTGGCGGCCGGGCTGCCGGCCGGGGCCGCCGTGGTCAAGGACTACGTGAAGTCCCGCAAGCACGAGTGGGACGAGGCCTGCCACGTCCCCGACACGGCCGACCGGGCCGCCCTGCACCGGGTGGTGAGCCGATTCGTCGAACTCCAGGGCGAATTCCTCGCCGGCGGCGTGGTCCTGCGCGCCTTCGAGCCGTTCGGACCGCCCGGGCCGGGGCCGGACGCGGCGCCCGGGGAGATCCGTGTGTGGTGGCGGGACGGTGCCCCGCAGCTGGTCACCCCGCACCCCGACAGCCCGGCAGGCGCCGGTGCAGTGCCGGGCGGGGTCGGAGGCGGAGCGCAGCCCGGCCCGCCGGCTCTCGAACCGGTGCGCGCCGCCGTCGAAGCACTGGACTGCCCCTTCGTCACGACCGACCTCGCCCTGCGCGCCGACGGTGTCTGGAGGGTCGTCGAAGTGGGTGACGCACAGGTGAGCGATGTCCACCGCGCGGTCGATCCGGCCGCCTTCGCACGGCTGTTGACGGCTGCCCGGCGCTCCTGACGGCCTCTCGCCCATCTGGTACAACACGGCACATGACGGGATTCGAGATCACCGGCGCGAGCGCCGCCGACATGGACCTGATGCGCACCTGGGCCGACGCCGAGGGCTGGAACCCCGGCGAATCCGACCGGTTCGCGTTCGCCGTCGCCGATCCGGGAGGCTTCCTCATCGGCCGGGTCGACGGCGAACCGGCGGCCTGCATCTCGGCCGTGCGGTACGGGTCCGGCTTCGGCTTCATCGGCTTCTACATCGCGAACCCCTCCTTCCGCGGCCAGGGGTACGGGATCCGGCTCTGGCATGCCGGCATGGACCGGCTCGCCGGCCGGCTCGTCGGCCTCGACGGCGTGGTCGAGCAGCAGGACAACTACCGCAAGTCCGGGTTCCTGCCGGCCTGGAACAACGTCCGCCACGAGGGCCGGCCGCATCCCGCGGGGCCCGGCGGCGCGGGCGCGGCAGCCGGCGCGTTCGAGGTGGTCGACGCCGCCGCGCTGCCCTTCGGCCTGCTCGCCGCGTACGACCGGCGGTTCTTCCCCGAGGCCCGCGACTCCTTCCTGTCGGCCTGGACCGCGCTGCCCGGGCGGACCGCGCTCGCCGCCGTCCGTGACGGCCGGATCGAGGGCCTCGGCGTGGTCCGCCCGTGCAGCGGGGCCTCCCGGATCGGCCCGCTGTACGCGGCCACCCCGCAGGTCGCGGCCGCCCTGCTGCACCGGCTCGCCGAGCGCACCCCGGACGGGGTGGTCGCCGTGGACGTGCCGGACGCGAACCCGGCCGCCACGGAGCTGGTGGCTGGCCTCGGCCTGACCCCCACCTTCGAGGCCGCCCGCATGTACACGGGGCCGGCGCCGGACATCGAACTGTCCGGGCTGTACGGGGTGACGAGTCTCGAACTCGGCTGACAGCACACGAGCTGGGCGACGTCGAAGCCCTGTGGGAGATGTGCGGCTCGTCGACCAGCGGGACGGGCTGGCGGCGGCCGAGCCGTGGTTCCGGAGGGCAACCCGGGGCGGGCACCTCTTCGCCGGGCGGATGTTCCGGCCCGGCCGCGCCTGCAACATCGACGGCGACGACCCGCCGTGATCCGGGCGGCGGTCGCACGGCGCCGCCCGGTCCACCCGGCCTCGCCCGGTCAGAAGTCGAACAGGGTGCCGCTGCTGTGCCGCAGGGCGCACGGGTTGGCGAAGGTGTACGAGTAGCTGATCCGCCGGCCCTGCCAGACGCCGTCGGCGGTGACCGTCATGGGGTTCCACTCCCTCGTGCAGTCGACGTTCGGCAGGGGTTCGGCGAGCGCGTCCAGCTGGTCGGCGTGCGTACGCAGTTCGGCGCACGCGGCGGCCGGGGACGGGTGGGTGCCGCGCGGGGCGGGTGAGCAGGACAGGGTCACCGCGCGCAGCGCCGTGCCGTACCCCGGGTCCTCCCCGGCGGTGACGGCGAGGACGAGGGCGGAGGGCGCGTACATGCTCTCGGTGCCGGTCGGTGCGGCGTCGGCGGTTCCGGGCCAGGCCAGCGCGGTGAGCGCGGTGAGCGCCATGGCGGCGGAACCGAGGCCGAGACTCCGTGCGATGGACCGCATTTCGAACTCCTTGGGGTGGGTGCTTCGGATAGCGGACAGGAGTCTTGCCGACGCGGGCGCTGAACGCCCGTTCGCACCCCCATTTTTCGTCACCGATCGTGAGCGAATGTATGCAGTCCGCAGCCGTGCGAGGGCGCTGACCTGTGCCGGAGCGGCCCTTCGAAACGGCCGAACACACGCGCTGAAACCTTTGTCCAGAGCGTCTGGCCGGGGGGTTTACCCGGTGTTCACAAACCTGCTCCGGCGTGCGGGGCGTACAGGTCGAGCAGCCGGGTCCGGGTCTGCTGGAGGCGCATCGCGAGTACCCGTCCGACCCAGTGCCCGACGGCGGAGCCGAAGGTCGGGTCGGCGTCCATGAGCATCCGCACGGAGGTCGCGTCGAACTCGTACGCGCGCACCGGGGTCATCGCCTCCGCGCTGAGCTGCCAGACGTACGGCGGGAACAGCCAGGACCAGCCGACCAGCTCCCCGGGGCCGAGGTTCTCGACGGGGGCGGGCCGCCGGCGGCCGGCTACCGGGATCTGCAGGGTCACCGTGCCGGAGCGCACGATCCAGAACGACTCGGACGGGGTGCCCTCGTCGAAGATCCGCGCCCCCTCGGGAAAGTTGACCTCGCGGGCGTGGGACATCAGCCGGCCGCGGTGTTCGGCGGAGAGCACTGCGGCGATTCGGATGGGGGAAGGTGTGCTCACGACGGCCTCCGATCAGGGCCCCCCGCTAACCCCAGTGTGGCCGACACCCGCGCGAATGCGGCAGGTGGCGGCGCCACTGTTTGCCCTCATTCCTCGGCACCGGCTTCCAGGCAGGCCAGCTCCATCGCGTCGAGCACCGCCTCGTGGCTGCGCCGGCTCAGCTCGGCCACGTTCTCGATCTGCGCCGTCGCCCAGGACGCCAGCGTCATCACCAGGACGCGCAGCCCGTCCGTGCCGTGCTCGGCGAGGATCTCGTCGGCCACGGCCATCGCGTCCTCGGGCACCCGTTCCGGGGGCTCCAGCCCGGCCAGGCCCCGCAGCATGACCAGGGTGCGGCGGGAGATCTCCGGGGTCAGCCTCGCCAGCCGCAGGTCCTCTTCCTCGTCCACCGGCCCCGCCGCCTTCCCGTCCGTCGACCTCGCCCGCTCCCTTCAGGGCACGGTAGAGGCCGCGGGGCGCCCGCGGGTGGGTTTCGGCCGGGCGGGCCCGTGGAAAGTGGCGGCAGCACGGGTTCCCCGGGGGCTGACCGGCCGGTAACTTGTCCGCGGCAGTCGCCCGCCCGGGTGGCCCGACCCGGCGGGAGCCCGATGAAGAGCCTCGTGCGTCCCTTGCTCACGACCCTCCTGCTGCTGGCTCCGGCCCTGCCGGCCGCCGCCGCTCCGACCGCGGCCGCCGCCGCTCCGGCGGCCCCGGCGGCGCAGCAGGCCAGGGCAGCGGAGGAGGCCGGGGCAGCGGAGGGGGCGCGGGCCACGGTGGAGGCCCCGGCCGAGGGCTGGACGCCGCCGCTGTCCACCCGGGGCCGCTTCATCGTCGACGCCCACGGCAACCGCTTCCGCCTGCGCTCCGGCAACTGGGACGGCGCCCAGGGCTCCTGGACCGGCACCGGCGACCGCACCGACCCCGCCAACCACCACGCCGGCCAGACCGCGCACGGCATCCCGCTGGGCCTGGACCGGGTGCCCCTACCGACCCTGCTGGCGGACTTCCGCGCCCTCGGGCTCAACAGCATCCGGCTGCCCTTCTCCAACGAGATGCTCCGCACGTCCGAGCACGTCCCCGACGCGGCGGTCGCCGCCAACCCCTCCCTGCGGGGGCGGACGCCGCTCCAGGTGTTCGACGCCGTCGTCGCCGCACTCACCGACGCCGGCTTCGCGGTCATCCTCAACAACCACACCGTCACCACCCGCTGGTGCTGCGGCCTCGACGGCAACGAGCGCTGGAACAGCGGCCGCACCACCGCCCAATGGGCCGACGACTGGGTGTTCCTGGCCCGCCGCTACCGCGACAACCCGCGGGTGGTCGGCGCCGACCTCTACAACGAGGTCCGCCGTGACACCTTCGACGACCCCAACTGGGGCCTCGGCGACAACCACGACTGGCACGCCGCCGCCCAGGAGGCCGGCGACCGGATCCTCACCGAGGCCAACCCGAACCTGCTCATCGTGGTCGAGGGGATCAACTGGACCGGCATCCCCGTGAACGGCTTCCCGCACGGCCGCCCCACCCTCACCCCCGTCCGCACCCTCTCCCACACGCTCGTCGTCTCGAACAAGCTCGTGTACTCGGCCCACTTCTACGGCTACACGGGCCCCCGGCACAGCGGCGCGACCGGCCTGGGCGAGACCAGCGACCCGCGCTACCAGGACCTGAGCCGCGCCGAGCTGGAGAAGGCCGTGTACGAGCAGGCCCTCTACGTCTCCGCCGAGACCGGCACGCACTTCACCGCACCCGTCTGGATCAGCGAGTTCGGCACGGAGCCGACGAGACGGGCGAGCGCCCGCGCGCCTGGTTCCCCCGCCTCACCGGCCAGCTGGCCACCGCCGACGCCGACTTCGCGTACTGGCCCCTGGTCGGCTGGAGCACCACCGCCCAGGGCACCCCCGGCGGTGACACCTGGGCCATCCTCCGCTACGACGCCGCGGGCCACCGCTCCGGAGTGCTCGACGCCGCCGACTGGCGCACCGCGCCGTGGAACGCGCTCGCCACCGCCCCCGGGCGCACCGGAACCGTGCCCGCCGTGCCCGGCTGGCACCAGCTGACCACCGACCACCGCGACCACAACGCCTCCCTGCTGACCCGGGCCGGCGGCGACTGGGACAGCGGAGCCCGCAAGGCGGTCTGCCCCGACGGCTCCCGCCTGGCCGGCCTGTCCCACACCGGTGGCCGCGGCCTGTGCAGCGATGCGGACCTGCGCGCCCCGGGCGGTGCGCACGCCGTGGTCCGCGACGAGTCCCACGTCCCGGCGGGCGGCGACTGGGCGACCGGGTACACCAAGTTCCAGTGCCCGGCCGGAGGGTTCCTGATCGGCTACGGTCTGCGCGGCCAGCGGGTCTCGGCGGCGCTGTGCGCACCGGCCCGCACCGCCCTGCCGGCCGGCGGGGGACGCACGGTCTGGTTCGACCGCGGAGACGACCGCCCGGCGGGCGGCCCCGGCGGTGACTACGCGTCCGGCCACTACAAGGGCCAGTGCCTGCCCTCCGAGTACGCCGCCGGCATCGCCTTCACCACCCGCGTCGCCTCCCGCCCGTCCCCGGCCGCCCTGCTCTGCCGCCCCCTGCCGACCCCCTGACCCGGTCGGCGCCGTCGCCGTCCCGTCGCCCTCGTCACCGCCGAGCAATTTCGCATCCAATACGCCAAGTCTGCTGAACGGACCGGCGAATCGGCCTAGGGTGCGCCCGTACGCACGGCCGGGGCGGGGCGGCGCCGGTTCCGGCCGCCACCGCACCGCGCACAGCACCGCGCACACCGATCGGACGCACACCGAACTGGGGGCCTCATGCGCAGATCCAGAGGGCTGGCGGGCGCGCTCGCCCTGTCCCTGGCCGGGACCGCCGCGGGGGTCGGTCTCGGCCTCCTCCCGCAGGCGGCGGCCGTCACCCCACCCGTGGCCTTCACCGCCGACGCGCTGCCGACCTGGCAGCCCGACGGCGTCGTCTGGGCCCTCGCCGAAGCCGGCGGCACCGTCTTCGTCGGCGGCACCTTCTCCGCCGTACGGCCGCCCGAGGGCGGTGCCGGTGCCGAGCAGCCCGCCGTGAACTTCGTCGCGCTCGATGCGGCGACCGGCGCCCCGACCTCCTGCCGGCTGTCCTTCACCATCGGCTCGGGCACCGCCACCGTCCGCGCCCTCGCCCTCTCGCCGGACAAGAAGACCCTCTACGCGGGCGGCTACTTCGGGGCGGTCAACGGCACCCCGGTCTCCAGCCTCGCCGCCGTCGACGTGGCCACCTGCACGGTGAAGACGTCCTTCCGCCCCGCCTTCGCGGCGACCGTACGAGCCCTGGCCGTCACCGGCGACACCGTCTACGCGGGCGGCGACTTCCTGACCGTCGCCGGACAGCCGCGCGAGCGGTTCGCCGCCGTCGCCGCCTCCGACGGCGCACTGAGGCCCTTCAGGGCCGACGCGGACGAGCCGGGCCGGGCCGTCGAGGTCACCCCGGACGGCCGGGGCGTCGTCCTCGGCGGCGACTTCTTCACCGTCAACGGCACGAACAGCCACGCCCTGGCCGTCGTCGACGCCGCCAGCGGCGCGCTCACCAGGGCGTACCCGAACTTCATCGAGACCAACTCCGTCGTCAAGGACATCGCGACCGACGCGACCGGCTTCTACACCGCCAACGAGGGAACGGGCGGCGGCGTCTTCGACGGCCGGATCGCACTCGACCTGTCCGACTTCGGTCAGCGCTGGCGCGACACCTGCCTCGGCGCCACCCAGGCCGTGCTCCCCCACCAGAACGTGCTCTACAGTGCCTCGCACGCGCACGACTGCTCCGGCGTCGGCGAGTTCCCCGACGGGCAGCGCCACCACCTGCTCGCCCAGCCGACCACCGGCACCGGCAAGCTGGGCTGGGCCCCCGACACCAATGACGGCATCGGCGAGGGCATCGGCCCGCGCGTGATGGCGGTCGGCTCCCGGGGCGACGTCCAGTACCTGTGGGTCGGCGGCGAGTTCACCACGGTCAACGGGGCCGCACAGCAGAGCCTGACCCGCTTCGCCTCCACCGGGGACACCGGCGCGCCCACCACCCCCCTCGCGAGCGCGGCGAGCTTCCGGCCCGGCGAGGTGCAGGTGCGCTGGCGCACCAGCCTCGACCTGGACGACAGCACTCTCACCTACCGGATCCACCGGGGCGGCGCGGCCGCCCCGATCGCCACCGTCACCGCCGACTCGCTGTTCTTCAAGCGTCCGCAGGCCTCCTGGACCGACACCACCGTCACACCCGGCCAGACGTACACGTACCGGGTCAGTGCCACCGACGCGGCCGGCAACACCAGCGCCCTGTCCGCGTCCGCGACCGTGACCGTGCCGCACTCGGCCGACGCCTACGCCGACCGAGTCCGCTCCGACGGTGCCCAGCTGTACTGGCGCCACGACGACACCGTCCTGCCGTACGCCGCCGACTCCTCGACCGGCGGCAACCAGAACGGCGTGCACCACAATGCCCCGTCCCTGCGCCAGACCCCGGCGGCGGTCTCGGGCGGGGGCACGGCGATCGGCTTCAACGGCACCGACACCCGCATCTACGGGGACCGGCGCCAGACCGTGGGCAGCAGCTACTCCGTGGAGACCTGGTTCAAGACCGGCACCACCCGGGGCGGCAAGCTCGTCGGCTTCGGCAACAACCAGGCCCGCGGCAGCAACCAGTACGACAAGCACGTCTACATGACCAACGACGGGCGCCTCGTCTACGGCGTCTACACCGGCGCCACCCGCACCATCACCACCCCCGCCGCCTACAACGACAACAGGTGGCACCACGTCGTCGCCACCCAGGGCCCCGGTGGCATGGCCCTGTACGTCGACGGCGTACAGCGGGGCACGCTCGCCGTCACCACGCACGAGAACTACGCCGGCTACTGGCACGCCGGCGGCGACAGCCTCGGCGGCTGGCCGAACCGCCCGACGAGCGAGTTCTGGGCCGGCCAGCTCGACGAGACCGCCGTCTACGGCAGCGTGCTGAGCCCGGCGCAGGTCCAGAACCACCACGCCCTGGCGACCGTCCCCGCCGACACCGTCGTCCGGGTGACCGCCGCCGAGGATACGTACGCGAACGCCGGCGCCCCGGACGGCAACTACGGTGCGTCCGGGTCCCTCGCCGTGCGCGGCACCCCGCTGTACCAGAGCCACCTGCGCTTCGACCTGCCCGCCGCACCGGCGGGCACGGCCTTGAAGTCGGCGGTGCTCTCCGTGAAGACCAGCACGATGAGCGGAGCCGGCACCGCCGACACGGTGTCGGTGGTCCCGGTCACCGGAGCCTGGACCGAGAGCGGGACCACGTACAACAACCGGCCCGCCCTCGGCGGCCCAGCCGTCGGCAGCTTCGCCGGCATCCCCGACGGCTCCGCGGTGCACACCACCACGCTGTCCACCGCCGCCGTCGGGGCGGCGCTGGGCACCGGCTACAGCCTCGCGCTGACCGGCACCGGCGCGGACGCCCTGTGGCTGTGGTCCTCCGAGGCCCAGGCCAACGAGGGGACGCCGCAGCTCACGCTGACCTTCGGCGCGCCGTAGCGGGGGGAGTACGTCCTCACCCACGTCCTCACAGGTCGTAGGTGAGGACGTACTCCACCGAGGTGTCGCCGTGGCGGTACTCGAACGCACCCGACCCCGACAGCCCGGCGAGCTCGCCCGTCCCCGAGCCCGGCACCACCTCGAAGCTGCACCGGGTGCCGCCGGCGTCGAACGAGCCGTGCTCCTTCAGGACGAAGGCCCCCTCGCGGCCGTCGACGGCACCGGACAGCAGCTCCAGGCCCGTGTACGAGCCGACGTCCTCCCCGGTGTACGTGAGCGTGTAGGAGCAGGTCGTCGCCTCCGCCTCGATCCCGCCGGTGAACGAGTTCACCACCGTGGAGCGGGCGATCCGCGGAACGGAGCCGGCCGGGCCGACCGGCTGCTCCTCCCAGTCGGCGAACGTGAAACGGCCGGTGGTGCGGACGGACATGGGGTACCTCCCGGTGCTCGAAGCCGGGCGGGTCCAGTCCCCGCCCGGCACGGGGAACAGCCTGTCGGGGATACCTGACACCCTCTGTCAGGTATCCCCGACAGGCTGCGGACAATGGCCCCATGCGCGCCGACCGCCTCCTGTCCCTCCTCCTGCTGCTGCAGAACCGCGGCCGGATGACCGCCCCCGAACTCGCCGCCGCACTCGAAGTCTCGGTCCGCACCGTCTACCGGGACATCGAGGCCCTCGGCGCCTCCGGCGTCCCGGTCCACGCCGACCGCGGACCCGCCGGCGGCTACCGGCTGATGGACGGCTACCGCACCCGCCTCACCGGCCTCACCGACACCGAGGCCGACTCCCTCTTCCTCGCCGGCACGCCCGGCCCCGCGCAGGACCTCGGCCTCGGCGCCGACCTGGCCGCCGCCCGGCTGAAGCTCCAGGCCGCCCTGCCCGCCGCACTCGCCGACCGGGCCCGGCGGCTCGAAGGCCGCTTCCACCTCGACGCCACCGCCTGGTTCCGGGACGCCGACCCCGTCCCGCACCTGGCGCGGATCGCCCAGGCCGTCTGGGACCAGCGCGTCCTGGTCGTCGGCTACCGCCGCTGGAACGGAGAGGAGCGCACCGGCCGCGCCCTGCACCCCCTCGGGCTCGTCCTCAAGGGCGGCATCTGGTACCTCGTGGCCTCCGGGGCCGGGGCCGGGGCCGGTGCCGGTGCCGGTGCGGGTGCTGCTGCCGGCACCGGTGACACCCGCGGGATCCGCGTACGCACCTACCGCGTGTCGCGGTTCCAGGACGTCGACACCGTCCCCGAAGGCTTCGAACGCCCGGCGGGCTTCGACCTCGCGGCGTACTGGGAGGAGTCCGCCCGCCGCCTGAACGACGCCCTCCACCACCAGACCGCCCTCGTCCGGCTCTCCCCGCGGGGCCGGCGCCTGCTCCCCCTGCAGTTCGGGGCGGCCGGCGCCCGCGCCCTCGCCGACGCGGAGCCCGTCGACCCGGCCGACCCCGACGGCTGGGTCCTGGTCCGCCTGTCCGTCGAGGTGCGCTCGGTGGCCGTCGGCGACCTGCTGCGGCTCGGCACCGAGGCCGAGGTCCTCGGGCCGCCCGAACTGCGCCGTGCCCTCGCCGACACGGTCGCGGCACTCGCCGAGCGGTACTGCTGAGCGGTACTGCTGAGCGGCGGTCAGGGCGGGGGCTCGACCTCCAGGAAGCGGCGCCCGCGCGGGCCGCGGTACAGGAGGCAGACCCAGCCCAGCGCCTCCAGCGCCGCCGCGCAGGCCCCCAGCCGTTCCTGCTCCGCCAGGGCCGCGCCGCCGCCCGGCGGGCCGACCCAGGTCACCTCGACCCGGCCGCCCGGCGGCGTACCGGGCGCCACCCGGTACCCGGTCCGCGTCCGCCGGCCCTCCGCGTCCACCGCGGACGAGGGCAGGCCGGCCGCCTCCAGCGCGAGGGCCACCGCGCGCGGCATCTGCCGCAGTTCCCACGCCGCGGGCACCGCCGCGCCACCCAGGACGCGCCGGATCTGCAGCAGCCCCTCGTAGGCCGTGCGCACCTCGCCCGCCCGCGCGGCGGTGGCCGGCACCGGTGGACCGTCGCCCGTCGCCGGCTCGAACCCCTGCCCGGGAGAGGCCACCGTCGACCGCCCTTCCTGAGTACGCCGCATGAGTACGTCACGGCCAACCACCTGAGTATCCGCGCCGATTCCCGGACGGCCCGCCGCTGGTCGAATGGGGTCATGACCTCCGACGCCCCGCGCGGCGCGCACTGCCCGCCCAGCTCCCCCCGCCCGCGCCTGCAGCACGTCACGGTGGCCGGTTCGGCCCTGGCCGTGGCGCTGCTCCCGCTCGTGGTCGGCGTCCTCGTGGCCAAGGGCATGGCCGCCGACCCGCACGCCCCGGTCAACGCCCTCATCACCAGCGGGGGCCAGCGGGCCGCCCTGCCCCGCGGCGAGTGGCGGCGGCGCGGCCACACCACGATGCGCCGCCTGCGCACCGCCCGCCGGAACACCGTCCGGCGCTGCGCGGCCGTCCGCGCCCGCCGTACGTCCGCCTCCTGAGCGGGGCCCGGTCAGCGCCCGTACTGCCGCATGCACAGGTCCACGATCGACGGCGGTACGACGCCCTCCGCCGCCGCGCACGGTTCCTCGCCGTCGGAGGCCGGGCCCGGCGCCGGATCCGGTACCGGTGCGGGGGAGTGCTGCTGCCGCAGGGTGCGGCCCGGTGGGTGAGCCCGCCGGGGCGCGGCCGGCTTCACGGGCCGTGCGGCGGACGCCCGTCCCGCGGCCCTGGCCGGGGCCGTGGCCTCCGCCGCGACGGGCGCCCGCTCGGGTGCCGGTTCCGGCTCCCGCTGCGTCGGCTGCGGTCGGGACTGCGGCGGCGGGGCCGCGGCGGGCGTCGGTCGGGGCGGCTGTGCGGCGGGGGACGGCCCGCGCGGTGTCACCTGGGCCCCGGCGGACGGTACGGACGTACGCGCCGGCAGCGGACCGCGCGGCGCGGGCGGAGCCGGGGGCGAGCCCGTCGAGGCACAGCCGGCGCTCGCGAGCAGCGCGACGAGGGACAGGGGCAGGGCCCGGCGTAGCTGCATTCGACCACGATGCCGCACCGCAGGGCCGACCGGGCGGCCCGGCTCACTCGTCCGGGTGCGGCCTTCGAATACTTGTCGGTAGGGGTCCGGTGTGCCGGACGGATGGGGCAGTTCGGACAGGAGGCTTGACCGCACCCGCCCCGGGCGGCAAGAGTGCGCCGGTCAGGCAGACAAGAGGACCACCGTACGAGTCGCACATCGGAGACAGAGCAGATGCCCCTACCGGTTCGCTTCCCGCGTGTCCCGGCGACGACCCGCGCCGCCGGCCTCCCGGCCACCGCCGCGGCGGTGCCGGCCCCGGTCCCGGCCGCGCGGCGGCGCGAGGCCTGACCGGCACGGGGCGCCGGATCCCGGCGGGCGGTACCGCACCGCCGCGAGGATCCCCGCCCCCGTCCCGGGAGACCACCGTGTCCCACCACCCCGATGACAGCGGGCCCGCCCCCGAGGACCCCGCGTTCGCCCCGGCCCACGCGGCCCACCCGGCTCCCGAGGCCGACCCGGTCCACCCGGCCGCCGAGGCCGACCCGGCCCCGCCTGCCTGGCCGGAGTCCGGGCCGTGGCCGGAGTCCGGGCCGGCCGCGGCCGCGTTCGACGCCTCCTGGTCCGCGCACGGCCACGCGGAGCCCGACGACGCCCCCGAACCCGAGGCCGTCACGCCCGCGGCCGCCCGGTCCGGCCGTCGGCACTCCCGCCACGGGCGCCCGGACGAGCGCCGGCGGGGGCGCGGCAGCCGGCTTCCGTGGGCGGCGGGCTCCCTGCTCCTGCTCGGCGCGGCCGGCGTCCTGGTGCTGTGGCCCGGCGACTCCGAACCGGAATCCGAGCGTTCCGTGCGGCGGCCCGACCTGTCCGTCCCGGTGCTCCCGGGCAGCAACCACGGCGCCGGCGGCAGTACCTCGGCGACCCCGTCCGCCCGGGACACCGCGACCCCGTCGGCCTCGTCGAGCCCGTCCGCGAGCCCCTCGGAGAAGCTGCCGCCCACGCCCAGCACATCGGCGGCGACGCAGCCGGGGCAGTACGACACGCTGCGTATGGGAGACCGCGGGCCGGAGGTGACCGCCCTGCAACAGCGCCTGTACGCACAGGGGTTCACGTACGTGCACGTCACCGGCATCTACGACGGCCAGACCAAGCGCGGCGTGGCACAGCTCCAGCGCGACCGGGACGTCAAGGGCGACCCCACGGGCGTCTACGGACCGGCCACCCGGGCCGCGTTCGGAACCTGACGCACCGTCCGGCGGCGGGAGCCGGGCAGGCTAGCACCGAGAAATCGGCTGGACCAGCGGAAATGTCCCGTCGGACAGTGGCGTTGTCCTGTTCGCCTCCGTCCGAGGAGCCGCCCATGTCCACCTTGCGGGTCACCGTAGAAGAACTGACCGTCCACGAGCACCCCAACGCCGATGCGCTGGAGCTGGCCCAGGTGGGCCTCTACCGCGCCGTCGTGGCCAAGGGGGTCTACCGCACCGGTGAGTTCGCGCTCTACATACCCGAACAGGCCGTCCTGCCCGCGGCCTTGATCGAGGAGCTCGGCCTGACGGGTCGGCTCGCCGGCTCCGGCTCCGACCGGGTCAAGGCGGTCCGTCTGCGCGGCGAACTCTCGCAGGGCCTGGTCTGCCGGCCGCGGGCGCTGGCCGGTGTGGACCTGGCGCGGGCCGCCGAGGAGGGCACGGACTTCGCGGAGCGGCTCGGCATCACCAAATGGGTCCCGCCGATCCCCACCACCATGAGCGGAGACGTCGAGGCCGCCGCCGACCTGCTGCCGTGGGTCGACGTCGAGAACCTCCAGCGCTACCCGCACATCTTCGAGCCCGGCGAGCCGGTCGTCCTCACGGAGAAGCTGCACGGTACGGCCTGCCTGATGACGTACGTCGCCGACGACGGGCGCGTCCTCGTCTCCTCCAAGGGCTTCGGCTCCAAGGGCCTCGCGCTCAAGGAGGACGAGCGCAACCTCTACTGGCGGGCCGTCCGGGGCCACGGCGTCCCCGAGGTGGCCGCCAAACTGGCCGCCCGGCTGGGCGCGACCCGGATCGGCGTCTTCGGCGAGGTGTACGGGGCGGGCGTCCAGGACCTGGCGTACGGGACGGACGCGCGCGCCGCCGACGCGCCTCCCGGGTACGCCGTCTTCGACGTGTCGGCCGAGATCGACGGGCAGGTGCGCTGGCTGGACCCGGCGGAGCTCCTCGCGGACGGCGAGCTGCCGCTCGTACCGCGGCTGTACGAGGGCCCGTACGACCTCGAAACGGTCCTGGAGCGGGCGAGCGGCCGCGAAACCGTCTCGGGCCGCGAGGCCCACCTCCGGGAGGGCGTCGTCATCCGCCCGGCCGTCGAGCGGTACAGCCCGGTCGTGGGCGGCCGGGCCATCGCCAAGGCGGTCAGCCCGGCGTACCTGACGCGCAAGGGCGGCACGGAGTACGAGTGAGGCGTGGCCTGACGCGGTGGGAGCGGCCTTTCGTGGTGGGATGAGGAACCGATCAAGGCTGCTGGCTCACGGAGAGGCCGGAGAGATGTCCCAGGACACCATGCGGGCGATGGCGTACGACGGGTACGGCGGGACGGAGGTGCTCTCCGAGACCCGGCTCCCGCTGCCGAAGGTCGCTCCCGGCGAGGTCCTCGTCAAGGTCAGGTGCGCGGGGGTCAACCCCGTCGACTGGAAGATCATGGCGGGTGGGCTCGACGGCCTGATGGACGTCATGTTCCCGGTCGTCCCCGGCTGGGACGTCTCCGGGACCGTCGAGCGCGTCGGCATCGACGTCCCCGAGTTCGCGGTCGGCGACGAGGTGATGGCGTACGCCCGCAAGGACTACGTACACGGCGGGACCTTCGCCGAGTACGTCAGCGTCCCCGTACGGGCCCTCGCGGCCAAGCCGGCCTCGCTCAGCTGGCAGGAGGCGGCCGGGCTCCCCCTGGCCGGACTGACGGCCTACCAGCTGCTCACCCGGCTCGGCACGGGCGAGGACGACACCGTCCTCGTCCACGGGGCGGCGGGCGGCGTCGGCTCCTTCGGCGTTCAGATCGCCCGGGCCCTGGGCGCCCGGGTCATCGGCACCGCCTCCCCCCGCAACCACGACCGGCTGCGCGAGCTCGGCTGCGAGCCCGTCGAATACGGCGAGGGCCTCGTGGACCGGATCCGGGGGCTCGCCCCCGACGGCGTCACGGTGGGCGCGGACTTCGTCGGCGGGGTCCTGGACGTCACCACGGCGGTCCTCGCGCAGAACGGCCGCCACGCGTCCATCGCGGACCACACGGTGCTGGGGGCGGGCGGCCAGTGGATGTGGGTGCGGCCGCTCGGCAGCGACCTCGCCGAACTGGGCCGACTCGCCGACAAAGGGCAGCTGAAGGTGACGGTGGCCGAGACGTTCCCCCTCACTGAACTGGCCGCCGCCTTCGACCTCAACCAACAGGGCCACACAGCCGGCAAGATCATCATCACTCTCTGATCCCACCCGGAGGATCCGGGCGGCGCACCCGGACCGGACTCCGCACCCCGCCCGTCAGGGCAGGGTGGGCACCGAACCGCAGCGGGTCAGGTGGACCTCGACCCCCGGCAGGGACGCGCACCACGGGGCCGTCACGGCCGACAGCCGGGCCGCGTCCGGACGCCGGCCGCCGAGGCCGATCGCGTACTGCGCCGAACAGGAGGAGGACGTGAAGGGGCGCGGCCAGGCGTGCGCGTCCCGGATCCCCGCCTCGTCCAGGGCCCCGAGCAGCGCCCGCATCCGGCCGCGGGCCCGCCCCAGCGTTTCCTCGAACTCCCGCGGCGTGTCACCCCGTACGCCCACCACGGCCCAGGCGGCGTGCCGGCGGTGCAACGGCGGCGGTACGAGAAGCCCGCCCCCGGGGCCGGAGCAGAGGTCGGCACCGGATTCCAGAAGCTCCCAGGCCCGGTACAGCTCCTGCCCGAGCAGGTCGTGCAGGCCGGGCCCCACCTGGGCCGTGCAACTGCGGACCGGGGAGGACGGGGTGAGGACCGTCACGGACTCCGCGCCCCGGTCCGTGACCGAGTCCGCGCCCGGTGCCTCGGACACCAGCCCGACCGGCGTGCGCCAGTCCCAGGCGGCCCAGGTGGCGAAGAACGCCCGGAGCAGTTCCGCGGGGGACAGGTCGGCGGCTTCGCGGACCGTCCGTGCCGCCAACACCGCCCAGGCCAGCCCCGGCAACCCACCGAACGGCGCCGAGTCCAGGCCGCGGACCCGCGCCCAGGCCTTGACCTGGCGCGCGAGTTCCGCGAACGCCGCCTGCCGGGGCCCGTCGGCGCCGACGAAGCCGCGCACCGCGTCGGCGTCGCTGACCGCTCTCAGAGCGATCGCCGCCGCCTCCCCGAGCTCCTCCCGCCGCTGCACCGCCCGGGCCGGATCCACCGTCCCCGTGGCGACGACCACGAGGTCCACGTCCAGCCCGTCGACGCCCAACCGCAGCCCCGGCACCCTGGCGCCCCTCACCTCCCGGATCCGGTCGGCGGCCTGCGGCAGGGCTGCCGCTACCCGGGCCCTGACGTCCGCCATGTCGACCGTGCCGGGCAGCGCCGCGACCAGGTCCAGGTCCGCCCCCGGCAGGGCGCAGCCCATGCGGCGGGATCCGACGACGTGGACCACCCCGTCGGCCAAGGCACGCGCAAGGCGCTCGGTGACCGTCTCCGCCGCACGGTCGCGACCGGCGTCAGTCGGCCCCTCAGCCGTCCCGTCAGTCGACCACGGCCACGGCCACGGCCCGGACCCCGGCGCAGGCTGCTCCGCGTTCCACCGCACCGCACCCGTCCCGAGCTCCACCACCGCCCGCACCCGCATCGGCTCGTCCCCGCGCCGCGAGAGCACGGCCAGCTCCCCGACCCGGGCCGGAAACGCGGCCCCGGCGCCGCCCAGCCGCTCCGTGAACTCCGCCAGCGCGCGCTGCGGATCCGTACTGCGGCCCAGCGTCAGGTGCGGGGTGTACCCCTCGCCGCGCCCCCGGCAGCCGGGGAACCGCGCGGCCAGCTCCCGCCGCAGCTCCTGCCACGGCGCCTCGCCGGCGGCGGCCGGGTCCAGCCAGAGCACGGCGTCCTCCCGGCGCCCGAAGCTGTGCACGCCCGCCAGCCGCACCGCGAACGGGTCCGTCGCCGCGGCCGCCTCGGCCAGCACCGGCAGCGCCTCCTCGAAGGAGGACTCGGGTACGAAGCCGAACAGCAGGTTCACGTGCGCGGGCCAGCGGCCGGCCGCCGGGTCGTGGTCCCGCCGCAGCTCCTCGACCGCGGCGTGGTGCGGGGGCAGCCACGCCACGGCCGTGTGCGCGGTCGCCGGCACATCGAGCCGGGCACCCCGCGCGCCCGCGCCGCCGACGGTGCCGACCGCGCCGAAGGTGCTGGCCGTGGCGGTGCCGGCCGCGGCGGTGGTGCCGGCCGCGGCCGCGGCGGCCCCGGCGTCTCCTCCCACGAAGTCCAGCACGGCCTCCACCCCGTAGTGGTCGGAGACGAACAGGCCGTCCGCCGCAGCGGGCGAATCCCCCCGCAGCACCGCCCGGCGCACCTCCGCGCTCACCGACCGCAGCAGGATGCGGTCCAGCCGGCCGGGACGCCCCGACAGCGAGCCCACCGCGGCCAGCGGATTGGCGAGCGGGTCGAAGGTCGGCGTGGCGTCCTGCGGCCCGTGCACCTCGGTCCACGCGTCCCGCATGCCGAGCACGGCGGCGGGCCCGTCCGGCCCGCCGCGGCCGTCGTTGAAGTCGCCGAGGAGCGCCACGTCGGCGTCGATGCCGTTCAGCCCTTCGTACGTGCGGGCCAGTTCGGTGTTGCGCCGCTCGGCCCCGTTCTCGGTGTGATCGCTCGTCAGGTGGACGCCGGCCACGACGAGCGGACCGCCGGCCGTGTGCACCGTCACCGCTGCGACCGCCTTGTACGGTCCCAGCAGGTGCAGCCCGGCCTCGGCCACCGGCAGCCGGCTGAGCAGGAGCAGCCCGCTCGTGGCGACGTCCTTGCCGGCCGGGTCGGTCCCGACCGTGTACCCGGCCCGCACCCACGGCTGTGCCAGCAGCATGCCGAGCAGCTCCGGCTCGACCTCCTGGAGCGCGATGACGTCGGCGTCGGCGGCTTCCAGCGCGGCGAGCAGCAGCGGCCTGCGCCGGGCGGTGGCGATGTGCGCGGCGTCGTACCGGTCCCACAGCGTGTTCCAGGTCAGCAACCGCACCCGCCCCGGACCGGCCCCCTCGATCCCCGTCCCGGGCCCCGCTCCCGGATCCGCCCGCAGATCCGGCGCCCCCGGCGGGGCGGTCCCGGTGGGCCGCCAGGCGCCGTCGGCCGGATCCCACGCGTGCGGGGTGGAGGCGGTGAAGAACGGGGCCCGCAGGAGGCGCGGGGCGCGGACCCGCCCGGCCCGCGTGGAGTCGATGAGGTCCAGGCCGCTGGCCCGGTCCCAGACGAGCACGCCGTCCGCCTCGACGAACAGCACCCGGTGCCAGGGGATGTCCCCGCCGGGCACGAACGCGGGGAGCGGGATCCGCTTCGGCGGTGCCCCGCGCTGGTGCAGCCCGAGCACGAACCGCGCCGGGTCGAACCGGGGGTCCCAGCGGACCTGGTGGTAGAGCTGTTCACTGGTGCGCATCAGCAGTCCCCGTCCACTCCCCGCCCGTCGCGTCGAGGGTTCCGGCGGTGTCCTGGAGGGTGCCGTCCGCGCCGATGTACCGGATGCGGTGGGCCTGCCCGTCTCCCGGATACGGCGGGCTGAACCGGTGCAGTTGGGAGGCCAGCACCTGGGGCGGCACCGGGTGGGGGCGTACGGCGTTGCGCCGGAGCAGCTCCGCCTCCTCCACCAGCACCACCGCGTGGGTCACCAGGGCGTCGCGGCGGGCGGCGACCGCGCCGACCAGCCCCCGCTGCTGCGCGGTGAGGCAGGTGGCGTCCCAGACGACGGTGCCGCCGTCGGCCAGCGCCGCGTTCAGCCGGTCCAGGCCCTCGCGCAGCACGTCCGCGTTGGCACGCTGGTCGGCCCGGGAACCCCGGGCGGCACGCAGGTCGTCCAGACTGATGTATGCGGTCACGTCCGGCAGGCTCCGGGCGTACGTGCTCTTCCCGCTGCCCGACGGGCCGCAGAGCTGCACCAGCTGCGGGTGGCCGCCGTCCCGCCAGCGCCAGGTCGCGGCCACGGCCTCCTCGGCGGTGGATATCCGACCCCGCGCGAAGGCCTCGCGGGCCTCGGCCCAGCAGCGGTCCGCAGCGTCCGCGTCCAGGTCCACCAGAGCCGTCCGCAGCCCGGCCCGCAGCGGGCCGAGCGCATCCGGTCCGAACAACCCCTCCTCCTGCGCGAGCAGCGCCGACCACTCCACGCAGTCCCGCGCCTCGGCGTCCACCGAACCTCCGGCGGCCCCGGTCCCGGCCCCGACGGTGGCGGCGAGCGCGTGCAGCACCCCGAGATCGGCCGCGGAGGCCATCCGGACCAGCCCGGCCCGACGCAGCTCGTCCGGGAACGGTCGCCGCAGCCGGGGGTACAGCCCGACCAGGTCGGCGACCCGGCGCGCCAGTGGCATCCCGAGCGGCCCCGCCGCCAGCCGCGCCGCGACCCGCGTCCGCGGGGTACGGTGCAGTACGGCCGCGAGGACGCCGGCCAGCCGGGCGTCCCCGGTGCGGCCCAGCGCGTCGAGCCGGCCCGTCACCTCGGCGACGACCGGATCGACGCCGCCGCCACCCGAAGCCGGAGCGGGGGCAAAGCCCGGTTCCGGCCCCTGTTCGGGCCCGGTCCGGAGGTCGAGGGCGGCCGCCAGCCCGGCCGCATCGGGCTCGGCGCCCGACCGCACCGCCCACAGGGCGGCCTGCGGGCCGAGCCCGTTCGGTACCACGGGGGCGTACATCCAGTGGGTGTCGGTCTGCACGTGGCCGCCGCGGACCCACTTGGCCACGCACCGCCCGAAGTCCGCGCGGGCGAAACCGTCCGCCGTCCGTACGACGTAGCCCTCCTGGCGCGCGGTGTCGACGCGCAGCCCGCGCAACGCGCGCTCGTCGAAGACGCCCCGCCACAGCACGCGCGGGACGGGGACCCCGAGACCGTGCAGGAAGCGCACCGTGCGGTCCCAGTCCAGGCACCGCTCGCCGTCCCACACCGAGAAGCCGTAGAACCAGCTGTCGAGGTCCTCGTACGGGATCGAGTGCCGCGCGTACAGGTTCTCCCCGCACACCCGCCATCCGGCGGGGATGCCCGCGCCGATCCGGCTCTGGAGGCCCTTGACCCAGGCGCGCGACGGGTGGTGGCCGGAGTCGAGGGAGCGGGCGTGCAGCCCGTCCGCGTACAGGGTGGTGTTCTCCCCGTCGAGCTTCTCGGTCACGACGACCTCGCGCCCGGCGAGTCCCACGAGCCCGGCGGCCCGCACGTCGTCCGCCGTCGTCCCCGGTGACCACGGCAGGTGCGGGGTGCGGGGGTAGTGCGTGCGCATGAACGGCTCCTGCTCGACGACGTGGTGCCAGGTCACTGTAGGTTTCCGGACCGGCCCCCTCCACCGAATAACCGCCCGGACCGCCCCGCCATGCCCGGCAGCCGCATCAGCCCGGCCGGCCGGCCAGCAGGGTGAGGATGTCCGCCGTGGGGCGGACGTCGCCGAAGCTGCGGTAGACCGTCGCCAGGGTGGCGTTGTGGGCGGCGTCGCTGCGCGTGGCGCACGCGTCGGCCGCCAGGACCACGCGGTAGCCGAGCGTCGCCGCGTCCCGCACGGTGGCCTCCACGCACACGTTGGTCACCAGACCGCACACGATCACCGTGTCCACACCGTGGCCGTCGAGCACCTCGGGCAGGGGGCAGCGTCCCGGGAAGAACGCGGAAGCGGCGTTCTTCTCCACCACCGGATCCCCCGGAGCCGGCACCAGCTCGGGCCACAACCGGTCCGTGACCGCGCCCGTGCCCCCGGCGCTCCGGTAGCGTTCGGCGACGTCGGGCCCGTAGAAGTCCACCGCCCACCGGGTGGGCTGCGCGGCGACGGCCGGCAGCACCCAGGCCACGGTGCCGCCGGCCGACCGCGTCCCGTGCGCGAGGGCCTGCACCTGCGGCACGATGCCCAGCCCGAACCCGTTCCCCGCCACGAAGAAGCGCACCATGTCGACCACGACCAGCGCGGTCCGCTCGCCGAACAGCTCCCGGTACGCGTGACGGTGACCCCGGCGGCGCTCCTGCCGTGCGTACTCGTCCGCGTCGATCCGCCACGCGTGCCGCCGCGGCTCGATCCCGTCCGTCCTGTCCGTCCCGGCCGTTGCGCCCGTTGCGCCCGTTGCGTTCATCCCGCCCGTCACCCTCACCAGCCGGCTCCTCAATGGCACAGGGCGACGATCTCAGGGGCGACCGTGCCCTTGGCCGCCTCGCACAGGGGTCCCATGTCGTAGCTGCGGCCCGGTACGGGCCCGGAACGCGTCTGCGCGGGCGCCCTCCTGCGCGGCGTGGAACCGGACGTGGCCGTCGACCCGGACTTCGCGGAGGACCTGGGCTTGGACGGTGCGGCAGGGCGGTCCGCGGCTCGGCGCGGCCGGTCGGCGGGCGGCGGGGGAGGGGCGGGTTCCGCAGCGGACGGAGGAGTTGGCGGAGCCGGGGGCACCGGCGTCGGCGTCGTCGCCGGTGTCGTCGTCGGCAGCGGCGCCAACGGGCGCCCCGCCACGACCGGTTGCCTGATCGCGGCCTCGGCCGCGGCGGGTTCCGGGCCGGCCGCGGCCGGGGGTGCGGACGGCCGCACGGTCACGCACCCGGCGGTCAGCATCACAGCGGCAAGGATCAACGGCAGGGGCGGAGTTGCTCGGCGCGGCTGCATGCGTCCAGCTTGCCGTACGGGCGGTTCGCCGATCCACGAGCCGTCACGCGTACGGGTGATCCACGCCCGAGGCTCACGCCGGCGTGCGCCCCCGCGAGGCGAGCCGCAGCGCGTGCTCCAGCGGGCCGCGGCGCAGCGGGCTGTCCGCCCAGATCCGCTGCCAGCCCCAGGCGGCGGCGACCGACACACCGGCGAACGCGGCCAGCGCGGTCCAGGAGGCGGCGCCGTGGGCCGGGCCGGCCAGCACCAGAGCGTGGACGACGTACGCGCTGAGCGCCATCGCCCCGAGCGGGGCCAGCGGTCCCAGCACCAGGACGCCCGCGCGGCGCTGTGCGGCGAGCACGAAGAGACCGATCAGCGCGCAGCCCACGCCCGCGTTGCCGATCGTCTCCAACGGGGTCTGGCTGTAGGGGTCCGCCACCAGCAGCCACTCCCAGGAGGTGCTGGGTATGGCCCCGTACTGCCCGCCCAGTACCTCGCCCACGGGGTCGGCGGCGGCCGCCGCCTCCGGGTGCCGTTCCGCTATCACCGACAGCAGCCGCTCCCGGCCGCCCAGGGCGTGGGCCCACAGCCAGGCGACGCCGTACCCGGCGACCGCGGCGGCCGCGCCCCACAGCGCCATCCGGGCGGCGGACCGGCGTTCCCGCAGGTCGCACAGCCGGCCGAGGGCCAGCCCGACCAGGACGTACGGCAAGTAGGTGGCCAGCGGGTAGGCGCCGGTCAGCAGCAGCTCCAGCAACGTCCGGCCCAGCCCGTCCCAGCTGGTCAGGGCGGACGGCTCGGGAACCGCGCCGCGCCCGGAGGTGCCGTACCCGAACACCGGGCCCAGCAGGTACGACAGCAGCGGGCCCACCACCACGGACGTGCCGGCGACGGCGGTGAGGACCGGGGTGGTGAGCCGGGTGAACGGTTCGGCGGCGAGGAAGTACACGGCGAAGAACGTGAGGATGACCAGGATGCCCGGCCACAGCGCGGCCAGCACCAGCCCGAGCGCGGCCAGCACCCCGCAGCGGGTCAGCAGCGCGCGGTGGCGCTGCGTCCAGCTGCCGGAGGTCTCCGCCGGTGTGCCGCCGCCACTGCGCTGGGCGAGGGCCAGGGAGAACCCGGCGAGGAGGGTGAACAGGGCGGGAGCCCGTCCGTCCGCCGCGACGACCAGGTAGCCGGCGCCCTCGGGCCGGGGGCCCGGGCCGACGTGCACGGCGAACATGCCGAGGACGGCGAGTCCGCGGACGGCGTCGACCCCGGTCAGGCGGCCCGGGCCCGCAGTCCTGCGCGGACGGGAAGCGCCGGCCACTCGCATGCCTGTGCGTGCCTCTCCTCTGTCCCGGCCGGAGGCCGGTCTTTTTCACGTGGTCGGACCGGCGGGTTCCATCCCGACAGTCCGCGCCGCGAACATACCAGGGACGGCGTAACAAGGTAATAAGTCAGTTTGGCCGGTAGGGGCCGGTAGGGGAGCGGGAGCGCCGAAGAGGAGCTCCTTGCCCCGCGCGGCCCCGCCGGGCCGCCGCCGGGGAAATCCCGGGTGCGCGGCCCCCGGTCCCGCAGCATGGGGGCATGAACGACAGCGTGATCACCTACACCGTCTACGTCCTGGCCGATCCCGCACAGGTCTGGGAGGCCCTGACCGACCCCGCCTTCACCCGCCGGTACTGGGGCGTGAGCTTCGAGACCGACTGGGCGGTCGGCTCGCAGATGACGTGGGTGGAGCGCGGAGCCCGGACCAGCGACCCCGAGCAGGTGGTCCTCGACTGCGTACCGGACCGCAGGCTTTCGTACACCTGGCACACGTTCACGCAGGAGTGGGCGGCCGTCGTCGGGGTCGGTGAGGAGCTGCGGGCCGAGCTGGCGGGGCAGCCGCGTACGAAGGTGACGTACGAGATCGAGCCGGTCGGGGACGCCCTCACCCGCCTGACGATCCGTCACGAGGGCTTCGAGCCCGGCGGCACGCTGATCGGCATGTGCGGTGAGGCCTGGCCCATGCTCGCGTCCAGCCTCAAGACCCTGCTGGAGACGGGGGCCCCGCTCCCGGAGGAGGGTGTCGCCGGGCCGGGGCCGGAGCCGGTGGTGTGACCCGTCCCACCGAGCCGGTCCGGCGGCACCCTGCGCACCGGCGGCCGCCGCCGGTCGTGTGGAATGGGCCGCATGGGGACACACGAGGACCTGATACGCCCGGCCGACGCGGCGACGCCACCCGAACACTGGCGCTACACCCGCCACCTCGCCGCGCTGGCCACAGCCGCAGCCGCGGTGTCGGCCGACGCCGCCGCCTCGGGTGCCGCCCCGGCGGGCATCGCGGCGGAGGCCGACGCCGTGGCCGCCGTCCTGCGCGATCCGGACCCCGTGATGGCCGAGAGCGCGGTGGTCACCCACCTCGACCGCCGCGCCACCCAGCTCCTGGCCGACGCGGCGTTCCCCGCCTGGGCCGATGCCATGGCCGCCGCCCTCGGCGACCGCGTCTTCGCCGTCCGCAGGCTGCGCGAGTGGACCCTGCTCAGGGCGATCGGCCGCGGCGAGACGTGGACGGCGGCGGAGCTCACCGCCGCCTCCGACTGGTGCCAGCGCACCGCGGCCCGACTGCTGACGGCTTCCGACGCGCTCAGCCTGCTCGCGGACTCGGCCCGCACCCGGCGGGTGCGCAACGCCGCCGCCCAGCGCCTCCGCCGCAACCCGGCCTGACGCCCCCTGCGAACCCTGCCCGGCCCCGTGCCCCCCACGCCGGCAGAGCTCGGTCGGTGCCGCGGGCAGTGGGCGGCGGGGTGCGGAACGTGCAGCTGGGTGGGGGCGTACTCCCGGATTGGCGGCGGGAGTTGCTGCCGGAGGGTGGAATCGGCCACGTGGCTGGTTAGGGGCGCGAGCCCGGGTGTGAAACCGAGCAAAAGGGGTAATCTGGGGTGGCGGTGACTCCGGATTCGAACGCTCTGCACGGGAGTCTCGTCATTCGGGCATCCGGCGGTTTATGGTCTGCCTACCTGGCCGGGTATCAGCGTTGATCAGATGCCGTTCCACTGGAGGCTGTACTCCGTGTCGCACGTTTCGCAAGCTCCCGTCACCACCTCCGACGGCGAGCCGGACATGCCCGCTCCCACCGCGTACGGCGAGGTCAAGGGGTGGTTCTCGGACTGTGACCAGGCGCTCTTCGACTGGTTCCTGACCCACCAGAACAGGGACGAGGGGAAGCCGGGCGACGTCCTGGAGCTCGGCGCGTTCATGGGGAAGAGCGCGATCTTCCTCGGGCAGTACCTGCGGGACGGCGAGGAGTTCACCGTCTGCGACCTCTTCGACTCGCCGGCGCCCGACGAGTCCAACCTCGCGGAGATGCAGGGTTCGTACGCGACGCTGACCCGCCGCGGGTTCGAGACGAACTACCTGGCGTTCCACGAGGAGCTGCCGACGATCATCCAGGCGCCGACCTTCGTGGTCGCCGACCGCGTGCGTGCGGCGAGCTGCCGCTTCATCCACATCGACGCCTCGCACCTGTACGAGCACGTCGTCCAGGACATCGCGTCCTCGCGGGTCGTGGCCGCCCCGGGCGCCGTCGTGGTCTTCGACGACTACCGCTCCGAGCACTGCCCCGGCGTCGCCGCCGCGGCGTGGGGCGCGGTCGCGGTCGACGGCCTCCGGTTGATCGCCGTGTCGGGGGCGAAGCTGTACGCGACCTGGGACGACCCGGAGCCGTACCGTTCGGCGCTGCTCGCCTGGCTGGAGGGCCGGTCGGACCTGTGGGCCGGGGTGGAGGTGGTGGCCGACCAGCCGCTGGTCCGCATCGGTGACCACGGGGCCGTCCCGCCGGCGGTCCCGAAGCCGCTGCGGCCGGCTCCGGAGCCGCCGGCCCCGCCCGCGCCGGCACCTGCCCCCGTGCGGCGGCCCGCACCGCGTCCGGGTGCCGCGTGGCGCAAGCTCGCGAAGGACCTGCTCCCGCCGGTGATCACCCGCGCGATCGTGGCCGAGCTGCGACGCCGGCGCCGCTGACCGCCCTCCTTCTCGTTCTCACCCTTGCCTGTGAGGTGCGGGCCCCGCACCACCGGGTCCGCACCTCACGGCTGTCCGGGTCCGTACGCCCCTGCGTCAGCGGCCGCGGCGGACGCGGGCCGCGCGGCGGGCCTCGGCCAGGGCCTTGGCCTCCGCCGTCTTGCGGGACTCCTTGCCCTTGCCCGGACGGCCGGGGCGGGTGCCGATGCCGCGGAAGCCGAGTTCGCTGCCGGACGGGCGGCCCTTGGCGTCGGTCGGCGCGGCGCCCGACAGCGGCACCCCGGAGGGGGCCTTGGCGCCGGTGATCCGGCTCAGTGCGGCCTCGCCGGAGCGGACCTGGGTGATGGTGGGCCGGATCCGCGCGTCCGCCATCAACCGGACGACGTCCCGCCGCTGGTTCGGGGTGACCAGGGTGACGACCTTGCCGGACTCGCCCGCCCGGGCGGTGCGCCCGCCGCGGTGCAGGTAGTCCTTGTGGTCGTCCGGCGGATCCACGTTCACGACCAGGTCGAGGTCGTCGATGTGGATGCCGCGCGCGGCGACGTTCGTCGCGACGAGGACCGTGATCGTCCCTTCCTTGAAGTGCGCGAGCGTCCGGGTGCGCTGCGGCTGGGACTTGCCGCTGTGCAGCCCCTCCGCCCGTACGCCCATGGCCCGCAGGTGCTTCACGAACTGGTCCACGCCGTGCTTGGTGTCCAGGAACATCAGCACGCGTCCCTCGCGGGCCGCGATCTCGGTCGCCGCGGAGACCTTGTCGGCGGAGTGGATGTGCAGGACGTGGTGGTCCATCGTGCTCACCGTGGCCGCGGACGGGTCCACGGAGTGGGAGACCGGGTCCTTCAGGTAGGCCCGCACCAGCTGGTCGACGTTGCGGTCCAGGGTGGCCGAGAACAGCATCCGCTGACCGTCGGGGCGCACCTGGTCCAGGATCTCGGTGACCTGCGGCATGAAACCCATGTCGCACATCTGGTCGGCCTCGTCGAGCACCGTGATCCGCACCCGGTCCAGGTGGACGTCACGCCGTCCCACCAGGTCGCTCAGCCGGCCCGGGGTGGCCACCACGACCTCGGAGCCGGCCCGCAGCGCGCTGACCTGCCGGCCGATCGACAGCCCGCCGACCACCGCGGCCATCCGCAGCCCGAGGGCCTGCGCGTACGGCGTGAGGGCCTCGGTCACCTGCTGCGCCAGCTCGCGCGTCGGTACGAGGACCAGGGCCAGCGGCCGCTTCGGGTCCGCCTTCCGGCCCGCGGTGCGCGCGAGCACGGCCAGGCCGAACGCGAGCGTCTTGCCCGAGCCGGTCCGGCCGCGGCCCAGGACGTCCCGGCCGGCGAGCGAGTTGGGGAGGGTTGCGGCCTGGATGGGGAACGGCTTCTCCACCCCGGACTCGGCCATCGTCCGCAGCAGCTCCGCGGGCAGGTCGAGCTCGGTGAAGGACTCCACGGGCGGCAGGGCCGGGGCGAGGGGCTCGGGCACGGCGAACTCACCCTGCGGGGCGGGGGTCCGGGGCGCCTTGCCGGGGCCTGCCGCGGCAAGGCGCCGGGGGGCTGCCTGGGCCGCCTTGGCAGCGGGCCTGACGCCGAAACGCCCGTAGGGGGACGGGTTCCTCATGCGGAGCCTTCCGTGGGACACGAAAAGGGAAATTTTATCATCGGCGGCTCCAGTGCTCCCGGGGCTGCCGGATCGGTGGGGTCCGCGGGGCCGCTGCGGTCCGGCTCCCCGGACCGCAGGTGGTCCAGGTGGGCGCGCGCCTCGACGGCCGCGCGGGCGAACCAGTCGGCGATGACGGCGACCTCCTCGGGGGAGTACTCGTCGAACAGCGCGGCGAGCCGGGCGTAGAAGGGCTCGTACACCTCCACCACCCGCCGGGTCGCCACCGGGTCGGCCACCACCCGGACCCGGCGCCGGTCGTCGGGGTCGGGCTGCCGCTTGGCGTACCCCGCGCGCTCCAGGCGGTTGAGGACGCCGGTGACCGCGCCGGTGGTGAGGTTGGCCAGCGACGCCAGGTCGCCGGCCGAGAGCGGCTCGTCCCCGGCTCCCAGGACGTGCCCGAGGCAGGTCAGATCGGTGACGTTGAGCCCCAGCAGCTGCGCCACCTCCTGCTGGCCGATCAGGCCGAGGGCGACGTACTGGTCCATACGGGAGATCGCCTCCCCGGCCGTGACCGGGGGGCGGGTCTTGCCCTGCACGCAGATACTCCTTAGCATCTAAGTTACTTAGCTCGCGAGATACTTCCTGATCAGATGTTTAGCTCGCGAGATAAGCCTTCCTGCTCCGAGCCTACTTCGGGAGAACCATGAGCGCGCACGGGGACGTCGACCTCGGACACACCGTCGCCGGCTGGACCGGTACCACCCTGGCGATACTGGGTTCCGCCGGCGCCGGCGCGGCCCTCTGCCTCGGCTGGACGCCGGGCGTCTGGCTCGGCCTCGCCCTCGTCGTCGCGGCCGCGGTCGTCACCTGGCTGCTGCACCTCGCGGGCTGGGGCAAGCCGAGCGGCCCCCGGCCGTCCGCCGCGCGGGACTGGCGGGTCCGGGACGGCGTCGCCCGCACGGGGCACGCCGACTGCCTGGGCTGCCGCATGAGCGGAGGTCGGCGCGCCGCAGCGGCGGCCCCGGCGCCCCGGCCCCGGGGCGCCACCGCGCTGCCGGCCGCAGCGGACGGCGGAGCGGGTACGTCCGGGTGAGGTGTGGGCCGCACGGGTGAACGGGCAGGTGTTCGACGGGTCCCCTGTTGGCTGCACCGGGGTGTGATCCCAGGTGCAGGTGGGCAGGATCGGAACGGCGGCACCGTATGTGCGGCCCGCGCGGAACGTTGAGAAGGATCAGTACCGATGGCTACAGGCACCGTGAAGTGGTTCAACTCGGAGAAGGGGTTCGGCTTCATCCAGCAGGACGACGGCGGCCCGGACGTGTTCGTCCACTACTCCGCCATCCAGACGTCCGGCTTCCGGGCGCTGGAGGAGAACCAGAAGGTCGAGTACGACGTCGTCAAGGGCCCCAAGGGCCCGCAGGCCGAGAATGTGATGCCCATCGCCTGACCACTCCACCGCTTCACGCCGTCGGCCCGACGTGACGGACCGTGAGCCCCGTCGGCCCGCCGGCGGGGCTCACGGCTGCCCACGCCGCACCGCGGTCCCTCGCGGTGCGGCGCGAGCCGCGCTCACTCCTCCCGGAGGACCACCGCAGAGACCGGGCAGGCGCGTACGGCCTCGCGCAGCAGGGGGGTGCCGTGGCCGTCCTCCCGCCCGGGCAGCACCCGGCCGAAGCCGTCGTCGTCCTGGGTGAAGACCTCGGGGACGGTCAGGGCGCACTGGCCGGCGCCGATGCAGACGGCGGTGTCGATGCCGACGGCGGTGCGCCGCGACGGCACGCCGCTCACCACGTCACCGGGAGCTCGACCATGCCCTGGATGGTGTCGCCGGGTTTGAACGGGATCAGGTCCGGCTCGGCCGCCAGGCGCAGCCCGGGCAGTCGCGCGAAGAGGGTGCCCAGCGCGATCTCCATCTCGGCGCGGGCCAGGTTCTGCCCCAGGCACTGGTGGATGCCGAACCCGAAGGCCACGTGGTGCCGGGCCGGGCGGTGCCAGTCCAGTGCGTCGGGCCCCGCGAAGACGGCCTCGTCGCGGTTGATGACGGAGGTGGAGAAGACGACCCCGTCGTCCGCCCGGACCGTCACCCCGCCGATCTCGATGTCCTCCGTGGCCACCCGCAGCATCCCGTCCGCGATCGACAGGAACCGCATCAGCTCCTCCACGGCGGCCGAGATCAGCGAGGGGTCGTCGCGCAGCTCGGCCAGCTGCTCCGGGTGCCGCAGCAGGGTGAAGGTGGCCAGCGAGATCATGTTGGCCGTGGTCTCGTGCCCCGCGATCAGCAGGATCGCGGCCAGCGAGACCAGCTCGTCGACGTCGGTCCGGCCCGTCTCCAGGTGCCGCTCGACCAGCTCGTCCAGGAGGCCCTCCCCGCGGTCCGTCCGCTTGCGCTCGATCAGCTCGGCCAGGTACGCGTCGATGCGCGCGCGGGCGTCCTCCACGTCGGTGACGTCCGGCCCGCGCAGCAGTCGCCGCGACTGCCCCTCGAAGAACTCGTGGTCCTCGTACGGGACGCCGAGCAGCGAGCAGATCACCACGGACGGCACGGGCAGCGCGAAGGCGCTGACCAGCTCGGCCCCGGGGCCGCGGGCCACCATGTCGTCGATCAGTCCGTCCACGGTCTCCTGGATGCGGGGCCGCAGGGCCGCCGTCCGCTTCAGCGTGAAGCTCGGGATGAGCATCCTGCGCTGGACGTTGTGCACCGGGTCGTCCACGCCGAGCAGCGCGGTGCGACGGTCCTGCAGGGCCTTGAACCGCGGGGTGATGGCGGGGAAGCCCGCGTTGCGGCGGTCGGCGGAGAGCCGGCCGTCGGCGAGCAGGGCGCGCGCCTCGGCATGCCCGGTGACGATCCACACGGAACGGCCGTCGAAGAGGGTCACACGGGACAGCGGCCGGCTCGTGCGCAGGGGAGCGTAGGCGGCCGGCGGGTGGTAAGGACAGGTTCGGTCCTGGGGGAAGGCAACGGTCTCTGACATTGCAGCACCTCATCCGCATGGTCGATCCGTTCCGTCTCGCCTGAATCCATTACATGCCCAGGGCACCTATCGCGCCCATACCTGTTTCGGCCAGATGGCCCCGCACCCACCCACCTACTCGACCCACCGTCGTGCCCGGCATTGTCAGTGGTACCTGTGAAGCTGGCGGTATGGACGACAGGATGCTCCGCCGCCGGGTGTACGGCGCCGACCACGACGATCCCGACCCGGGCCCGCGCCCCGGCCGCAGCTACGGCGAGCTCGTGGGCGGCCCCCTCGACGGGCTCCTCCTCGACGTCACGGGCTGGAGCGCGCAGCGGCTCGCCGAGGAAGCCGCCCTGCCCACGGAGATAGGCCGCTACGGGGCCGGCGGCCGGTGCCACTACCGCCGCCGCGCGACCGACCCCGACCGCTGGGACTGGTCGGGCGACAGCCGCTGACCCGCGACGCGGCCGCAGGTCAGCGGGCTGCGCCCCGGCTCACGCAGCGCGCCCACAGCACCGGCGGGACCTGCAGCGGCAGCCGCCCGACGACGATCGCCCGCCGGGCGGGGGAGGAAGGTATGCGGGGCATCAGGTGCGTCCTCTCGCGGGGGAGCGGCGATCCGGGCCCGGCGATCCGGGCCCGGCGATCGTAGGCACGGGTCCGCGCGTGAAGCACCCGTCCGGACCGCATGCGGCAGCATCCGAGGGATTCTTGACCGCCCGATACGCCACCGACACGGCCGTGGCGCGCGGCCCGCCGAGCCCGGTCCGGAGAGAATCCCGAAAAAGAACCTCCGCGGGTGTCGATTCCGCAGCCTCCGGTTCGACGCAGGGGTGAGAGGCGGGGAGAGCCCCCGCCCCTTCCGACCGAGGAGTCACCATGCCGCGCTTCCTTTCGCTGGTCCGCATCGACGAGCAGAACCTCCCCGCCGACACCGAGTTCCCCCCGGAGTTCGAACAGCGCATGGCCGCGCTCATGGAGGAGATCACCAAGGCCGGCGTCATGCTGGACACCGCCGGACTGCGCCCCACCTCCGAAGCCACCCGGGTGACCTGGTCCGGCGGCAAGCTGAGCTACACCGACGGCCCGTTCACCGAGACCAAGGAGGTCGTCGGCGGCTACGCCCTCCTCCAGGCCAAGGACATGGCCGAGGCGCTGGAGTGGGCCAAGCGGTTCCTGGAGGTCCACCCGGCGGAGTGGTCGGTCGGTCTGGAGGTCCGCCAGATCGACGAAGGCTGACCCGGCAGCCGGCAGCCGGCGACCGGCGACCGGCCCGGTCCGCGCCGGGGCCGCCCTGGTTTGCCCCGGCCCGTCACGGCTGCTCTGATGGGTGGCCGTGACGGGAGCGGACACGACCCGGGCGGTCGAGACGGTGTTCAGGATCGAATCGGCGCGGATCATCGCCGTCGTCGCGCGCATCGTGCGCGACGTCGGCATCGCCGAGGAGCTCGCCCAGGACGCCCTCGTCGCGGCCCTGGAGCAGTGGCCCGACACGGGCGTCCCGGCCAACCCGGGCGCCTGGCTCACCGCCACCGCCAAACACCGCGCCATCGACCTCGTCCGCCGCAAGGAGACGTACGTCCGCAAGCTCGCCGAGGTCGGCCGCACCCTGGAGGACGTGCCGCCGCCCCCCGAGCCGGCCGAGCCCGACGACATCGACGACGACCTGCTCCGGCTGATGTTCACCGCCTGCCACCCGGTGCTCGCCGCCGACGCCCGGATCGCCCTCACCCTGCGCCTGATGGGCGGGCTGACCACCCGGGAGATCGCCCGGGCCTTCCTCACCTCCGAACCGACGGTCGCCCAGCGCATCGTCCGCGCCAAACGTGCCCTGGCCAAGGCCGGCGTCCCCTTCGAGGTGCCGTACGGGGCGGACCGGGAACAGCGCCTCGCCTCCGTCCTCGAAGTGATCTACCTGATCTTCAACGAGGGCTACGCGGCGACCGCCGGCGACGACCTGCTGCGCCCCGCCCTCTGCGAGGACGCCCTCCGCCTGGCCCGCCTCCTGTCCGCGCTGATGCCCGAGGAGCCCGAGGTCCACGGACTCGCGGCGCTCCTGGAGTTCCAGGCCTCCCGCACCGCCTCCCGCACCGGCCCCGACGGCGAGCCCGTCCTCCTCGCCGACCAGAACCGCGCCACATGGAACCGGATGCTCATCCACCGCGGCGTCGAGGCCCTGTCGCGCGCCGGCAGCGGCCCGTACGCCCTGCAAGCCGCCATCGCCGGCTGCCACGCCCGGGCCGTCCGCTACGAGGACACGGACTGGGCGGCCATCGCCACCCTCTACGGGCGGCTGGCCGAGCTGACGCCCTCCCCGGTGGTGGAACTCAACCGGGCCGTCGCCGTCTCCATGGCCGAGGGGCCCGGGGCGGCGCTCCCGCTCGTCGACGCCCTGGCCCAGGACCCGGCGCTGCGCGGCTACCACCTGCTGCCCAGCGTCCGCGGCGACCTGCTGGAGCGGCTCGGCCGGCCCGAGGAGGCCCGCGCCGAGTTCGAACGCGCCGCCTCCCTCACCGCCAACGCCCGCGAGCGGGAGCTGCTGCTGCGCCGGGCCGCCCACCGCCCCTGAACCGGGCCGGATCCCGTCAGGGGTGGGCTGCCCCGTACCCGCTCACCCCGAGCGCCGCGCCGACCGGGCCGCGGGGCGCGGCCAGTGCGAGGGGCCGGCCGAGGGACCCGTGCCGGGCGATCTCGCGGACCGTGCGCCGCAGCGCCTCCTGGAAGCCGGCCATGGTCCGGCGGGCCGCCGGGGTGTCCACGTAGATCGAGTTCATGTGCAGCCCGTACGCGTCCCGCTGGAACCAGGAGCAGACGCCGTTGGCCCGCGCCGACCACACGTGGGAGGCGGGCCGCCAGTCGTCGTGGCGCTCGGCGCCCGGGCACTTGCGGGTGTCGATGTACGAGAAGAAGTTCACCGGGTACGGCCACGAACGGGCGGCGAACTCCACCGGCGCCAGCAGCTGCCACGCCCGGACGAACGGCACGTCGATGTGGTTCATCATCTCGCCGAAAGCGCCCCGCACCCCGGCCATCACCTGGGCGAAGTCCCGGCCGGGCGAGGCGTCGAACTCGATGGGCATGGTGTTCACGAACCAGCCCACGGACTGCGCCCACCCGTCCCGGCCGCGCTCGCTCACCGGCATGAAGCCGCGGTACACACCCGGCCCGCCGGCCTCGCGCAGGCAGACCGCGACCGCGGCGAGCACCCCCATGAACGCCTTCCCGTCCACGGCCCGGCACGCCTTGTCGAACACCTCGGTCTCGCCGGCGTCGAGCAGCGGCGAGGCCTCGTTGACGATCGGGTACATCCGGCCCGGCTCCACACCGAGGTCGAGCGGGAACCTGGGGAAGAACTCCCCGCCGCCGCGCGCCACGAACTCACGCCAGTAGCCGAGCCGTTCGTCGTCCACGGTGAAGCCGGCGTAGCGGCGTCGCTGGTCCTCTGCGAAGTCGAGGTAGCTCGGGTCGGGGCCGTCGCCGACCTCCTCGCCGCGGCACGCGGCCTCGTACGCGCTCTGCACCTGCTGCACCACGATCGGCATCGACAGGCCGTCGCAGACGATGTGGTCGAAGGCCAGGTAGACGGTCGCGGAGTCCTCGCGCAGTACGGCGCCCATCGTGCACAAGGGCCAGGACAGGGTGTCGATGCTCCGCCTGAACCGCTCCGCCAGGAAGCCGACCACGGCCTCCGTGGTGTCGAAGGCCGCCACGGGGGCGGCGACCAGGGCGAGTTCGTCCGGGGCGATGGGCTCGCACGCCAGCTCCCCGGCGAGCCGCCGGAACTCGCACCGCAGCACCTCGTGGCGCCGTACGAACGCCAGCAGGGCCCGGGTCATGGCCGGCTCGTCCAGGGCCCCCGCGACCTCGAACGTGACCGCGATCCAGGACGCGACGGGGTCGTCGGCCCCCCGGCTCTGCTCGGCGACGGTGAAGTGCTTGTCCTGGTTGAACGAGGCCCTCCTACCCGCCCCCTCCGCGGCCGGCTCCGGCCCCGCCGCCGTGGACCGCAACCGCCATTCGACGACCCGGCCGGGTGCCATGCCGTGCATCTCCAGAGGAAACTGCCGCATTCCGTCATCCCTTCGCCCCCCAGAGTCAACCCCGTGGCCCCTAACGAAACCCGGGCGGCGGAAGTGACGGGCGGCCCCGCGGGCGCCGGTCCGTGCGCAGCGCCGCGGACGCGGCCGGACGGCCCTATGCGGCGTCGTCGGGGTGCACGGCGACGTGGTCCGCGGCCAGTTCCACGGCGACGCGGTGCTCCATGCCGAGGGCTTCCAGGAACTTCCGGGGCAGCTGCACGCGGCCGGTGCGGTCCAGCATCACGTACTCGCGTTCGCTCACCGACTCGGCGCCGTGCTCGTCGGTGACCGTGCGCCGCAGGACCTCGCTGCTCGTGCGGCCGTCGCGGATCGCGACCGTACGGCGGACCTCGCCCGCGACGAGCGGGTCGTGCGTGACGACGACCACGGTGGCGCCGAGCTCGCGGTTGACGGTGCGCAGCGTCTCGAAGACCACGGCCCCGGTCTCGGAGTCGAGCTCGCCGGTGGGCTCGTCGGCCAGGAGCACCGCCGGGTCGTTGGCCACGGCCACCGCGATCGCGACCCGCTGCTGCTGGCCGCCGGAAAGCTCGACGGGCCGCCGGCCCGCCAGGTCCCCGATGCCCAGCGCGTCGAGGAGTTCGGCCACCCGGGCCGCCCGCCGCCGGGCCCCGGCACGGGAGCGGCCCGCCAACTGCAACGGCAGGGCGATGTTCTGGGTGGCCGTCAGGAACGGCAGCAGGTTGCGGGCCGTCTGCTGCCACACGAAGCCCACGGCCTCGCGCCGGTAGCGCAGCCGGTCCTTCGCGGACATCTCCAGCAGGTCGTACCCGTCGACGGTGGCCGTCCCGGCGGTCGGGACGTCCAGCCCGGCCAGGATGTTCAGCAGGGTCGACTTGCCGCTGCCCGAGGCCCCGACCAGCGCCACCAGATCACCGCGGGCCACGGTCAGTTCCAGGCCCTGCAGCGCCTGCACCTCGACCCCGTCCGTGCTGAAGATGCGCACCAGCCGGTCGCAGGCGATGGCCGTGCCGGCCTCCGTACCCCGCGGCTCGGAGGCCGCCAGGGCCCGCCGCCGCAGCTCTTCGTAGGTCGGCTGGTCGGTGTTCAACGCTGGTCTCCCGCTCTCAACTCGGTGGTGGTCTGACGCCGCCCGGACACCGCGGCCTCGACGAGCACCGCCAGGGCCACCAGCGCGGCCAGCCCCAGCGCCTGCGCCAGCACCGGCAGCACCGTCGGCCGCAGCCCCGTCGGCACCGGGGAGCCGACCAGGGTCGACAGGTCCACGGACGGGCCCAGCAGGGCCACGGCGGCCAGCCCCACGACGGCCCCGCCGACGGTGGCGCCCACCGCCTGCGGCAGCGCCTCGACCAGGATCAGCCACAGGCCCTGCCGGGGGCGCAGGCCCATCGTGCGCAGCCGGGCCAGCACCGCGGCCCGTTCGGGGGCGGCCCGGACCAGGGTCAGCAGCACCGCCAGCAGCGCGAAGCCGGCGGCCCCGGCCAGGGAGCCCCAGAACAGCCGGCCCGTCGACTGCCGGAGCGGGTCCTCGCCGAGACCGGAGGCCACGGCGGCGCTGGTCGCCACCCGGAACCCCTCGGCCTGCCCGGCCGGAGCCGTGGCCCGGACGAGCGCCCGCAGCCGGTCCGCGTCGACCGTGCCGGTGGCGAGCCACCGGTCGGGACGGGGGCTGCGGGGCAGCGCCGCCGTCGCCGGACCGGCCGGCAGGACGACCACGGCCCCGCCGCCGTCCGGCTTGGCCGGGGTGCCCTCGACCACGCCGACGCCCCGGATCCGCAGCTCCCCGCCGGAGTTCAGGTGCAGCCGGAACGCGTCACCGCCGCCGGACGGCGCCAGCCGGGCCAGCGCACCGCTGAACAGTGCCGGCACCGGGGCGTCGGCGGATCCCGCGCCGGCGCCCGACCCCGCTCCCGTGGAGCCGGGGGCGAGGAGCGCGGGGTCGAACCGGCCGCGCCCCACGGTCCTAGCCAGTTCCGCGTACCGGACCGGGTCGGCGACGACCACGGTGACCTGGGTGGAGCCCTGGGCGGTGCCGAACAGGAAGGCGTCGTCGTCGGTCCACACGTCCACCGCCGTCCGTACGCCGGGCAGCGCGGCGGCGGCCCGGGACATCTCCTCGGGCACGGCGGAGCCGGCGGGCGCGGTGATCTGCACGTCGCCGCCGACGGCCAGCCGGGCCACCCGGAGCCGGGCGGAGTCCACCGCGTCCAGCACGGTGGCACCGAAGCCGCCCTTGGTGACCGCCAGCAGCAGCGCGACCAGCGCGAGCGCGGACGGCCGGACCCGGCCCCCGGTGCCGCGTGCGGCGCGGGCCAGGCCCAGGAAGCCGACCAGACCGCGCCGCCGCCCGGCCGCCCGGGCCAGCACCCCGACGGCGGCGGGCTGGAGCCGGGCCAGGAGCAGCCCCCCGGACAGGGCGAGCAACAGCGGAGCGGCGACCAGCAGGGGATCGGGGCCCTGCCCGGCGGGCGCGATCCCGCGCCGACGGACCTCGTACACGGCCGCCGCGGTGGCGGCGAGGACCAGCAGCTCGGCGACCAGCCGGCGCCGCGGTGCGGGTGCGCGGGGCGGCGACAGCAGGACGGCGGCCCGGACCGGGAAGGCCAGCAGGGCCAGCAGGGCGGCGGCCGCGGCGGCCAGCAGGGTGCCCGCCCACCGTGGCGTCGGCAGCAGCACCACGGCCAGGGCGGTCGCCGCCGCGGCGGCGGGCAGCACGGTGACCGCGCCCTCACCGAGCAGCCGGCCGACGATGCCGGCGCGGGAGCCGCCGCGCGCCAGGAGCAGCCGCAGCTCGGCCTGTCTCCGGTCGGCGGCGAGCGCCCCCGCCAGGCAGAACACCACGACGGCCACCCCGGCGACACCGGCCGGGCCGATCGCGGCGAGCGGCGCGGCCGCCTGTTGGCGGGCCTGGGCCCCCGCGAACAGCTGCGGCAGCCGGGAGGTGATCCGCAGGTCGCCCCGGCCGGTGGAGCGCACCAGCCCGGTGGAGGTCCGGCCCACCGTGTACGCGGCGATCTCCGCCTGGACGGCGGTGAGTTGGTCGGCCCGCAGGGCGGCCGTGTCCACCGGCAGCCGCCAGAAGTCCTCGGCGCCCTCGCCCCAGGGCGCGAGGGCACCGAGGCCCTCGGGTCCGACGAGCGCGGCGGTCTGCCAGAACTTCTTCGGCAGCGTGTCCGGGGTGAGGTTCGCGCAGGCACGGGTGAGGCAGGGCAGTTCGGCCCAGTACGCGTCCTCCTCGTCATGGGCCGCGTAGAGGCCGACCACCTCGGCCGTGAACGGGTGGCCGGAGAGGTCGGGCAGGGTCTCCAGCACCGCCCCGAGCCGGACGTTCAGGGTCTCGGCCGCCTGCTGCGACAGGGCGACCGGCAGCGGCCCCTCCGGGGTGCCGCCCGTGGGCCAGCGCCCCGCGACCAGCCGGGTGTGCGCGGCGGGCTGCCGCAGGTACAGCAGATCGAGCTTGGGCGACACGCCCTCGGGGCGGGCCAGTTCGGGGTTGGCGAGGGTGCGCGCCCGGATCGCGCGGGTGCCGTGCACCGGCCCGGTCGGGGCGACCCGGAAGACCGGCCCGGTTTGCTCGACGAGCTCCCCGAGGACCGTGTCCAGGCCCTCCGGGGTCTGCGGCCCGAGCTGCGCGTGGGAGGTGGCGAGCAGGCTCGTCGGGCCGGGGCCGCGGTCGTGGAGGAAGGAGCGCAGCGCCTGGTCGGCGCCGCGGTCCAGGGCTCGGGGCAGGGCGGCTGCGAGGAGGACGGCGGTGAAGGCGAGCGCGGCCGCGAGCAGGGCGCCCAGCGGAGCCGCCCGCAGCCGTGTCCACACCCAGGGCACCGCCCGCGCCCGCCGCTCCCCGCCCCGTCCGCCCCCGCGGGGCCCACCGTTCTGCGGGGCGCCGCCGTTCTGCGTGGCGCCGCCGGGTCGTGAGCCGCCGCCGGTCCGTGCTCCGTCGCCGGTCCGTGTGGCGCCGCCGGTCCGTGCTCCGTCGCCGGTCCGTGCTCCGTCGCCGGCCTGCGTTCCATCGTCCGGCTGTGTCCGGACGGTCGGCTGCGTCCCGTCGGTCGGCCGTGTCCCGTCGATCGGGTGGTCCTGCGGGCCCGTCACGTCCCTGGTCACGACTCCTCCACATGGCGCAGCCGGGCCGCCGCCGTGTCGCGACCCCGGCCGAGGCCCGCGAGTACGGCCGACAGCAGCGGTGCCGCGGCGACGGCGGCCACCAGCAGCAGGGTGGTGCCGGTCGGCAGGTCGACGCGTACCTCGGGCACGGGCCGCCGCCCGGCGGGCGTCAGCACCACCAGCGGTACGACCAGGTGGACGATGGCGGCACCCAGCCCCACCCCGACGGCGCTGCCCAGCCCCACCAGCAGGCAGCCCTCGGCGGCCGCGGTCCCGGCCAACTTCCGCCGGGACGCCCCCAGGGCCAGCAGGACGCCGAACTCGCGGGCCCGGTCCCGCCCGGCAGCGGCGCCGGCCGCGGCGAAGCCGATCGCCGCGAGCAGCGCACCGACCGCCGCCAGGGCGGCCAGCGCGGCCTGCGGGCCGGCGCTCAGCGGATCCCGGAGCAGCCGGGCGGCCACCTCCTCGCGCAGCACCACCTGCTGCGCCCCGGACCCGGAGCGCAGCTCGGCGGCGGCACGGACCGGGGCGGGGTCGTCGGGCGACGCCGCGGGCAGCCACCACTCGGCGGGGGCGGGCAGCTCCCGTGCCCCGGCCGCGGCCAGCAGGCGCCCCAGGGAGCCCAGGTCGACCGCGAGGGCCGGATCGCCCGCCACGGGGAGGGAGCCGACCGCGGCGGTGATCCGCACGGGCACGGTGGCCGACGCCAGCGGGACGGAGACCAGGTCCCCGACGGCCGCACCCATCCCCGCGAGGTACCCGCGGGTGGCGACTCCGGGTACTTCCGGCACGGCCTGCGCCCCGGGTGGCGCGAGCGCCAGCTGCACGCCGCCCGAGGCGTCGAAGCCGCCCTGGTAGCGCAGCCGCACCCAGGCGGAGCCGGCCCCGTCGGCGGGCAGCAGCTCGCCGGCCGGCTTCCGGTCGGCCGCGGTGCCGGGGAGCAGCGGGGCGGTCAGCGTCCAGCCGGTCCCGCCCCCGGCGGCGCCGGTCGCGGGGGCGGGCGGGGGGACGGGCGGGGGGACGGGGACGGTCGGACACGGCGAGCCGCCGCACGGCCAGTTCGCCCCCGACGACGGGCCTTTCGCCCGCGCCGTAACCGGTGCGGTCGCCCGCGGGGACGTACGACACCACGATCGCGGCGATGCTGAGCGGGGCCGCGGCGGACCCGAGCGGTGCCCCGGTCAGCAGGCCGAGGTCCACCGACACGGTGGCCGCGTCGCCGGCCGGCAGCTGGACCATCGGCGTGCGGTGGGTCAGCCCGAACCGGTCGCGGAGCAGCAGTCCGAGCCCCGGGTTCCCGCTGTCTCCGGGTGAGCGCAGCGTGATGTCCAGGTCGATGCGGCGGGGCTGCCCGGGCAGCGGGATGCCGCCCGTGGCGGGGGCCGTGGGGGTGGGCGGGGCGAACAGCTCGCGCATCGGGCGGCCGTCACGCTGGTCGGCGCGCAGCGGGACGCGCTCGGCGGCCGCGGCGGCGTCCAGCGCGAGGAGCTGTGCGGTGCGCCCGCCGGGCAGTTGCTGCGTGCTGCGGACCACCGGCATCACCCGGTCGCCGCCGGTCAGCGCCGCGTACCGGCCGCCCTGGCCCATCGCGGCGAGACCACTGCCGTGGATCCGCAGCCCGCCCGCGGTGGCGAACTCGGCCTGGTCGCGCTGGGAGGCGGACCAAGCGGTGGGGGGGGGGCGGCCCCCCCCCCCCCCGGGGCCCCCCCGCCCGCCCCGGCTCGCGGCGGCGGGGGGCCCGGCGGGCGGG
>NZ_JBHXTC010000002.1:0-365 GCF_042677605.1 Streptomyces sp. NPDC127106 | reverse complement strand
AGCGCCCCCCCCCCCGCCGGCGTCGCGCCCCCGGGGGGGCCGGCCGCGGCCGCCCCCCCCCGCGTCGCGCCCCCCCCCCCCCCCCCCCACCGCTGGACACGGCGAGCACGAGCAGCAGGACGGGGCCGGTGGCCCGGCCGGGCCTGCGGGCCAGCTGCCAGCCGACGAGCGCCGGCCCGAGCCCGCGGCCCCGGGCGGCGATCCGCCCGCCGAGGCGCGCCGCGAACGGCAGCAGCCGCAGGACCAGCAGGGTGCCGGCGCCCAGGGCCAGTGTCGGAGCCGCGACCAGCAGCAGGTCGACGCCGAGCCCGGCGGCCGCCCCCGGCCCGCCCGCCGCCCCCGGCCCGCCCGCCGCCCCCGGCCGC
>NZ_JBHXTC010000001.1:599403-660667 GCF_042677605.1 Streptomyces sp. NPDC127106 | reverse complement strand
CGGTCGCCGGAGGCGTTCTGGCGGCTGCTGGTGGAGCAGCGGGTGACCGTGCTGAACCAGACGCCGTCGGCGTTCTACCAGCTGATGCAGGCCGACGCGGAGGCCCCGGGCGCCGGACTGTCGCTGCGGTGGGTGGTGTTCGGCGGGGAGGCGCTGGAGCCGGCGCGGCTGGCGGGCTGGTACACGCGGCACGCGCCCGATGCCCCGGTGCTGGTGAACATGTACGGCATCACCGAGACCACCGTCCACGTCACCCACACCGCCCTGGACGCCCACTCGGCGGACGACCCCGCCAGCCCCATCGGGACGGCCGTCCCGGACCTGCGCACCCGTGTACTGGACCGCCGGCTCCGCCCGGTGCCCCCGGGCGTCGTCGGCGAGCTGTACGTGGCCGGGGCCGGCCTCGCCCGCGGCTACCTCCACCGGCCCGGGCTCACCGCCTCCCGCTTCGTCGCCGACCCGTACGGACGGCCCGGCACCCGCATGTACCGGACCGGTGACCTCGTCCGGATGCGTGCCGACGGCTCCCTGGAGTACGCGGGCCGGTCCGACGACCAGGTCAAGGTACGCGGCTTCCGCATCGAACCCGGTGAGATCGAGGCCGAGCTCGCCGCGCACCCCGACGTCGCCCAGGTCGCCGTCCTCGCCCGCCACGACCGCGACCGGGCGGACGACACCCGCCTCGTCGCCTACGTCGTCCCCACCGCCGGGGCCGCGGCCCACCCGGACACCCTCCGCACCCACCTGCGGGAGCGGCTGCCCGACTACATGGTCCCGGCCGCGTTCGTCGCCCTCGACGCGCTGCCGCTGACCGTCAACGGCAAGCTCGACCGCGCCGCGCTGCCGGAGCCGGAGTTCACGCCGGCCGTCGCCGGGCGCGCCCCCCGCACCCCGCGGGAGCAGGTGCTCGCCGAGCTCTTCGCCGACGTGCTCGGCGTACCGCGGGTCGGGATCGACGACAACTTCTTCGATCTCGGCGGGCACTCCCTGCTCGCCACCCGCCTCGTCGCCCGCGCCCGCGCCGCGCTCGGCGTCGAGCTGGAGCTGCGCGCCCTGTTCGAGACGCCGACCGTCGCCGGCCTGGCCACGGGCGTGGCCGACGCGGCCACGGCCCGGGCCGCCCTGGTGCCGGCGCCCCGGCCGGAGCAGCTGCCGCTGTCGTCGGCACAGCACCGGCTGTGGTTCCTGCACCAGCTCGACGGGACCGGCACCGCCTACCACATCCCGCTCGCCTGGGACCTCACCGGAACCGTCGACCGCGCCGCCCTGGACCGCGCCCTCGGCGACCTCGTCGCCCGGCACGAGATCCTGCGCACCGTCTACCCGCACATCGACGGAGAGCCCCGGCAGCTCGTCCTCGACGCCGAGCGGGCCCGACCGGCCCTGGCCGTCACCGGCACCGACGAGGCCCGGCTGCCCGCCCTGCTCCACCGGGCCGTGGGGCGCCCGTTCGACCTGGCCGCCGAACCCCCCGTGCGGGCCGCACTGTTCACCACCGCACCCGACCGGCACGTCCTGCTCGTCGTCGTGCACCACATCGCGGGCGACGGATGGTCCCTCGGGCCGCTCGCCCGGGACCTCGCGGACGCGTACGCGGCGCGCTGCCGCGGCGAGCAGCCGGCCCGGCCCGCGCTGCCCGTGCAGTACGCCGACTACACCCTCTGGCAGCGGCAGCTCCTCGGCGACCCCGCCGACCCGGCGAGCCCGGCCGCCCGCCAGACCGCCTACTGGACGAAGGCCCTGGCCGGGCTGCCCGAGCAGATCCCGCTGCCCACCGACCGACCCCGCCCGGCGACGCCCTCGTTCCACGGCCGGCAGCTGCCCGTCGCCCTGGACGCGGAGCTGCACGCCCGACTCCTCGGCCTCGCCCGGCAGCGCGGCGCGAGCCTGTTCATGGTGCTCCAGGCCGGCCTCGCCGCCCTGCTGAACAAGCTGGGCGCCGGCGACGACATCCCGATCGGCAGCCTCATCGCCGGCCGCACCGACCAGGCGCTGGACGAGCTCGTCGGCTTCTTCGTCAACACGCTCGTGCTGCGCACCGACACCTCCGGCGACCCGAGCTTCGCCGAGCTCCTCGGCCGCGTACGGGAACGGGCCCTGGCCGCCTACGCCCACCAGGATCTGCCGTTCGAGCACGTGGTCGAGGCCCTGAACCCGGCCCGGTCGCTGTCCCGCCAGCCACTGTTCCAGGTGCTGCTCGCCCTGCAGAACGTGCCGCGCGGAGAGTTCGCGCTGCCGGGTGTGCGCGCGGGGATCCGGCCCGTGCACGCGTCCACGGCCATGTTCGACCTGTCGTTCCACCTCCTGGAGCGCGGCGCCGGGGAACCGTCCGGCGTCCACGGCTACGTCGAGTACGCCACGGACCTGTTCGACGCCACCACCGTGGAGCGGCTCGTCACCCGCTGGGTACGGCTCCTGGAAGAAGCCGCGGCCGACCCCGACCGGCCGATCGGCCGGTACGACGTCCTCCTCCGCGACGAACGCGCCCGGCTCACGGCGACCCCCGCCCCGGCGGTCGGCGAAGGCGCGGGCGTCGGCTCCGCGAGCCTGCCGGAGCTGTTCGAGGCGCAGGTCCGCAAGCACCCGGACCTCCCCGCGGTCGTCTTCGAGGACACCGTGCTCACGTACGAGCAGCTGGGCGCCCGCGCCAACCGGCTCGCCCATGCCCTGATCGCCCGGGGCATCGGCCCCGAGGACGTGGTGGCGATCGCGCTGCCCCGGTCGGCGGAGGCGGTCGTCGCCGTCCTCGCCGTCCTCAAGGCCGGCGCCGCCTACCTGCCCGTGGACCCCGCATACCCGCCGGCCCGGCGCGCGCTCATGCTGGCGGACGCCCGCCCCGCCCTCGTCCTCGACGACCCGGCCGACACCGACCCGGGCCCCGGCCACCCGGAGACCGACCCCCGCGTGGCCGTCGGCCCGCACCATCCCGCGTACGTCATCTTCACCTCGGGCTCCACCGGCCGCCCCAAAGCCGTCGTCATGCCCTCGGGCGCTCTCGCGAACCTCCTGCACTGGCACCACCGGGCCCTCGGCGGCCGGCCCGGCACGCGCACCGCGCAGTTCACCGCCGCCGGCTTCGACGTCTCCGTGCAGGAGACCCTGTCCGCGCTGCTGTTCGGCAAGACCCTCGTCGTGCCGACCGACGAGCAGCGGCGCAGCGCCGAACTGTTCACCGCCTGGCTGGAACGCCACCGCGTCGAGGAGCTGTACGCGCCGTCGCTCGTCCTGGAGGCGGTCGCCGAAGCCGCCGAGGAGCACGGCCGCGACCTGCCCGACCTGCGCCTGATCGCCCAGGCGGGCGAGGCGATGCGGCTCGGCGACGCCCTGCGCCGCTTCCAGTCCCGCCACCCCGGACGGCGGCTGCACAACCACTACGGGCCGGCGGAGACCCACGTCGTCACCGCGTACGCCCTCCCCGCCGACCTCGGCGACTGCCCGCTGCCCGTGCCCGTCGGCCGCCCCGTCGACCACACCCGCGCGTACGTCCTCGACGCGGCCCTGCGCCCCGTACCCACCGGCGTGCCCGGCGAGCTGTACCTGGCCGGGGCGTGCCTGGCCCGCGGCTACCTCGGCCGGCCCGGCCCCACCGCGGAACGCTTCGTCGCCGACCCGTACGGGCCGCCCGGCACCCGCATGTACCGCTCGGGCGACCTGGCGCGGTGGCGTGCGGACGGGGAGCTGGAGTTCCTCGGCCGCGCCGACCACCAGGTGAAGGTCCGCGGGTTCCGCATCGAGCCCGGCGAGATCGAGGCCGCGCTGACCGCCCACCCGGACGTGGCCCGGGCCGCCGTCGTGGCCCGCGAGGACCGGCCCGGCCACACCCGGCTCGTCGCCTACGCCGTCCCGGCCGCCGGCGCCGCCGCGGCCCCGGACCTGCTCCTGGACCACCTGCGCGAGCTGCTGCCCGACCACATGGTGCCCTCAGCCCTCGTGGCCCTCGACGCCCTGCCGCTGACGCCCAACGGCAAGCTGGACCGCGCTGCGCTACCGGCCCCGGCCCCCGACAGCCGCCCCGCCGGCACCCCGCGCACCCCGCAGGAGCAGATCCTGTGCGACCTGTTCGCCGAGGTGCTCGGCCTGCCCCGGGCCGGCGCCGGCGACGACTTCTTCGAGCTCGGCGGCCACTCCCTGCTCGCCACCCGCCTGGTCTCCCGGATCCGCGCCACGCTCGGCGTCGAACTGCCCCTGCGCAGCCTCTTCGAGGCCCCCACCCCCGCAGGCCTCGCCCGTCGACTCGGCGACGCCGACCGGGCGGCCCGGCCCGCGCTCGCCGCCGTCGAGCGGCCGGAGCGGCTGCCGCTGTCGTTCGCGCAGCGTCGCCTGTGGTTCCTGCACCAGATGGAGGGCGCGGGCGCCGCCTACCACATGCCGCTCGCCCTGCGGTTGCGCGGCGCCCTGGACCGTACGGCACTGCAGGCCGCACTCACCGATGTCGTGGCCCGGCACGAGGCGCTGCGCACCGTCTTCCCGCAGGACGGCGGCGTACCCCGGCAGCAGATCCTGGCCGCGGACTCCGTACGCCCGTCCCTGACCGTCACCGCGACCGATGAGGCCGGGCTCCCCGCGCTGCTCACCGCCGCAGCCCGCACCGCCTTCGACCTCGCCGCCGAACTCCCGCTCCGAGCAGCCCTGTTCGAGCTGGCGGAGGACGAGCACGTCCTGCTGCTGACGCTGCACCACATCGCCGCCGACGGCTGGTCGCTGCGGCCCCTCTCCCGGGACCTGGCGGCCGCGTACGCGGCCCGCCGCCGGGGCGAGCAGCCCGCACGGCCGGCGCTGTCGGTGCAGTACGCCGACTACACCCTCTGGCAGCGTGACCTCCTCGGCGACGAATCCGACGCGCACAGCGTCTACGCCCGCCAGCTCGCCCACTGGACCGACGCCCTCGCCGGGCTGCCCGAGCAGGTGAGGCTGCCCGCCGACCGGCCCCGCCCGGCCGGCACCACCCACCGCGGCGGCCTCCTCGCCGCCCGCATCGACGCCGGACTGCACCGCGCGCTCACCACGCTGGCCCGCCGCAACGGGGCGAGCCTGTTCATGGCCCTCCAGGCCGGCCTCGCCGCCCTGTTCACCCGGCTCGGGGCGGGCACCGACATCCCCGTCGGCAGTCCGGTGGCGGGCCGTACCGACCAGGCACTGGACGACGTCGTCGGGTTCTTCGTCAACACGCTCGTGCTGCGCACCGACACCTCCGGGGACCCGTCGTTCGGGGAGCTCGTGCGCCGGGTCCGGGAGCAGGCCCTGGCCGCGTACGCCCACCAGGACGTGCCCTTCGAGCACCTGGTCGAGGCCCTCAACCCGGCCCGTTCGCTCTCCCACCACCCGCTGTTCCAGGTGATGTTCGCCCTGCAGAACGCGCCCGAGGGCGACTTCGCCCTCGACGGCCTGGACACCTCCCCCGTGCCCGTCGCCACCGGCACCGCACGGCTCGACCTGGCCATCGGGATCACCGAACGACGCCGGCCGGACGGAGCCCCCGACGGGCTGGAGGCGGTCGTCGAGTACAGCGCCGACCTCTTCGACGAGACCACCGTCCGGACCCTGTTCGACCGGTGGACGCGGCTCCTCGCGGCCGCCGCCGCGGAACCCGACCGGCCGATCGGCGGCCTGGAAATCCTCGACGCCGACGAACGGCACCTGCTGCTGCACGAGCGCAACGCCACCGCGCGGCCGGTTCCCGACCTCGCCGTTCCGCAGTTGTTCGAACAACAGGCCGCGCTGCGCCCGAACGCCCCCGCCGTCGTCGCCGGGGACGTGACGCTCACGTACGGGGAGTTGAACGCGCGGGCGAACCGGTTCGCGCGGGCGCTGGTCGGGCGGGGTGTGGGGGCGGAGGACGTGGTGGCGTTGGTGTTGCCGCGTTCGGTGGAGCTGGTGGTGGGGGTGCTGGGGGTGATGAAGGCGGGGGCCGCCTATCTGCCGGTGGATCCGGAGTACCCGCGGGCGCGGATCGCGCTGATGCTGGACGACGCGCGGCCGGCGCTGGTGGTCGACGATGCGGCTCTGGTGACGGACACGGACGGCTTCGCGGACACGGATCCGGGTGTCGCGGTGGATGTCCGCCAGGCCGCCTACGTCATCTACACCTCGGGCTCGACCGGCCGGCCCAAGGGCGTCGTCGTCAGCCACGCCGGAGTGCCCAGCATGGTCGCCGCCCAGGCCGAGCGCCTCGCCGTCGCCCCCGGCAGCCGCGTGCTCCAGTTCACCTCCGTCGGCTTCGACGCCTCCTTCTGGGACCTGTGCGGGGCTCTGCTGACCGGCGCCTGCCTGGTGCTCGCCCCCGGTGACACACCGATGGCAGCCTTCGCCGAAGACGCCCCGGAGGCCACCCATGTGCTCCTGCCGCCTTCGGTGTTGGCCTCGTTGGGTGAGGGTGCGCTGGGTGTGTCGACGCTCGTGGTCGGGGGTGAGGCGTGTGGTGCGGAGTTGGTGGCGCGGTGGGCGCCGGGTCGGCGGATGGTGAACGCGTACGGTCCGACGGAGGCGACGGTGTGCACGACGATGAGCGCGCCGTTGGTGCCGTCGGGTGGGGTGCCGCCGATCGGGCGTCCGATCGCGAACGCGCGGGTGTACGTGTTGGACGAGGGGTTGCGGCTGGTTCCGCCGGGTGTGGCGGGGGAGTTGTACGTGGCCGGTGCGGGTCTGGCGCGCGGGTATCTGGGGTGTGGTGGGCTGACGGCGGGCCGGTTCGTGGCGGATCCGTTCGGTCCGGCGGGGTCGCGGATGTACCGGACCGGGGACGTGGTGCGGTGGCGGGCCGACGGTGAGCTGGAGTTCGTGGGGAGGGCGGACGAGCAGGTCAAGGTCCGCGGCTTCCGCATCGAGCCCGGTGAGGTCGAGGCCGTGCTCGTGTCGCACCCGGCCGTCGCGCGGGCCGCGGTCGCCGTCCGCGACGACCGCCTCGTCGGCTACGTCGTCCCCGACAGCGGTGCCGTACCCCGCCCCGGCGCACTGCGGGCGTACCTGCGGGACCGGCTCCCCGGCCACATGGTGCCGAGCGGGTTCCTCGTCCTCGATGCGCTTCCGCTGACCCCGAACGGCAAGCTCGACAGGGCAGCCCTGCCCGCGCCCGACCTCACCTCTGACGCCCCCGGCCGAGAACCGCGCACCCCGCAGGAGCACGTGATGGCCCGGCTGTTCGCCGAGGTGCTCGGCGTCGACCGCGTCGGCGTCGACGACAGCTTCTTCGACCTCGGCGGCCACTCGTTGCTCGCCACCCGCCTGGTCTCGCGCGTCCGTTCCGTGCTGGGGGCCGAACTCGCCCTGCGCACCCTGTTCGAGAGCCCGACCGTCGCCGGCGTCGCCGTGGCCCTCGGCCGCGCCGGGCACGCCCGGCCCGCGCTGACCGTCACCGACCGGCCCGAGCGGGTGCCGCTGTCGTTCGCGCAGCGCCGCCTGTGGTTCCTCCAGCAGATGGAAGGCCCGGCCGCGACCTACAACGTCCCGTTCGCACTGCGGCTGTCCGGGCAGCTCGACGAACGGGCACTGGCCGAAGCGCTCGCCGACGTCACCGCCCGGCACGAGACACTGCGCACCGTCTTCCCCGAGGAGCAGGGGGTCCCGTACCAGAAGGTGCTCGACCCCGACGGCGCACGTCCCCGCATCCGCGTCACCCACACCGGCGAGAGCGGGCTGCCGCAGGCCCTCGCCGAGGCCGCCCGCCGCCCCTTCGACCTGGCCGCCGAAACGCCGCTGCGCGCCGAACTGTTCGTGCTCGCCCCCGGGGAGCACGTACTGCTGGTCGTCGTGCACCACATCGCCGGCGACGGCTGGTCCACCGGACCCCTCTCCCGCGACCTCGCCGCCGCCTACGCGGCACGCCGTGCCGGCGGCAAGCCCGCATGGGAGCCGCTGCCCGCCCAGTACGCCGACTACACCCTCTGGCAGCAGGACCTGCTCGGCGACCCGACCGACCCCGACAGCCTTTTCGCACGACAACTCACCTATTGGAAGGAGCAGCTGGCCGAAAGCCCGGAGGGAATCCGGCTGCCCGCCGACCGGCCCCGCCCCGCCGTCGCCTCCTACCGGGGCGAACACGTCCTCCTGGAGCTGGACGCCGAACTCCACGCCGCCCTGGCCGGCCTCGCCCGCGCCTCGGGAGCGAGCCTGTTCATGGTGCTGCGGGCCGGCCTCGCCGCCCTGCTCACCCGGCTCGGCGCCGGCACCGACCTCTGCGTCGGCAGCCCCATCGCCGGACGCACCGACCAGGCCTTGGACGACGTCGTCGGGTTCTTCGTCAACACGCTCGTGCTGCGCACCGACACCTCCGGGGACCCGTCGTTCGGGGAGCTCGTGCGCCGGGTCCGGGAGCAGGCCCTGGCCGCGTACGCCCACCAGGACGTGCCCTTCGAGCACCTGGTCGAGGCCCTCAACCCGGCCCGTTCGCTCTCCCACCACCCGCTGTTCCAGGTGATGTTCGCCCTGCAGAACGCGCCCATGGGCGCCTTCGAACTGCCCGGCCTGCACGTGACGCCACTCGTCGTCGCCACCGGCACCGCCAAGTTCGACCTGGGCTTCAACCTGTACGAACGCCACGGCGCCGACGGAAGCCCCGCCGGCATCGCGGGAGCGGTCGAATACGCCACCGACCTGTACGACCGGGCCACCGTGGAGACCCTCGTCGACCGGTGGACGCGGCTGCTCCGCACCGCTGCCGCGGACCCCGACCGACCCCTCGGGCAGATCGAGGTCCTGTCCGACGACGAACGGCACCGGCTGCTGGAGGAGGTCAACGCCACCGCCGTACCCGTCGAGCCCGTCGCACTGCCGGACGCCTTCGCCCACCGGGCGCGGACCGGCGCCGATGCCGTCGCCGTCGTCGCCGGGGACGTGACGCTCACGTACGGGGAGTTGAACGCGCGGGCGAACCGGTTCGCGCGGGCGCTGATCGGGCGGGGTGTGGGGGCGGAGGACGTGGTGGCGTTGGTGTTGCCGCGTTCGGTGGAGCTGGTGGTGGGGGTGCTGGGGGTGATGAAGGCGGGGGCCGCCTATCTGCCGGTGGATCCGGAGTACCCGCAGGCGCGGATCGCGCTGATGCTGGACGACGCGCGGCCGGCGCTGGTGGTCGACGATGCGGCTCTGGTGACGGACACGGACGGCTTCGCGGACACGGATCCCGGTGTCGCGGTGGATGTCCGCCAGGCCGCCTACGTCATCTACACCTCCGGTTCGACCGGCCGGCCCAAGGGCGTCGTCGTCAGCCACGCCGGCATCGCGCACCTCGTGGCCGCCCAGGTCGAGCGGTTCGCGATCGACGCGAGCAGCCGGGTGCTCCAGTTCGCCTCGCCCAGCTTCGACGCCTCCGTCTCCGAGATGTACACCGCGCTGCTGACCGGCGCCACCCTCGTCCTGCCGCCGCCCGGATCCCCCTTGTCGGCCCTCACCGACCGCGCCTGCGCCGTCACGCACGTCACGCTGCCGCCTTCGGTGTTGGCGTCGTTGGGTGAGGGTGCGCTGGGTGTGTCGACGCTCGTGGTGGCGGGTGAGGCGTGTGGTGCGGAGTTGGTGGCGCGGTGGGCGCCGGGTCGGCGGATGGTGAATGCGTACGGTCCGACGGAGACGACGGTGTGCGCGACGATGAGCGCGCCGTTGGTGCCGTCGGGCGGGGTGCCGCCGATCGGGCGTCCGATCGCGAACGCGCGGGTGTACGTGCTGGATTGCGGTCTGCGGCTGGTTCCGCCGGGTGTGGCGGGGGAGTTGTACGTGGCCGGTGCGGGTCTGGCGCGCGGGTATCTGGGACGCGGTGGGCTGACGGCGGGCCGGTTCGTGGCGGATCCGTTCGGTCCGGCGGGGTCGCGGATGTACCGGACCGGGGACGTGGTGCGGTGGCGGGCCGACGGTGAGCTGGAGTTCGTGGGGAGGGCGGACGAGCAGGTCAAGGTCCGCGGCTTCCGCATCGAGCCCGGTGAGGTCGAGGCCGTGCTCGCGTCCCACCCGGCCGTCGCGCGGGCCGCGGTCGCCGTCCGCGACGACCGCCTCGTCGGCTACGTCGTCCCGGCCCCCGGACGCGGCGACGCCCGCGACCGCGGCCGGGAGCAGGACCACATCGACGGATGGCGGGAGATCTACGACGCGCTGCCGCTGAAGTCCGCCACCGCCCGGCTCGGGGACGACTTCACCGGCTGGAACAGCAGCTACGACGCCCGCCCGCTCCCCGAGGAGGAGATGCGGGAGTGGCGCGACGCCACCGTCGCCCGGATCAGGGCGCTGCGGCCCCGCCGCGTCCTGGAGGTCGGCGTCGGCACCGGACTCCTGCTCGCCCACCTCGCCCCCGACTGCGAGGAGTACCGGGCCACCGACTTCTCCGCCACGGCCGTCGACGCCCTCGCCGAGCACGTGCGGCGCGATCCCCACCTGTCCGGGCGGGTCGTCCTGCACACCCGGCCCGCGCACGACACGCAGGGACTGCCCGCGGGCACCTTCGACACCGTCGTGCTCAACTCGGTCGTCCAGTACTTCCCGAGCGCCGACTACCTGCTCGACGTGATCCGGAAGCTGATGGACCTGCTCGCCCCCGGCGGCACCCTGTTCCTCGGCGACGTACGCAACCTGCGGCTGCACCGCGCCCTGGCCACGGCGGTCCGGCTGCACCGGCCCGCCGACCCCGGAGAGGACGCGGCGCAGCTGCGGCGGGCCGTCGAGCAGGCGGTGCGCGGGGAGGAGGAACTCCTCGTCGACCCCGACTTCTTCACCGCCCTGCCCGGCCACGTCGACGGCCTCGGCCCCATCGGGATCGAACTCCGGCGCGGCCGCCACCACAACGAACTCACCCGCCACCGCTACGACGTCACCCTGCACAAGCAGCCCGCCGGGGCGGGGTCCCCCGACGGCGCCGTCGAAGCCGCCTGGGGACGGGCCGTCGGAAGCCTGGAAGAGGCCCGCAACCTCCTCGGCGCGACCGAGGCACCGCTCCTGCGGATCACCGGCGTGCCGAACGCCCGCGTCACCGCCGAGGTCGCCCTCGACCGCGCCCTGCGCGAGGGCGAGGCCACCGCGGAGGAACTGCGGGCCCGGCTCCGCCCCGCACACGACGCCGGCACCGACCCGGAGGACTGGTACGCCCTCGGCGCCGCCTGCGGCCGCGGCGTGCACGTCACCTGGTCCGCGACCGCCCCGGACGCCGTCGACGTGGTGTTCACCGACCCGGACCGGCTGCCGGCCGGTCACTGCGTCGCGCCGTACCGGCACACCCCGCCCGCCGGACGCCCGCTCGGCACGCTCACCAACGTCCCCGGCGGCGGCCGGGCGCCCGGCTCCCTCGTCCGCGGCCTCGGCGACCTCGCCCGCGAACAGCTCCCCGCCCACCTCGTCCCGGACGCCTTCGTCGTCCTGGACGCCCTGCCCCTCACCGGCAGCGGCAAGCTCGACCGGGCCGCCCTGCCGGATCCGGAGTTCACCCGCACCGCCGCGGGCCGCGCACCGCGCACCCCGCAGGAGGAGCTGCTGGCCGGACTGTTCGCGGAGGTCCTCCAGGTCGGCCGGGCCGGCGTCGACGACAGCTTCTTCGACCTCGGCGGCCACTCGCTCCTCGCCACCCGCCTCGTCTCCCGCGTCCGTGCCGCCCTCGGCGTCGAACTCGACGTACGCGCCCTGTTCGAGGCACCCACGCCCGCCCTGCTCGCCACCCGGCTCGACACGGCCGGCGCGGCCCGACCCCCGCTCACGGCCCGGCCCGCCCGCCCCGAGCGCGTACCCCTGTCGTACGCCCAGCGCCGCCTGTGGTTCCTGCACCGCATGGAGGGCCCCGCCGCCACCTACAACATGCCCCTGGCCCTGCGCCTGACCGGCGCCCTCGACCGGGCCGCCCTGCGGGACGCCCTCGCCGACGTCGTCGCCCGGCACGAGAGCCTGCGCACCGTGTTCCCCGCCGCGGGCGGCGTGCCCCACCAGCACGTCCGCGCCGCCGACGAGGCCCGGCCCGGGCTGCCCGTCACCGGCACCGACGCGGCGGCCCTGCCCGGGCTGCTCGCCGCGGCCGCCCGCCGGGGTTTCGACCTGGCCACCGAACCGCCACTGCGGGCCGAGCTGTTCGCCCTCGCACCCGGTGACCACGTCCTGCTCGTCGTCCTGCACCACATCGCCGGCGACGGCCAGTCCATGGGCCCGCTGTCCCGGGACCTGGCCACCGCGTACGCGGCCCGCCGGCAGGGCGAGGAGCCCGCGTGGGCGCCGCTGCCCGTGCAGTACGCCGACTACACCCTGTGGCAGCACGACCTGCTGGGCGAGGCCTCCGACGGCGGCAGCCGCCTGGCCGCCCAGTTGGCCTACTGGCAGCAGACCCTGGCAGGGCTGCCCGAGCAGATCCGGCTGCCCGCCGACCGGCCCCGCCCGGCCACCGCCTCCCAGCGCGGCGGGATCCTGCCGCTGCGGATCGACGCCGCACTGCACCGCAGGCTGCGCGACGTCGCCGCCGGGCACGGCACCAGCCTGTTCATGGCCCTGCAGGCCGGGCTCGCGGCCCTGCTGAGCCGGCTCGGCGCGGGCACCGACATCCCGGTCGGCTCGCCCGTCGCCGGCCGCACCGACCAGGCCCTGGACGAGCTCGTCGGGTTCTTCGTCAACACGCTCGTCCTACGCACCGACACCTCCGGTGACCCGGGCTTCGCCGAGCTCCTCGGCCGCGTACGGGAACGGGCCCTGGCCGCCTACGCCCACCAGGACGTGCCCTTCGAGCACCTCGTGGAGGTCCTCAACCCGACCCGCTCCCTGGCCCACCACCCCCTCTTCCAGGTGATGCTGGCCCTCCAGAACACGCCGGCGGGCGCGTTCACCCTGCCCGGCCTCGACACGGCCCCGCTGGCCGTGCCGACCGGCACCGCCCGCTGCGACCTTACCTTCAGCCTCGCCGAGCAGTACGCCGACGACGGCACCCCCGAGGGGCTCACCGGCGCGGTGGAGTACGCCACCGACCTGTTCGACGCCCCGACGGTGGTCGCCCTCGTCGCCCGCTTCGTCCGGCTGCTGGAAGCCGCCACGGCCGACCCCGGCCTGCCGGTCAGCCGCATCGACCTGCTGTCGGCCGAGGAACGCCGCCGCCTCCTCGCCTTCGACCGGGAGACCGGCGCCGTACCGGGCGCTGGCCGGTCCCTTCCCGAGCTCTTCGCCGACCGGGTCCGGGCCACCCCCGACGCGGTCGCCGTGGCGGACGCCGCCGGCACCCTCACGTACGCCGCCCTCGACGCCCGCGCAAACCGCCTCGCCCACGCCCTCGCCGGGCAGGGCGTCGGCCCGGAGACCCCGGTCGCCGTGCTCATGGAACGCTCCGCGGACCTGGTCGTCGCGCTGCTCGGCATCGTCAAGGCCGGCGGCGCGTACGTGCCCCTCGACCCCGGCTTCCCGCCCGCCCGTGTCGACCTCGTCGTCCGGGAGACCGGCGCCGCGCTCGTCCTCACCGAGGACGTGTTCACCGCCCTGATGGCCTCCGAGGTCCGCACCGGCGCACCCGGCACCGTCTGCCGGCCCGGGCAACTGGCGTACGTCATGTACACCTCCGGCTCGACGGGGCACCCCAAGGGAGTCGCCGTCACCCACGCCGACGTGGCCGGACTGGCCCTCGCCGACTGCTGGTCCGGCGGCGCCCACGAGCGGGTGCTGATGCACTCGCCGACGGCCTTCGACGCCTCCACCTACGAACTGTGGGTGCCGCTGCTGGGCGGCGGCCGGATCGCCGTCGCCCCGCCCGGCCGGCTCGACGTGCGCGACCTGTGCGCCGCCGTCGCCGAGCACGGCGTGACCGGACTGTGGCTGACCGCGGGCCTGTTCCGGCTGCTCGCCGAGGAGGAGCCGGGCGGGCTCAAGGGGGTCGACGAGGTGTGGACGGGCGGCGACGTCGTGTCCGCGGCCGCGGTGGCCCGCGTGATGGACGCCTGCCCGGGCATCCGGGTCACCGACGGCTACGGCCCGACCGAGACCACCACCTTCGCCACGCACCACCGCATGACCACCGCTCCCGACACCACCCGCACCGTGCCCATCGGCCGCCCCCTGCCCGGCATGCGGGCGTACGTGCTCGACGAGCGCCTGCGCCCCGTCCCCGCCGGGGTGACCGGGGAGCTGTACCTCGCCGGCACCGGAGTCGCCCGCGGCTACGCGGGCCGCCCCGCCGCGACCGCCGAACGGTTCGCCGCCGACCCCTACGGCCCGCCCGGGCAGCGCATGTACCGCACCGGCGACCTGGCCCGTCGGCTCCCCGACGGCACGTTCGAGTTCGCGGGACGCGCCGACGACCAGATCAAACTGCGGGGCTTCCGCATCGAGCCCGCCGAGGTCGAGGCCGCCCTGGTCCGCTGCCCCGGCGTGGCCCAGGCCGCCGTCGTCGCCCGCGAGGACCGGCCCGGCGACAAGCGGCTCGTCGCCTACCTCGTGCCCGAAGCCGGGGCCGACGTACAGGTGCGGGACCTCGCGGAGCGGATCCGCCGCGACCTGCCGGCGTTCATGGTCCCGGCCCACTTCACCCCGCTCGACGAGCTGCCGCTGACCGCCAACGGCAAGATCGACCGGGCCGCGCTGCCCGCGCCCGAGTACGGCGACGGCGTCGAAAGCACCGGACGCGGCCCGCGCAGCCCGCAGGAACAGGTCCTGTGCGACCTGTTCGCCGAGGTCCTCGGACACCCCGGCGTCGGCATCGACGACGGCTTCTTCGACCTCGGCGGGCACTCGCTGCTGGCCGCCCGCCTCGTCGCCCGCGTCCGCGAGACCCTCGGCGTCGACCTCGGCCTGCGCACCCTCTTCCAGACCCCGACCGTCGCCGGACTCGCCGACCGGCTCGCCCCGGGCGACGCCGACGACTCCCTCGGCGTCGTCCTGCCGCTGCGGCCCACCGGCCCGGCCACCCCGCTGTTCTGCATCCACCCCGGCGGCGGCATCAGCTGGTGCTACAGCGGACTGCTCGGCCACCTCGGCCCCGAACACCCGGTGTACGCGATCCAGGCCCGCGGCCTCGGCCGGGACGAGCCCCTGCCCGCCTCCTACGAGGAGATGGCCGCCGACTACGTCGAGCAGATCCGCAGGATCCGCCCCGAAGGCCCGTACCTGCTGCTCGGCTGGTCGGCCGGCGGGCTCGTCGCGCACGCCGTCGCCACCGAACTCCAGCGGCAGGGACAGCACACCGCCCTGCTCGCGATCCTCGACGCCTACCCGGTCGTCGACCTCACCTTCGACGAGGCGCCCGTCCCCACCGAACGCGACGTCCTGGCCGGCATGCTCGACTGCGCCCCGGAGGAGATCGGCGACGCGCCCCTGACCCCCGGCGAGGTGACCGAGATCCTGCGCCGCCGTGGCAGCGCCCTGGCGAGCCTGGACCAGCGGCACATCGAGGCCATCGTCACCATCATGATCAACAACGCGCGGCTGTCCCTCGCCCACCGGCCGGCCGTGTTCCACGGGGACGTGCTCCTGTTCAACTCCACCATCGACCGGGAGCAGGACTCCCCGGGCGCCGACGCCTGGCGCCCGTACGTCACCGGCGGCATCGACTCGCACGACATCACCGCCCGCCACGACCGCATGACCCAGCCGGGATCGCTCGCCCAGATCGGCCCCGTGCTCGCCGCCCGCATCACCGAGACCGAGCGGCGCCTCCCGGCCCCCGGCCACCACCACCCGACCAGCCCCGACCACGAGGAGAACCCGTCATGAACAACCCCTTCGAGGACGAGGACGCCACCTACCTGGTGCTCGTCAACGACGAGGCCCAGTACTCCCTGTGGCCCTCCTTCGCCGACGTGCCCGCCGGCTGGACCGTCGCCCACCCGGAGGACGGCCGGGCCGCCTGCCTGGAGTACATCGAGCGGACCTGGACCGACATGCGGCCCAGGAGCCTCGTCGAGGCCATGGACGGCACGGGCGGGGAGCCGGCCGTCTCCTGACCACCGCCACCGGCGGGCGGCGTGCCCGGCACCCCCGGCCACGCCGCCCGCGCCCGACACGGGCGGAACGACGGCGCCGCCGCCACGTGCCCGAGCGGGCCGTGGACGTGCTCCCGTACGTCCCCTCCCGGCTGAACTCGCAGCAGTTCAGCGCGACGACCCGCTAGCGGGGCAGGCCGGCCCGGGCCGGCCCCCCGAGGAGAACCCCCACCATGACCCTCCACCGTTCGACGACGGCCCCGCCGCCCGCCCTTCCCGCGGACCCGCGCCGCACCGCGGACCGATGGTTCCGGGTGCACCGCGCCCGGGCCCGGGCCACCCTGCGCCTGGTGTGCTTCCCGCACGCCGGCGGTACCGCCCAGCTCTTCCACGGCTGGCCCGCCCACCTGCCCGACGGCGTGGAGCTCCTCGCCGTGCGCTACCCGGGCCGCCAGGACCGCCTCGCGGAGCCGTGCATCGACACCATGGACGCGATGGCCGACGCCGTCACCGAGGCCCTCGCCCCCCACCTGGACCTCCCAATCGCCCTGTTCGGCCACAGCATGGGCTCCGCCGTCGCCTACGAGGTCACCCGCCGCCTGGAGGCCCGCGGCCTGCGCCCCGAGCGGCTCCTGGCGTCCGGGCGGGTCGCACCGCACCGGGCCCGCCCGACCGGGGTGGCCGACGGGGACGACGCAGCGCTGATCGCCACCGTGCGCGGGCTCGGCGACTACCAGTCCGAGGTCTACCTCATCCCCGAACTGAGGGAGCTCCTGCTGCCCGCCCTGCGCGCCGACTACCGCCTCATCGAGTCCTACCGCCCCGACGCCCCCGTACCCGTACGCACCCCCATCACCGCGTACACCGGCCGCGACGACGCCACCTGCCCCGAGGAGGCCGTCCGCTGCTGGGCGGAACTGACCGGCCCCGGCCGCTTCGACCTGCGCTCCTTCCCGGGCGACCACTTCTACCTCGTCCCGCACGAGGCCCCCCTGGTCGCGGACATCGCCGCCCGCCTCCGCTGACACCGCTCCGCCCCCCGGCACCCCCTACGCCCGAGGAAGCCGACCCCCCCCACATGCTGAACATGATCGAGGAGCCGACCCTCCGCCCCGCGGGCGAACTGCACCTCCTGGACCCCGACCTGCTGGCCGATCCCGCCGGCGGCTACGGCAGGGTCCGGGAGCAGGGGCCCGTCGTCCGCGCGTGGCTGACCGACACCCAGCCGGTGTGGCTGGTCACCCGCTACGACGACGTCCGCGAGGGCCTGCGCGACGGCCGCTTCGTCGGCAGCCCCGCCTCCGTCGAGGGCCACACCGGCGAGGACCCCCGGCGGATCCTGGTGGACATGCTGAACCTGCCGGAGGAGGTGCAGAAGTACTTCCTGGTCTCCGCGCTGGACATCGACCCGCCGGACCACACCCGGCTGCGCGGGGCCGTCGCCCGCGCCTTCACCGCCCGCCGCATGCGGGTCCTGCACCCGCGCGTCGAGCAGCTCACCGCGGAGATCCTCGACGGGTTGCGGGACGGCAGCCCCGACGGCGTCCTCGAACTCGCCGACGGGTTCGCCTACCCGCTCGCCGTCGCCGTCGTGTGCGAGCTGACCGGCGTACCCGGGCCGGACCGTGCGGTGTTCCGCCGGTGGGGCGACGACATCCTCACCGCGGAGGCCGACCGGCTGCGGACGTCCTCGCCCGCCGTGGTCGACACCGTGCTGCGGCTGCTGGACGAGCGGCGCCGGGCACCCGGCGACGACCTGCTCAGCACCCTCGCCGCCGCCCGTGCGGACGCCGGCTTCCGGCTGTCCGAGGAGGAGGCCGTGGCCATGGTCCTCAACGTGGTCATGGCCGGGTACGACAACACCGCCCAGCTGATCATCAACAGCCTCGCCGCCCTCCTCACCCACCCGGACCAGCTGCGGCTGCTGTGCGAGCGGCCGGAGCTGCTGACGGGAGCCGTCAACGAGGCCGTCCGCTGGTGCGGCCCCGACGTCATGGTGCGGATGCGCTTCGCCGCCGAGGACACCGACTTCCGCGGCACCCGCATCCGCAAGGGCGACTGCGTCCAGTTCGTCCTGGTGTCCGCCAACCGCGACCCGCGCCGGTTCGACGACCCCGACCGCTTCGACGTCACCCGGCAGCCGCAGGACGGCACCGAGGGGCACATCGGCTTCGGCCACGGCATCCACTACTGCGTCGGCGCCACCCTCTCCCGCCTCCAGTGCGAGATCGCCCTGCGCACCCTGCTCACCCGCCACCCCGGCCTCCGCCTCGCCGACGGCCCCGGAAGCCTGCGGCGTACGGTCGTCCCCGGCACCGCCCCCCGGCTCCCCACCCTGCACGTCCGGACCTGAGGCCGGGCCCGGACCCCCGTCCCCCTGACCCCTGCCCGCACGACACGCGGGCCGGGGCACCGGCACCGCGTGCCCGGTGCCGCCCGCAGCCTTAGCGTTGACGCGGGGAGGGAGGACGGGCCGCCACGGCGAAGGGACTCGTATGCGCCGCTATCCGCCGATCGGGGACCACGGGCTGATCGGAGACCTACGGACGGCCGCCCTGGTCTCCTCCGACGGGGTCCTCGACTGGTTCTGCGCCCCGCGCTTCGACTCGCCCAGCATGTTCGCGTCCCTCCTGGACCACGACCGCGGCGGGCACTTCGCCGTCGTCGCCGACGCCCCGGGGGCCGTCACCCGCCAGCTCTACCTGGCGGACACCGCCATCCTCGTCACCCGGTTCATGACCGAGGAGGGCGTCGGCGAGGTCATCGACTTCATGCCGCTGGGCGAGGCCGAGGCCCCCGCCGACCGGCACCTGATCATCCGGATCATGCGGGTCACCCGCGGCACCGTCCGCTTCCGGCTCGACTGCCGGCCCGCCTTCGACTACGGGCGCGAGGAGCACGGCCTCGCCCTGACCGCGGGCACCGCCCACTTCACCACCCCGGACCTCACCGCCTTCCTCCAGACCGGAGGCGCGGTGCGGCTCACCGCGGACGGGGCGGGCGTACGGGGGGAGGCGGTCCTCCGGGCGGGCGACACCACCGCGGCCGTCCTGACGGTGTGCCACGACCCGGGGGCCGGAGCACCGGAACCGCAGACCCCCGCGGGGCTGCGCCGGGCGTTCCTCGCCACGTACGACCACTGGCACCGCTGGGTGCGGCGCAGCCGCTACCGGGGCCGCTGGCAGCAGATGGTCAACCGGTCCGCGATCACGCTGAAGCTCATGACGTACGCGCCGACGGGCGCGCCCGTGGCCGCGGTCACCGCGGGGCTGCCGGAGCGGGTCGGCGGGGAGCGGAACTGGGACTACCGCTACACCTGGGTACGGGACGCGTCCCTGTCCGTGAAGGCGCTGGTCGACCTGGGGTTGGAGGAGGAGGCGGAGGCGTTCCGGCGCTGGCTCGGCGCGCGCGTGCAGCACGGCCGAACGGTGACCGGCGAGCCGCTGCAGATCATGTACCGCGTGGACGGCGACCCGCACCTCGACGAGGAGGTCCTCGACCACTTCGAGGGGTACCGGGGGTCGTTCCCGGTGCGGGTCGGCAACGGCGCGGCCGGGCAGTTGCAGCTCGACATCTACGGCGAGGCCGTCTACGCCCTCAGCCACGCCACCGACCCGGCCCAACTGGCCGGGTACGACGGCTGGCTGAACCTCAGCAGGCTCCTCGACTGGCTGGCCGGCCACTGGGACCGGCCCGACGAGGGCATCTGGGAGACCCGTGGCGGCCGCCGCGACTTCACCTACAGCCGGCTGATGTGCTGGACGGCCTTCGACCGGGGCGTCCGGCTGGCCGGCGAACTGGCCCGACCGGCCGACGTGGCCGGCTGGACCGCGGCGCGGGACGCGGTGTTCCAGCAGATCATCGACCGCGGCTACAGCACCGCCCGGCAGGCGTTCGTCCAGCACCTCGACGGCGACGTGCTGGACGCCTCGCTGCTGCTGATGCCGACCGTCGGCTTCCTGTCCCCGAAGGACCGCCGATGGCTGTCGACCCTGGACGCCATCGAGGCGGACCTGGTCTCCGACAGCCTGGTGCACCGCTACGACCCAGCGCTGTCCCCGGACGGACTCGCCGGTGACGAGGGCACGTTCTCCCTGTGCACCTTCCTGTACGTCGGTGCCCTCGCCCGGGCCGGGCGGCTCGACATGGCCCGCTACGCCTTCGACAAGATGCTGACGTACGCCAACCACGTCGGGCTGTTCGCCGAGGAGATCGGCCCGACCGGGGAGCAACTGGGCAACTTCCCGCAGGCGTTCACCCATCTGGCACTCATCGCCGCGGCACTCGCCCTTGACGAGGAACTGGACCGCGCCGAGCGTGCCGACCGCTGAGTGCGGGAGGGGCCGGTCGGCTCAGCGGTGGTACGCGGCGGCCGCCGCGAAGGGCGCCGCATGCGCGGCGGGCGAGGTCAGGACCGCGACCCACGAGCCGTCGGTGAACTCGATGTCCACCCGGCCCTTCTGGAGCATGCCCTTCGGGTTGGCGCGCAGCGCGGACACCGCCGCCCGCGGCGCCTCCCAGTACTGCTTCATCGTGGGCGTCGACCGCCACAGCGGCGAGACGTCGGTCAGTGCGATCCACCGCCGGTCGGTCACGGCGAGGACCCCCTCGACCGAACCGCGGGCGCCGGCCCGCCCGATGAGGAAGCGTCCGGCCGCGCTCTGCCAGCCGCCCTCCATGCTCGTGCCGTGCATCATCCGGGAGCCGAGGTCGTCGACGGCGTTCGGCATCCGGTCGACGGCGTTCGCGGCGGCTGCCGGCCGGGAGTGCCGGGGGTCCAGCTGAGCGGCGATCAGCCGGCGCAGCGGGCCCGGTATCCGCTCCTCGATGCGCCGGTTGAGCGCCGCGGGCTCCGCCGGGGGAACCAGGTCTTCGGGCGGCGTCGGCACGCCGGGGCCGAGCTCGTAGCCGCATGCGGCGATCAGCCGCTCGCCCTGGTGCAGGAAGTTCTGGGCGTGTTCGCGCGCCTGACGGTTCAACGCGTGCGCTCCTGTTCCGTTATTCCGTGATTCGAACCCGAATGGGCTGCCGGGCTGGGGATGATCTTGCCCGGTCGAGGGCCATTGTCCATGCGGGGAAGGATTTGTTCCGCACTGGGTGGGACTGCGAACCGGACGGACGTGCGAACCCCTTCTGACCGGCTCACAAACGGGTTTCGGCCAGAACCGGATCCTCCAACGTGCTTGCTGTGTCCAGAACGTGACCTGCTGTCAAGGGCCGTGTTCAAAGACGCTAAGATTCCGGGCCGTTGTCATATGATCATTCGCTTTCGATCGTTTGAGGGTTCTGATGGTTCGCGTGGGATCGTCGCCCGGAAGTCCAGGGCCCACCTCACCCGCCGCATGGGCGCTTCCCGCCCTGGCAATCGCCGCAGCCACGGTCGTGGCCCTGGTTCTGGCGCCGGCAGCCGCCCGCACGCCCGTGGCCTGGATCGGTGCCGTCGCCTGTGTCGCGGTCGCCCTGGCCTGCGCCGAGGCCGCCCGCCGGGGCAAGGCGGTGGCCGCCCTGAGGGCCGTGGCCGCCGCTCAGGAGGCGGCGCTCGCCCGGCAGCAGGCGGAGACCGTTCGGCTGGCCCAGGAGCTGCTGCCCGACGTCGTCGAGCGGCTGCGCAGGGGCGAGTTCCCCGAGGAGGTGCTCGCCTCCCTGGAGGAGCCCGGCACGCACGGGCCCGGCCTGACCCCCGAGTTCAGGGCCGCTCACCAGGCCGTGCTGCGCTCCGTCCTCGACGCCGTGGTCGCCGAGGAGGACCTGCGCGACTCCGCGCAGCGCGCCTTCGTCAACATCGCCCGACGAGTTCAGGCCATTGTGCACCAGCAGGCCCAGGAGCTCCGCGAGATGGAGGACCGGCACGGCCGCAGCCCCGACGTCTTCGGCGACCTGTTGCGCCTGGACCACGGCACCGCCCTCATCGGGCGCCTCGCCGACTCCATCGCCGTCCTCGGCGGCGCCCGCCCCGGCCGCCAGTGGTCCAAGGCCGTCCCGCTGTACAGCGTGCTCCGCGGCGCCATGTCGCGGATCATCGACTACCAGCGCGTCGAGCTCCACTCGGTCTCCCAGGTCGCCGTCGTCGGCCCGGCCGTCGAACCGCTCATCCACGCCCTGGCCGAGCTCCTCGACAACGCCACCCGCTACTCGCCGCCGCAGACCAAGGTCCACCTGACCGCGGTGGACGTGAACTCGGGCATCGCCGTCGAGATCGAGGACGGCGGCGTGAGCATGAGCGAGGAGGCCCGCAGGCGGGCCGAGCGCATGCTCCGCCAGGCACAGCAGGGCATCGACCTCACGGACCTCGGCGAGACGCCCCGCCTCGGCCTCGCGGTCGTCGGCCGGCTGTCGCAGGCGTACGACTTCCAGGTCTCCCTGCGCGCGTCGGCGTACGGCGGCGTCCGCGCCGTCCTCGTCATCCCGCAGGCGCTGATCACCGCGGCCGCGTCCGCGACCGGCGTCGCGCACGGCATCGGCACCTCCTCCGGCCCCCGGGCGGCCCTGCCGCAGGGGTCCGGGCCGGCCGGCGCACCGGCCGCGGCGGGCGCGCCCGCCGAACTCTCCGCACGCCCCCGGCCGGTCACCGGCCCGCGGCAACCGCTGGAGATCGACGAGGTACCCGTGGTGACGGAGCGGACCGCCACCGGTCTCCCGCAGCGCCGCCGCCGGACCAGGATGACCGGGACCGACCTGCCCGGCACCCACTCCGGCAGCGGCACCGGCACCGACCCGGTCATCGACGCGGCGGCGGCCGCCGCCGCCCGCGCCGGGGTCGGGGCCGCACCGGCGCCCGCGCCGGAGCCCGAAGTACAGCCCGGCATGTGGCTGGCCGCCTTCCAGGGCGGCCTGACCGGAGAGACCAGCAGCAAGACCGTCGCGAGCCGCAGCGGCGCAGCAAGCCAGAACACAGACGCCTCGCCGAGCCCGGCGAGCAAGGGGGAACAGCCGTGAGTCAGCAGCAGAGCAACATGGACTGGATGCTCAAGGACCTGGCCGAGAGCGTTCCGCAGACCCGGCACGTCATCGTCCTGTCCGCCGACGGCCTGCGCATGGCGCAGTACGGCGCGGAGACCGACACCGCCGACCGGCTCGCCGCCGCCTGCGCCGGACTGCAGAGCCTCGCCGGCGCCGTCGCCACCGAACTGCCGCACAGCAGCGGCCGGATGCGGCTCGTCGTCATCGAGATGGACGGCGGGTTCTTCTACCTCATGGCGGCCGGTGCCGGCGCCTACCTCGCCGTCCTCGCGGACGAGGGCGTCGACGCCGGACTGATGGGCCAGCGCATGCGCGACCTCGTCGCCCGGATCGGAGAGCACCTCAGCAGCCCGCCGCGGCGCGACGGACAGCCCGCGTGAGCAACCCGGGCCGGGACTGGGAAGACGGCACTCCCGAGCGGCTGTACGTGATCACGGGCGGGCGCAGCGGGGCGGACTCCACCGCCCCGCTGGACCTGGTCACGCTGATCATCGCCAAGTCGGGGCCCAAACCCGGGATGCAGCCGGAGCACACGGCGATCATTCGGCTGTGCCAGTCGCCGCTCTCGGTGGCCGAGGTGTCCGCCTACCTCGGCCTGCCGGTGAGCGTGGTCACCGTGCTCCTCGGCGACCTGATCACCGACGGGCACGTGCTGTCCCGCCCGCCCGTCGCCCCCGCCAAACTCCCCGACCTGGCACTGATAGAGGCAGTCATCGATGGACTTCGAAAGCTCTGAGCCGTCCGCGGCATCCCACCACGGACACCTCCGGGCCGGCCCGCGGCGCGAGGACGCGCTGCCGGCCACGGCCGCCGCCGCGGTCAAGGTGGTGATCGTGGGCGGATTCGGGGTCGGCAAGACGACCCTGGTCGGGTCCGTGAGCGAGATCCGGCCGCTGACCACCGAGGAGACGATGACCCAGGCCGGGGTCGGCGTCGACGACACGGCCGGCGTGGAACGCAAGACCTCCACCACCGTGGCCATGGACTTCGGCCGGATCAGCATCAACGAGGAGCTGGTGCTCTACCTCTTCGGCACCCCCGGACAGGAGCGCTTCTGGTTCCTGTGGCGGGGCCTGTTCGAGGGCGCCCTCGGTGCGGTGGTCCTGGTCGACACCCGCAGGCTGGAGGTCAGCTTCGACGTGATCGGCCGGCTCGAAGAGCGCGGCGTGCCCTTCGTCGTCGCCGTCAACTCCTTCCCCGACGCGCCCGAGCACCCCCTCCCGGACGTGCGGGCCGCCCTCGACCTGCCCGAGTCCGTACCGCTGGTCGTCTGCGACGCCCGGCGCCGCGACTCCAGCCGTGACGTCCTCATGACGCTCATGCGCTACCTGCACTCCCTCGCCGTGACCCCGGAGGCCTTGTGAGAACCCCCTCGTCCGACCCCGCCGTCCCGCCGCCGGGCTGCCCGGCGCACCGGCTCTACGGCCCCGAGGCGGAAGCGGACCCGATGGCCCTGTACGAGAAGCTGCGCGCCGAGTACGGCTCCGTGGCCCCCGTGCTGGTCCAGGGCGACCTGCCCGCCTGGCTCGTCCTCGGTCACCGTGAGAACCTCGACGTGGCCCGCACCCCCACCCGCTTCTCCCGCGACCCGCGCCGCTGGCGGGACATGCAGGACGGCAACGTCCCGCCGGACCACCCGCTGACCCCGATGACCGCTTGGCAGCCGGTGTGCCACCTCGTCGAGGGGCCCGAGCACGAGCGGCTGCGCGGCGCGGTCACCGAATCGCTGGAGCGCTTCGACCGGCGCGGCGTCCGCCGCTACGTGACGCGCTTCGCGAACCAGCTCATCGACTCGTTCGTGCAGACGGGCCGGGCCGACCTGGTCTCGGACTTCGCCGAACCGCTGCCGATGCTGGTGATGACGCAGCTCGTCGGGATGCCGGACTCTTATGGTCCGCGCCTCGTGGAGGCCGCCCGCGACATGATCAAGGGCACCGAGACCGCTGTCGCGAGCAACAAGTACGTCACCGAGACCCTTGAGCAACTGGTCGACCGCAAACGGGTCGTCCCGGGCCGGGACTTCACCTCCTGGCTGCTGGAGCACCGCACGCAGCTCACCGACGCGGAGATCGTCGAGCACCTGCGGCTGGTGCTGATCGCCGCCTTCGAGTCGACGGCCAACCTGATCGCGAACACGCTGCGCGTGGTCCTGACCGACGGCCGTTTTCGGGCGAGCCTGTCCGGAGGCCACATGACCCTGCCGGACGCCCTGGAGCAGGTCCTGTGGGACGATCCGCCCTTCATGACGATCCTGGGGCGTTGGGCCACCGGGGACACCGAGCTCGGCGGAACGCCGATCAAGGCAGGTGACATGCTGCTGCTGGGCCTTGCCCCGGGCAATGTGGACCCCGAGATCCGGCCCGACCTTGCGGAGCCCGTTCACGGCAACCGCTCGCACCTGGCCTTCAGTAGCGGGCCGCACGAGTGCCCGGGGCAGGACATCGGCCGCGCCATCGCAGACACCGGCATCGACACCCTCCTCACGCGCCTGCCGGACATGGAGCTGGCCGTATTCGAGGGCGAGTTGCAGTGGAAGTCCTCGCTGATGTCGCGCCACCTGGTGGAGCTACCCGTCGCCTTTTCCCCGCACGGGGCCGTGGTCACCGGCTCCACCCCGGTCCCCACGCGCGTGCCTGCTCCGGCGCCGGTACGCGTCGCCGTGCCCGAGCGGGCCGAGCGGCCGCCGCGCCGGGCCTCCTGGTGGTCCAGGCTGTTCCGGCGGGGCTGAGCCGCCCTTCCCCCGTTATCTGTCGAGCTGCTGCCACCACCCGGCGAGAGTCGGTACCGGCAGCGGCTCGATGCTCGGGTCCGATGGCGTGTCCCCGTAGACGACGTCGTACGAAGCCCCCTCGACCGGCAGGACGTTCCGGTTGCGGGGGCTCGCGTACCGGGGGGCCCGGTTGTGGTATTCGGCGTCGCCGGCGATCCAGTGCTCAAGCGACCGCAGGTATCTCAGGAGCTCGGCATCCGCACCGCGGGCCACGTGGTCGCGGAGCCTGAGGAACAGCCCCACCACGCGGTCCCTGAGGGCCACCGCCTCCGCGAGCGCCTGCGCCGGAGTACAGCCGCGCTCCTGGGCGAGGACATTGACCAGGTTTTCCTCCAGGGGTTCCTGGTGGTCGTCCTTGTTGTACGAGAAGAAGTCGTTGTCGCAACCGACGATGAAGCCGGCTGCGTCGGTCAAGGCCTGCACCGGTGCCGAGTACAGGACTTCCGGCGGCACGTCGATCCCGTTGGCGGCATCGCACCATGTGAGGGTGAAGCGGGTGCCGTTCACCGCCATGCGCATGGCGGTGAACTCGTTCAGCCCGGGCATGAGACCCCGCTCCCCGTATCCGGTCTGCCAGGTCGAGCCGAACACCCAGTCCTGCATCCCCTGGAGGAACCTGTGCAGCTGGGCCGGGGTGAGCATTTCGTGGGTGCGGACGGCCAGGTCCTCCAGGGCCGCCGTGAACGGCCCGGGGGGCAGCAGACGGGACCCCGGAGCTTTGACGGAACGTATGAGCCGCGCGCCGTGGTCGGCCACGACGGCCGTGCGGGACAGCCCGGAAGGGGAGCCGGAGTCCTGCCAGTCGTCGATGGCGAACGCCCAGTAGTTCCACTGCGCGAACAGCAGCATCGTCTCCACGTCGCCGTACGGGATGATCCGGGCGGTGAACTCCGCGCTGCGCGTGGCGAGGCCCCAGGCGCGTTCGGTGGCGTCGGCGTACAGACGGTGTCCGTCGAGCCACGCCACGGCGCGCTCTTCCAGTTCGGCGGCCTTCGGATGGATCAGGTCCCGTTCGAACGGGCAGTAGAGGGCTGGCAGTTGCCAGCCGATGCGGGAGGGGGTGGAGTCCTTCGCGTACGAGGGCGGCATGGCGTCAGTTCCTCCCCGCCAGGCGGAACAGCAGCAGCCGGGTCTCCAGCGCGTGGTCGCGCCAGATGCGGAACAGCTTGCCGTGCGTGATGGTGGACTCCTGGAGCCGCTCGCGGGACCAGGTGGAGCGGGCGTCGTGGAGCTCCACGCGGTCCAGTTCGGCGGTGTTCCAGGCCATGGACTGCACCCAGAACTCGGCGACCCGGTCGGTGACGTCCTCGTCCTGCTCCAGTTCGAACCCGGCCGCCTCGGCGGCGCGCAGGTACTCGGTGAGCGTGCCCAGGCGGGTCTTGTAGTAGCGGTCGATGAAGTCGGTCCACTCGGGCCGGCAGACGAAGTGCTCCTGGATGCCGAACCAGCCGCCCGGTTTCAGGCAGCCGGCGACGACCTGGAAGAGCCGCTCGCGGTCCATGTAGCCGGAGCTCTCGTTGGCGTACGCGGCGTCGTACTCGCGGCCGGCGGTGTAGTCGTGCACGTCGGCGAGGAGCGGGGTGACCCGGTCGGCCACCCCGGCCTGGCGGGCGAAGTCCTGCACCACGGGTATGTGGTCGGCCGTGACCGTCAGGCCCGTGACCTGCGCACCGTGCTCCTGCGCCCAGTAGAGGGAGCCGCCGCCGACCCCGCAGCCGATGTCGAGGAGCCGGCCGGGCGGGTTGGCGTACGCGCCCCACGACCGGGCGGCGTGCTCGACGATGGCCTCCTGGGACTCCACGATGCGGCGCTTGAGCACGCGCTGGGTGACCGTGGTGTTGGGGGTGGCACCGGGGGCGAACATGCCCATGTGGAAGTGCACTCGGGGGCCGGGGCCGTACTTGTGGAGGATGTCGGCCGTCTTGCGGGTGTAGTAGAGCGGCACTTGGCTTTCGTCGAACGCCTTGCCACCCCGGGGGGTCTGGATGACGAGGTTGCTGTCCATCGGGTTCTCCGGTCCTGCGGTCCTGTGGGGGTGTTTCTCGGCCGCCCCACTCTGCCCATAAGTGATCGATAAAAGTCCTCGGTCACTCAAGTGATGAGCATAGCCACAGCTGAAACGGCTACAATTCCGGCCATTTGATGGCACGTCAGAGCTCGTTGTACTGGCCAATTTCCCATTACCGGCCGCAAGTTGCCCGGATCGTTACCCTGTTCGGGTTTCCGGGCAGGCGGCGATCTCGCGGCGGTGGCGCCCTGCCCGCAGGTGGCCGGCGGAGGGCGTGGCGCCTAAAATGGGAACGTGAGTACGAATATCGAGGAATCCCGGCCCGCACTGAATGCGGGACTGTCCGGGGCGGAGCTGCGGCGCTGGTACTGGACCCTCGCCGAACTGACCTCCCTGGCCCGCGCGACGGGGCTGCCCACGGGAGGCGGCAAAGCCGCGCTGACCGCCCGCCTGGCCGCCGCGCTCGACGGCCGCCCGGCCCCGGCTCCCGTCCCGGTGCGCCGGCGGGCGGGCCGCCAGCTCGCCGCACCCGTCGACGGGGACGCGGTGATCCCGGAGGGCCAGCGGTGCAGCCAGGTGCTCCGGGAGTTCTTCGTCCGGGAGATCGGGCCCGGCTTCCACTTCGACGCCTTCATGCGGGACTACATCGCCGGCGGCGCCGGCCGCACCCTCGCCGATGCCGTCGCCCACTGGCACGCGACACGCGCGGAGGCCGCCGAGCCCCGCGAGGTCGGAGCCCAGTTCGAGTTCAACCGGTTCCTGCGCGAGTGGCACGTCCGCCACCCGGACGGCACCCGCGCCGAGGCCCTCGCCGCCTGGCAGGCCCACCGGGCCCGGCCCCGCAGCTGATTCCCGCACGCCCCGCAGCGCCGCTCGCCACCCCTAGGGGGGCGCGTACGACAGCAGCACCACCCCGTGGCCGAAGGTGCGTGTGCCCTCCAGCCGCAGCGGCACCCGCCCCTCCACGGGCGGGAACAGCGGCTTGCCGCGGCCGATCCGCACCGGGTGCACGTAGATCCGGTACGCGTCCACCAGGTCCTGGCGCAGGAACGAGGCGGCCAGGTCGGCCCCGCCCAGCGCCAGGTCCCCGCCCGGGGCCGCCTTGAGCGCGGCCACCTCCTCCGGGACGACGTCCCGCACCACGGTGGAGTTCCAGGCGAGGTCCTCCTGGCGGAGGGTGCGCGCGTACACGTACTTGGGCTTGTCCCGCCAGATGGCCGCGAACTCCGCCACGGGCCCGGCGTCTTTCGCGCGGCCGCTACCCTACCTGGGCCCACTCCCCGTGCAGGGGTCACCGGCCCGGTGTCGGGTCAACCCGAGGCCGTCGTTTCCTGGACCGGGACACCCACGCGGCGGTCAGCACCGCGAACGCGGTCGGACCGACAGCGAGGACGTCGCACATACTGGCTGCCGTGAAGAGCGAAGACGCCGCAGACGACCCCGTCCTGTTCCACTCCGAAGGGCGAACGGGGGTGATCACCCTCAACCGCCCCCGGGCCCTCAACGCCCTCACCCACCCCATGGTGCTGCGGATCGAGGAGGCCCTGCGCGCCTGGGCGCAGGACCGGGCCGTCGCCCAGGTGATCATCCGCGGCGCCGGCGAGCGCGGCCTGTGCGCCGGCGGGGACATCCGCGCCATCCACGACGACGCGAAGGCCGGCACCTCCGCCTCCGCCGCCTTCTGGCGCGACGAGTACCGGCTCAACGCCCTGATCGCCCACTACCCCAAGCCGTACGTCGCCCTCATGGACGGCATCGTCATGGGCGGCGGCGTCGGCGTCTCCGCCCACGGCAGCATCCGCGTCGTCACCGAGCGCTCCCGCGTCGCCATGCCCGAAACCGGCATCGGCTTCGTCCCGGACATCGGCGGAACCCACCTCCTCGGCCGGGCCCCCGGCCTGCTCGGCACCCACCTCGCGCTCACCGGTGCGGCCGTGGGCGCCGCCGACGCGATCCTCTGCGGCCTCGCCGACCACTTCGTCCCCGCCGCCCGGCTCCCCGAGCTGACCGCCGCCCTCGCCGACGCCCCCGCCCACGAGGTGCTCCCGCAGTACGCCGCCGCCCCGGCCCCCGGCGAGCTGGCCGCCCGCCGGGACTGGATCGACCGCTGCTACGCCGCCGACACCGTCGAGGAGCTCGTCGAGCGGCTCCTCGCCGAGGGCGACACCGCCGCCAAGGAGACCGCCGGGACGATCCTGGCCAAGTCCCCGACCGCGCTCAAGGTCACCCACGCCGCCGTCCGCCGGGCCCGGGGCCTCGGCACCTTGGAGCGGGTCCTCGCCCAGGAGTACCGGATCTCCTGCAACGCGCTGCGCTCACCCGACCTGGTGGAGGGCATCCGGGCCCAGGTCGTCGACAAGGACCGCACCCCGCGCTGGTCGCCGTCCACCTTGCGCGACGTCACCGACGAGGACGTGGCCCGGTTCTTCGCCCCGCTCGGCCCCGGCCGCGAACTGGAACTGCCCGGACCGTCGGCTCACCGGTAGCCCGTGGTGTCGGCCGGGCGGTCCGGGTCCTGGACCTCGACCAGGTACCGCCAGGCGTCCGGCCGGCTGCCGTCCAGGTCGGTGAAGCCGTACTCCCGGGCGAGCTGCCCGCTGGACAACGACTGCCCGTTCCAGCGGGCCACCTCCTGGTCCGCGGCCAGCGCCGCCACCGCCCGGCCGACGTACGACGGGGTCTCGGAGATCGCGAAGTGCGGGACCTTCCCCAGCGCGTCGCGCCAGTTCGCCTCCGTCACCCCGAAGGCGTCCAGCATCATCTCCGAGCGCAGCCAGCCCGGCGTCAGGGCCACCGCGGTCGCCCCGCGCGGCCCCAGCTCGTGCCCGAGCGCGAACGCCATCCGCAGCACGGCCGCCTTGGCGAGGTCGTAGAAGAACGACACCCGGTAGTGGCCGGTGTTGTAGTCGGCGGTGCCGTCCGTCATCTCCACCACCAGACCGCCAGGCTCCCGCAGCAGCAGCGGCACTGCGAAATGGCTGGTGATCGCATGGGTGTCCACGGCGAGCCGGAGCAGCCGCAGCCCCTTGTCGAGGTCGTGCTCCCACACCGTGCTGTCCCACTCGAACAGCTTCTCCCCGCCCCAGATGTCGTTCACCAGCACGTCGAGGCGGCCCTGCTCGGCATCGATCCGCCCGACCAGCGCCTCGACCTGCTCCGCCACCAGGTGGTCCGCGACCACGGGGATCCCGCGCCCGCCCGCCGCCGTGACCAGGTCCGCCGTCTCCTCGATCGTCTCCGGCCGGTCGTACTCCGAACGGCGGCCGCGCGTGCTGCGCCCGCTCACGTACACTGTCGCGCCCTGCGCTCCCAGTTGGACCGCGATGCCCCGGCCCGCGCCCCGCGTCGCCCCCGCCACCAGGGCGACCTTGCCTTCGAGAGTCCGCAATGTCTGCGTCATCCCCCGACCCTATGCCGCCCGGCCGCACCGCGAGCGGCGCTGCGACCGTGTCCCGGGCTGCGTCCCCGTCCGTATCCCCGGGCGTACCCCCGGGCGTGTCCGGCGGCCCGTCGCGGTGGCCGGATCGGCCGTCTTCCGGCGGCGCCCGTGCCCGGATACGACTGGACCGCGCCCCCGCCCCCCACCGAACGGCCCCCTCCCGCCCTCCGAGGAGAACCGCCCGATGAGCCCTACGGCCATGACCAGCTTCGACGAGGTCTACACCCTCCCCGACCCCCGCGGGTACTTCACCCGCCTCCGACCGTACGCGTACCAGACCCCCGCCCACGCCCAGCCCGTCTTCCGGGCCCTCGCCGCCGAACTCCGGCCCGACCGGCCCGCGATGCTCGACCTGTGCTGCTCGTACGGGATCAACGCCGCCCTCGTCAACCACGACGTCACGCTCGACGAGCTGTACGCGCACTACACCGCCCCGGCGGCGGCCCGGCTCACCACGGCCGCCCTCATCGCCAGGGACAGGGACTTCTACGCCGCCCGCCGCCGCCCCGACGCCGTCCCCGCCCTCGGCATCGACGCCTCGGGGCCCGCCGTCGAGTACGCGGTCGCGGCCGGACTCCTCGACGAGGGCCACGCCGAGGACCTGGAGACCGCCGAACCGGGGGAGCGGCTGCGGAGCTCGGCCCGCGGAGTCGGCCTGATCACCATCACCGGAGGCACCAGCTTCCTCACCGAGCGCACCTTCGGCCGGCTGCTCACCGCCGTCGGACAGCCCGTACCGGTGGCCGCGTTCGTCCTGCGCACCCACGACTACCGGGCGATCGCCGGCTGCCTGGAGTCGTACGGGCTCATCGTCGAACGGGCCGAGGGCATCAGCCCGCAGCGGCGCTTCACCGACCCCGAGGAGCAGCGGCGGGCGGTGCGGGCCGTCACCGCCCTCGGCGAGGACCCGGCCGGGAAGGAGGCCGCGGGCTGGTTCCACACCCGGCTGCACCTGGCCCGTCCGGCCACCACCGGGACCAGGGCCCGGTGACCCGCTCTTGCCCAACCCGCCCTCCGCATCGCACTGTTGGCCGGGAATCGTCCATACGGTCAGGAGAGCCCGCTTGTCACCCGAGACCCCGGCCCGCACCCCCGCCCCCGCACCGGGGGTCGAGCGGCCCGCGCCCCCGTACGCCATCGACCCGTCCGGCGGCTGCCCGCACGCCCTCAACGCCTCCCTGCGCGCCCGGGGACCCGTCGCGGACGTGGTCCTGCCCGGCGGGGTGCCCGGCGCGGTCGTCCTCGGCCACGACGCGCTCAAGGAGTTCCTCGCCCACCCCGACGTGGCCAAGGACTCCCGGCACTGCCCGGCCCTGTACGACGGCACCGTCCCCCCGGACTGGCCGCTGCGGGTCTTCGCCAACGCGCAGGGCATGCACACCGCCGACGGGGCCGACCACCGCCGGCTGCGCTCCCTCGTCGGCAACGCCTTCACCGCCCGCCAGGTGGAGCGGCTGCGCCCGCGCATCGAGGAGCTGACCGCCGAACTGCTGGACGACCTCGGCCGGGCGGCCGCCGCCGCCCCGGACGGCGTCGCCGACCTGCGCACCCACCTCGCGCTCCCGCTGCCGATGAACGTGATCTGCGAACTCCTCGGCGTGGAACCCGAGCACCGCGAGCGGCTGCACCACCTCTCCTCCACGGTGATCATCGACACCGGCACCGGTCCCGCCGAGAAAATGGCCGCCGCCCGCGAGCTGATCGAACTGATGGGCACCATCGCGGCCGCCCGCCGGGCCGCCCCCGGCGACGACCTGACCAGCGCCCTCATGGCCGCCCGCGACGACGACGGCGACCGGCTCAGCGAGGCCGAACTCATCGGCACCATGCGCCTGATGCTGGTCGCCGGCCACGAGACCACCCTCAACCTGATCAGCAACGCCGTCCGTGCGCTGTGCACCCACCGGGACCAGCTCGCGCTCGTGCGGGACGGCAAGGCGAGCTGGTCGGACGTGGTGGACGAGACCCTGCGATGGGACGGCCCGGTCAGCTGGTTCCCGTTCCGCTACCCGACCCGCGACCTCGACCTCGGGGGACACCTCATCCCGCGGGGCACTCCGGTCCTCGCCGGCTACACCGCGGCGGGCCGCGACGAGGCCTTCCACGGCCCGGACGCCGCCCGCTTCGACCTCACCCGCCCCGGCGCGGCCCGCCACCTCTCCTTCGGGCACGGCGTGCACTACTGCGTGGGCGCCCCGCTGGCCCGGCTGGAGGCCGTGATCGCCCTGGAGGGGCTGTTCACCCGCTTCCCGGACCTCGACCTCGCCGTTCCCGAGGCCGAACTGCCCCGCCAGCGCAGCTTCATCGGCAACAGCGTCGAAGCCCTGCCCGTCCGTCCGACAGTCCGCCCGACCGGACGCCGGACCGGGTGACGGGGCATCAGCCGGACGCGACCGGACCGTGGCCGGGACGCACCCGCGCGGCGGACACGCCGGGTAGCGTGCGTGACCGCAGGACGGTGATCGACAGCGAGGGGGGCCGATGTCGCGGCAGGCCTGGCGGTGGGTGGGGGCGGGGTGGCTGGCCCTGGTGTCGGCGAGCGGAGCCTTCACGCTGTACCTGGACGACGTGGGCGGGCCGCCGTCGGCTCCGAACCGGTGGGAACGCGTCTCCCCGCCGAGCGATCCGCCTCATCCCTGTCCCAGTCCGACGGGAGGACCCCCGGGCACCCCGCACGGCTGCGCCTACTGGGAACGCGGCTGAACACACCGGTACCCGGCCGCCGAGGCCGTAATGCAGGGGACAGCGAGACCCTCTCCGCCCCGAAACGCGTCCGCTTCGCAGAGCTCAGCGAGAGGTCGAGGTCGGCTACTGCGTCGTGCCCGGGTACCCCGCCGGTGGTCAGTGGCCGGCGGTGGGTGGGGAGAGCTCTGTGCTCAGCCAGCCCAGGGCATCCGCGTACATTCCGCTCCACGCCTGGAAGTTGTGGCCGCCGGCCGGGCGGACCAGGGTCTTGACCCGGACCCCGCTGCCTGCCGCGGCCCGGCGGAACGCCTCCAACTGCCCCGGAGGGCTGGACCGGTCCTGCGCGGAGGTGGCCAGGAACAGCCCGACATCGGCCCCCTTCGCCTGCCGGACCAGCGACTGCGGGCTGTTCCGCTCCCGCAGCACCGGGTCGGGCAGCACCTCCGGGTCCCCGGAGAGGGGATCCGGGTCCAGGGCCGCGCCCGCCCGGAACGCCTTCGGGTACTGCAGCGGCAGTTTGGCCGCGCAGAAGCCCCCGGTGGAGACGCCCAGCAGGCCCCAGCCACCGGGCCCGCGCAGGGTGCGGAAGTTCCTGGCGACGACCTCCGGTACGTCCGCCGCCAGCCAGTCGGCCACCTGGCGCCCGGGGACGTTGCTGCAGTCGGTGTTCACCCCGCCCGGGGAGATCTCCGGGATGACGAGGATGAACGGATGGGCCGCGCCCAGCCGAATCAGCTCCTCGGCCGCCCCCGGCATGTCCCCCAGGTCGAGCCAGGTGCGGGGCGAGCCCGGGGAGCCGTGCAGCACCACCACCGGGAACCGGGTCCGCTTCGCGCCCGGGGCCGCGTACTCCGGGGGCGTCCACACGATCACCTGCCCGGCGAGCTTCGAACGGGAACCGCGGAACCAGGTGCTGCGGGTGCCGTCGGCGGCCCGGGTGAACGTGGCCCGGCCCGGCGCCGGCCCGGTCAGCACCGAGGCGTCCCGGGCGCTGCCGGTGCCGAGCAGGTCGTCCCAGGAGGTGTAGAGCCCGTAGCTGCCGTTGATCCAGGCGGCGGTGGCGGCGATGGCGGTGATCTGGCACAGCGCGAGCATCACCACCCGGGAGGGCCAGCGCACCCAGCCGGGCCCGGGAATCCGGTTCCACAGCAGCAGCGCGGCGAGCACGGCGAGGACGGTGACGGAGATCAGCGTGACGAGCAGCGGCGTACTGGTGAGCTCCACGGCGGCCGGCTCCTGATGTGCAGTCGGGCGGGGGTGCGGCGGTGAGGCGCGGGACGGGTGGGATTATCCCGCCGCGGCGGCGGGAAACCGGGCAGCCGTCAACTCTCGCGCGCGGTCCGGCCCGAGCGGACCTGCACGGTCACGGTGTGCAGTCCGGTCGCCCCGTCGGGAACGGTCGGCGTGCTCCGCTCCGTCTGCACCGCGCCCGTCCCGTCGGTGGCCCGGACCTGGAGCGTGTGCCGCCCCGGCGTCGCCTCCCACGGCCACGTCCACAGCCGCCAGGTGTCGACGCCGTCCGCGTCGGCCAGCCGGACCTCGTGCCACGGGCCCCCGTCGACGCGTACCTCCACCCGGGCGATCCCCCGGTGCTGCGCCCAGGCCACGCCGGCCACCGCCACCCGGCCGGCCGGGGGTGCGGCGCCGGCTCGCGGGGTGTCGATGCGGGACTGCGTCTTGACCGGTGCCTGCTGGGCCCAGGACCGGCGCACCCAGTACGCGTCGTACGCCGCGAACGTCGTCAGCCGCAGCTCGCGCAGCCACTTGCAGGCCGAGACGTACCCGTACAGCCCCGGTACGACCATCCGTACGGGGAACCCGTGCGCGAAGGGCAGCGGCTCGCCGTTCATGCCGACGGCCAGCAGCGCCTCCCGGCCGTCCATGACGGTCTCGACGGGCGTGCCGATGGTCATCCCGTCGACGGAGCGGGCCACGAGCTGGTCGGCCGGACCTCCCTGCGAGGGCGGCCGTACCCCCGCCTCGCGCAGCAGGTCCGCCAGGCGCACGCCGAGCCAGCGGGCGTTGCCCGCGTACGGGCCGCCGACCGGGTTCGACACGCAGGTGAGCGTGATGTCGTGCTCGACCAACGGGCGGGACAGCAACGCGGGCAGGTCCAGTTCGAGGGGGCGGGCGACTCCCTCGCCGTGGATGCGCAGCCGCCAGGTACCGGCGTCCACCCGCGGGACGACCAGGGCGGTGTCCACCCGGTAGAAGTCCCGGTTCGGGGTGAGGAACGGCGAGATGCCGGGCACCGGCGGGTGCGCCCCGGGCGGGACGGGCGCGGCGGGCACGTCCGGCGGGGGGAGGGCGAACCGGGCCCGGGAGGCGGTCGCCCCGGCCGAGCCGTGGGCCCCGAGCCGGCGCCCCGCGTAGCCGATCCCGGCCGCCGCGACGAGCGCGGCCGCGACGAGCCTGCCGAAGCCGCGTCGGTCCACCGCCCAGGCGCCGCCCGGCGGCGCACCCGCCGGCCGGGGCGTACGCAACGCGCGGACCAGCAGGTACAGCACCCCGGCCGTGGTGAGGGCGCCCACCGCCGACGGCAGGGCGTCCTGCCAGGACGCCTGGGGGCGGCTGACCGCGGCCAGCGCCCCGAGCAGCCCGACCGCGCCGACCACGGCCTCCCCGGCGGGCAGGTGGCGTACGGCGAGGATCCCGGCCGCGGCGGCGAGCAGGCCCAGTACGGCGATGATGCCGAGGGTCAGGACCAGTTTGTCGGCGGTCCCGAACTGGGCCACCGCCCATTCCCTGAGCCCGACGGGCGTCCGGTCGACCACGGCCCCGCCGACCGCGGTGACGGGCGCGGCGTCGGGCCGGACCCACGCGGCGGCCAGCTGGGCCACGGCCAGGCCCGCACAGGCCGCGACCAGCCCGCAGGCGGCACCGGCGGTGTGGGTGCGGCGCGGGCGTGCGGGCTCCGCCTGCTCAGGGGCCATGCGCCACCTCACCGTCTGCCGGTCCGGTCCCGCCCACCGTGTCCAGTGTGACGTGGCACGGCAGGGTCGTGCACCGGTCAGCCGCGTGGGCGGCCCTCGGCGGCGACCCGTTCGGCCGCCTGCCGGGCCACCGCCTCCAGGGGGTGTGCCGCCTCCCCGTCGGGCGGGCGCGCGGCCGGCCCGCCGCGCTTGCGCAGCTCCACCACCCCCTCGGTGAGGCGCTCACCAGGATCCGTGGGCCAGGGCACGGACCCGGTCGCGCCCGGTAAACGGTCGGGGTCCGCGGTGCCCGCGCCGGCGGCGGGCACCTCCGGAGCCGGCCGGGCGGCCGGAGCGTCCGGGCTCCCGGCGGTCAGCGCCCCCTGGGCGGGGACGTCCGGTGCGGGGACGTCCTGCCCGGGCCGGCCGGGCCGCTCGTATCCGGTCTGGGACATGCTCGGTGCACTCCTGCTCGCGTCGGGCCGTCACGGCGTCGGACGGGGCGGATGCCGTATCGATTCGGCGTCGCCCCCGATCGCTTCCGGGCCAGTGAAACGACTGATCGCCCGCAGCAGCGGTCCGCGGGCGTGGTTCTCCCCCACAGGGGTACCGAGAATCCCCCGAAGGGGTGACCGCCCCCATGCGATCCGATCATCCGTCCGTCGGGTCGTGTACACGGCGGGAGGCGGATGACCGGCGGCCGCGGTCCCGGCCGCCCGGTGCACCCACGCCTAACCGGTCGCCTCCAGCAGCTCCGCGACCGCCGTGGCCAGCGCGTGCGGGTCCCCGCTCGGGCCGTTCGCACCGCCCGGGTGCCGGGTGGTCCTACGGGCCCACGCCTCCTCGAAGGCGTGCCAGTCGGTCTCCGCCGGCGCGGTCCCCTTCACCAGCGCCTCGTCCAGCGCCGCGAAGTACGTCGCCCAGCGGGGCGCGTACAGTTCCCGGACCAGGCCGTGCCACTCCCGGTTCGCGTAGTCGTGCAGGAAGCCGCCCTCGCTGGTGCTGCGCGCGCCCCACACGCTGAGGATCGAGCGGGCGTCGTACTCGTACCGGTCCTGCTCCGCCCGGTCGGCGCCCGCGGCGCGGGCCGCGGCCAGCCAGTCGCCCAGCCGGAAGTTCGGATCGGAGCCGGTCAGGGCGTCCAGCCGCCGCTCCGCGTCCTGCCAGGCGGCGGTCAGCTCCCGGAACCGCGCCAGGTCCTTCGCCTCGTAGGCGGCCCTGATCCTCGGCAGCAGCACCCGCGAATGGTTGGCCAGCGCCTGCCGCGCGGTGTCCACCAGGTCGAAGCGGTAGGCGCTGGAGCCGCGCAGCCGCGGGTCCACGTCGAGGAGGTGGTCCAGGGCCCGGCGGACGGAATCCGCCGGGTAGCGCATCGACCGGGGGCTCCAGTACGCGGCCCCCGCCGCGGTCAGGCTCGGCCGGGCCGTGAACAGGCTGTCCTGCGACTCCGACCACAGCCCGGACGAGGTGCTGTACGGTCCCTTGCGCAACTCCTCCCAGGCGGCCGCCGCCTCCGTGTCCGGCCGCCCGTACCGGCGCGCCGCGAACTCCGCGAACCACGCCTTCTGGTCGATCGGGCCCGGCTCCCACGCCAGATCGGTGAACAGGTCGAACGCGGCCGGATTGGTCCCGGTGGCCTCCGGCAGGTAGGCGATGCCGCTCAGCGCGCTGTTCCCCTTGGCCCGCCAGGCGCCGAACCGGTCGATCCACACGGAGGTGTTGGCCCCGACGGTGGTGTGCCCGCCGAAGTTGTAGATCGTGCCCAGCGCGTACGGCACCCCGCCCCAGCGGGTCTCCCGGTCCAGCCGGTTGTACCGGTCGGACAGCCCGTCGAGGATCAGCACCTTCGAGGTGTCCACCCCGGCCAGCAGCTCCTTGCGCGGGCTGTCCTGCCAACCCAGCACCGCCCACAGCGCCCCCGGGTGCGCCGTGTGCAGGGCCGACTGGACGGCTCCGGCGGCCGCCTGGACGTCGACCGTACCCACCGTCCCGCCCTCGTGGAGTGGGCTCATCCGGTACATGGTGCTGTCCCCGAAGACGGCGCGCTGCTCCGCGTAGTACGCGGCCGCCACCTTCGGGAACGCGGCCGACGACGGGTCCAGCCAGTCGGGCCGCTCGAAGCCCGCCCAGTCCCCCTGCGGCACCGTCAGCGCGCCCGGGTTGCGGTCGGCGAAGCCGGGCGGAACGGTGCCGAAGTAGCCGGGCAGGACCGGGGTCATGCCGAGCCCGCGCAGCTGCTCCGCGATCCGGCCGCCCAGCTCGGCGCGCTCGCGCATCAGGCGTTCGGAGACCGGGCCGCCGAACCCGCTCAGGTTCTGCAGCAGCCACCAGCTCTGGTGGCCGGGCGCGGGGATCCACTCCCGCAGCTCCGCGGCGGAGTAGCCGAAGCCCTGGAGCGCACGGTAGTACGGGTACTCGGCGCCGACCTGCACGAACACCTCGTTGATGCCGTGCAGAGCCAGCAGGTCGATCTGTCGCTGGTGCTGCGCGAAGGTGCGGTACGGGCCCGAGTAGCCGTCGTCGGTGTCGTTGAGGGCGTACCGGTGCGGGACCAGCGCGCTGCGGGTGACCGGGGCGGGCACTGCGGGGAGGCGCTCGGGCAGCATCCCGATGCTGTCGCCGGGCCAGCCGATGTCGACCCCGGCGACGTGCTGGAGGTACCAGCCGACGCCGGTCAACAGGGTGGCGCCGGTCGATCCGCGGACCGTGATCGCACCCGCCCGCCCGGACACGGTGAAGCTGTCGGCCCCAGCGGCCCCAGCGGCCCCAGCGGTCGCGGCGGTTCCGGCAGGCGCGTCCGGTACGAGCGTGAACTGACCGGCGTGGCGCGGCAGCAGCCGCTTCAGCGCGGCCCGCGCCGGGCCGACGTCGAAGGCGGCCGCCCCGGGCGGCGCGGCCCCGCCGGGCCCGCCCGGCGCCGGCCCGTCCGACGCGTCCGGCGCATCCGGCACGCCCGGTGCCCCTGGGGAGCCCGGCGCCGCTGTCGGCGGGTGGGCCCGTACGCCGGCGAGGGCGGGGGAGCCCGCGCACAGCAGGGCCAGCAGGGCGGCGAGTGCGGCGGGCCGCAGGGAACGGGCGGGCCGGCAGCGCCGGCCCGCGGTGCGGAGGTTCGTCATCCGGGTGCCCGTCAGACCGGCAGGGACCAGGCCTGGTCCACGCGGTGGTCCCCACACTCGGCCAGCCGCAGCCGGCCGGCCGGGGTGTCGGCCGTCGCGGGCGCGGGGGGCGCCGTCAGGCACAGCCCGCTCACCTTCTCGACCAGGGCCCCGCCCCGCTGGTGGGTCCAGCTCTGCCGCGCCTTCCAGGGCACGCAGCGGGCCAGCTCCACCACCTCGCCCCCGCTCGCCGTCAGGCACGTGCCGTCCAGCCGCAGGCTCCCCCCGCCGCCGAGGACCCACCGCTGGTCGGAGGCCGCGGTGCACGCCGAGAGGACGACCGCGCCGACCCCGGTGGTGTTGGCGCCGTCCATGCACTTCACGCCGTCACCGGTGATCTGCCCGGTCGGCACGGCCCAGCCGCAGCCGGCGCGCGGGGTGAGCCGCCACACCGCCGTGTCGTGCGCGGCGAGCCGCCCGGTGAGGGAGTCGGACACCTGGGTGCGCCGGCCGGTCCACAGGTCCTTGGCGTCGACCGTGCAGTCGTACAGGCCGATGTCGGCGAGCGGGACCGAGATGTCACGGGTGCTGCCGGACCGGTTGAGGACGGCGACGGCGCGGTCGCCGTTTGCCAGCGGCCGGGCCAGCACCTCGAAGGTGGCGTTGGCGGAGACCACCGCGCCCTGGCGGCCCATCGGGTCCTGGTCCAGGGCGATCAGGTCGGTGTTGCCGAGGGCGGCGAGCCCGCCCGGCGTGAGCGCGGAGACGTCGGAGGACAGGATGAAGGGGGCCGCCATCATCGCCCACAGGCCGACCTGGCTGCGGCTCTCCGCGTCGGTGAGGCCCGGGGCGCCCGCGATCAGGAAGTCGGGGTCGTTCCAGTTGCCCGGGCCCGCGTACCGGCCGAGCCAGCGGTTGTAGCCGTAGTTGCCGAGGACGGAGCTCCAGCGGGAGGTCGCCGGCGCGGCCGGGCTGTAGACCTTGATGTCCTTGCCCTCGCGCCACAGTTGGCCGGTCGAGCCGACCCAGCCGAGCACCCTGTGCCAGTCGGAGCCGCCCCATTCGCCCTGCTGGAAGTAGGCGGGAGCCGAGGCCGACAGCACCATGCTGCGGCCGCTGGCCCGCAGCGCGTCGGCCACGGCGGCGTACGCGTCGCGGTACGCCTGCTCCTTGGTTTTGCCCGGCGGCACCCACAGGTTGCAGCCGTCCATCTTCACGTAGTCGACCTTCCAGGACGCGAACTGCCGCGCGTCCTGGGCGTAGTGGTCCGGGCCGCCGCCCTCCGGGGAGCCGCTGCCCGGGTACTTCTCGCAGGTCAGCGATCCGGCGTCCTGGTAGATGCCGAACTTCAGGCCCTTGGCGTGCAGGTACTCGCCCAGCCAGGCCATGCCGTGCGGGAACTTCTGCGCGTCCACGACCAGAGCGCCCTGCGCGTCACGGCTCTTGGTCATCCAGCAGTCGTCGACGGTCACCGTGTCGTAGCCCTTGGCCGCGAGGCCGCTGGAGACCAGCGCGTCGGCGTTGGCGACCACCTTGGCCTCGTCGATGTCGCACATGTAGTGCGCCCAGTTGTTCCAGCCCATGGGCGGGGTGAGGGCGAGCGGGGTGTCCGAGGTCGCGGTCGGCTCGGCGGCCGCCGGGGCGGGGGCCAGGCACAGGGCGAGCAGGGCGGCCGCGGTCAGGCAGGGGAGCGACGCACGCAGGCGAGGCGGCACGGAGACTCCTTGCGGTGGGGGAGCGGGCGGAGGCTTGACGGCGCTGTGGTGCGCCCAGTGCAGCGGTGCGACTACCCGCTGTCAACATAAATCGATCCTTGTCCCGTGATGACCAGCAATATGGGTGCAGGTCGTGTCACACGATCGGGGAGGCATTCGGCGGCCGAGGCCACCGGGCGCCCGCTGCGCCGCCCTCGACCGGAGCACGCGGGTGTCACGTGTCGGACGGACGACGATCGTTGCGCCCCCTTGCGACTTTCGGGGACAGTGCACCCCCCTGCCCATCTGCGAAGGTCTGCGTGTCACAAAGGAATTCGACGGATCGAACACGCACGGAGGAACGGGCATGGCGCAGCGCAAGGGTTGTCTGATCGGCTGCGGAGTGGCGCTGGTCGTCGGGATCGCGATAGCCGTGGCGCTGGCGTTCGGCATCGGGAAGGTGGTCGACGCCGCCGGCAAGACCATGATCGAGCCCGAGGTGTACGCCTCCGTGAAGGCGGGCGACCCCGAAGACGCCGTCCGCGCGAAGCTGCCCTCGGGCGAATCGTTCCTCAAGGAGGCCCTGAAGGAGGGCGGTCCGGCCCAGCCCGCCGAGAGCGTCTGCTCCTGGTACATGGCGGCCGGCGACAGCGCCGTGGGCGAGGAGACCGTGTACCGCTTTTGCTTCAAGGACGGCAAACTCGCCGAGAAGGTCGCCTACCGCATGAAGTAGGAGTCCCAGGGCGGGCCTGCGGTCCTACCTGCCGAACGAGAGCAGCGCATGGGTGACGTTCCCCTTCTCGGGGCTCTTCACCGTCCCGTTGAGCAGGAACAACCGCCCGCCGGCCCAGGCGGCCCGCACGTTGTGGGAAGAGAACACCCCTTGGGCGCCGGCGGCTGCCGCCGGACTCTGCAGGACCACGGTCAGGGCGCCGTCGGCCGGGGCGAGCGCGACCACCGCTGCGGCTTCGCCCTCGCCCGGCGCCACATAGGCGAGGACCTTGCCGTCCTCGATGGCCAGCGGCCAGATCCTGCGGTTCTTCGGGGCCTTGGCGTGCCACTTCTCCGTGCCGGTGGCGAGGTCCACCGCGACGACCTCGTCGGTGAGCTCGGTGGCGAGGGTCTCGCCCACCTTGCCGCGGGCCAGGTAGAGGGTGTCGGCGTCGGCCACGGCGGCGTTGCACTCGTGCAGGCGGCTGCTGCCGTCGCCCCACCCGTTGCACCGCTGGTCGACCCCGAACGACGGCTCGCCGTGCGAGCGGACCTTCCCGTCCGCGGTGAAGGCGGTGAGGCTCCAGGCCTTCCGGTCGGAGTGGTAGGCGGCGACGACCAGCGGCTCCGAGGACAGGATCCGGCCGAAGTTCCAGCCCTTCTCGTACCGGTGGCTCCACCGGGCCCCGCCCGTGGCCGGATCCAGCTCCTCGATCATCGCCAGGCCGCCGGCCGGGTCCTTCGGGTCGGGGCAGGAGCGTACGGCGATCAGCCGGGGCCCGCCGCCGACGGCCACCGGATAGCAGCCGTTCGGCTTCGACGTCCCGAAGAGCTTCCGGCCGTCGGTGGCCGAGAAGGCGCTCATGACGGCGGACCGGGCGACGGCCACCGTGTCGCCGGAGACGGCCAACTGGAACTCGTTCGTGGTGTCGTACTTGTTCTCCTGCGGCACCGGGACCTTCCAGCCCGCCTTGCCCGCGGCGAGGTCGACCTGCTGGAGGGCGGTGCACTTGGCCGTGGCGCTGTCGCTCTCCCGGACGCCGACGACCAGCTGCCCGCCCGCGGCCGGGGACTGCGGCGCCGCGCACAGCGGAGTCTGAAGCTCCACCTTCCACTTCTCCTGGCCGTCGGCCACGGCGTAGGCGGTGACCTCCTTGTCCATCGCGCGGACCACGACCTCGCCCACGCGCCACGGGCCGAACTGCCGGGCTCCCGAGCCCGCCACCTCGGTCCGGTTCTCCCGCAACCAGATCGGCACCTCGCCCGGCTTGATCCCGGCGTTGGGGTCGACGGTGTCCGGCCCGTTCCCGGTGCCCTTGCCGTCTCCCTTGTCCACGGACGCGGAGGGCGTCGCGGCGGCGGCCGTTCCGCTCCCGGCGGCCGGCCCGTTCCCGCCGCCGTCACCGCGGCCCCACACGACGTACGCGAACCCGGAGACGGCCAGGACTACCGCGGCCAGCGCCCCGGCGACCACGGCGGACTCGCGCCCGAACCGACCGGCTCCCGCCGGGGCGGGCGCGGACGCGTACGGCTCCGGCGCCGGACCGAAACCCGGCGCGCGCGGGGGGACGTCGGGCTGCGGGGGCTCCCCGTGGTCACGAGCGGTCATGGAACGAGTGTGTCCCGTGGGACCGGCGGCCCGGAACAGCTTTTCGGCCTCCTTGCACCGCCCGGACATTCCTGCCCGGAGCACCGCACACGGGCCGCTAAAGCGGTTTTGCGGCAGGGCGAGGTAAAGCGCATTAGCGGAATACCGGCCATGCGCCGCCGGGGCCGCATTGACGCACCCCGCCGCCGGGCCCAGCGTGGGCACCGCGATCCGGCAGCGAGGCCGGAACTACCCCCGAGGCGGCCGACGATGAACCGTTTGCACCTGCCCCGTACAGCCCTCGCCACGCTCGTGGCCGGCACCCTCCTCTCCGCCTCCGCGTGCGGCCTGGGCGGCGGCCCCGCGGACGCGCAGGAAGCACAGCGGACCGGTGAGGTGACCGGCGAGATCACGTTCCGCACCCTCCAGCTCAAGCCCAAGTACACCGCGTACGTCCAGGGCGTCATCGACGCGTTCGAAAGGAAACACCCGGGGGCGAAGGTCAGGTGGGAGGACGTCCCCGGCGACGGCTACAACGAGAAGCTCGTCGCCGACGCCCAGGCCGGCACCCTCCCCGACGTCGTCAACCTCTCCACCGACTCCTTCCAGCTCCTCGGCGACCGCGGACTCCTCGCCGACGTCGCCAGACTCGACGGCGACTCCGCCAAGGAGTACGTCCCCGGCGCCTGGGAGCAGTTCAAGCTCCCCGGCAAGGGCGACGGCGTGTTCGCGTACCCCTGGTACGTCACCCCGGAGATCCTCACCTACAACGAGGAGCTCTTCCGCAAGGCCGGTCTGGACCCCGCCGCACCGCCGACCAGCGTCGAGCAGTTCTTCGACTACGCCGAGCAGATCGCCGCCCGCTCCGGCGGCCAGTACTCCGCCTTCATGGCCGACCCCAAGGGCAGGCTCCCCGGGGACTGGCAGAAGATGGGCGTCCCCCTCCTCAACGACCGGCGGGACCGCTTCGTCTTCGACACCCCCCAGGCCGTCACGTGGGTCGAGCGGATGAAGTCCCTCTACGCCAAGGGCGCCATGCCCAAGGAGTCCCTCCTCAAGGCCGACGACATCAACCAGCTCTACGGCAGCGGCAAACTCGTCTTCGGCCCCGGTTCCCCGGGCTTCGTCAAGGACATCAAGCAGAACGCCCCGCAGGTCTACGCCCAGACCCGGGTCGCCGGGGCCGTCACCGGCACGCTCGGCCACATCGGCATCTACGCCCAGTCCCTCGGCATCAGGAAGGACACCCGGCACCCCGACGCGGCCATCGAGTTCGCCCGATGGGTCACCAACGGCCCCAACCAGGTCGAGTTCTCCAAGAACGCGACCATCTACCCCTCCAACGCCCAGGGCCTCGCCGACCCCCGCTTCTCCGACCGGGGCGACGGCAAGGACGCCGACACCGTCGCCCGCGCGGTCGGCGCCGAACAGCTGAAGTCCGCCGCACTCGACGCCAACACCCCGGTCCAGTGGACCAACCAGGTCGGCGACGCGGTCGTACGCGAGGTGCAGAAGGCCATCAAGGGCGAGCAGGACGCGCCCACGGCCGTGCGCAAGGCCCAGGAGGAGGCCAACAAGCTGCTCGCCGACACGGCCTGGAAGTGACCCGCGCAGGCAGGGCGGCCCTGCGGGCCGTGGAGGCGGAGCCGGGGCTGAGCCACCGCCGGTGGTGGACCCCGTACCTCTTCCTCGCCCCCGGCCTGGTGACGGTGGCGCTGTTCAGCCTCTGGCCGTTCGTCAACACCGTCGTCCTGTCCCTCACCGACGCCCGGATCCTGCGCGGCGGAAGCTTCACCGGCCTCGCCAACTACCGGCGCGCCCTGGCCGATCCGGACTTCTGGACCGCCGCCGGCAACAGCGTGCTGTACCTGCTGGTCGTCGTCCCGTGCCTGGTCCTGCTGCCGCTGGCCCTCGCCGTCCTGGTGCGGACGCGGATCCCGGGCATCGGGTTCTTCCGCTCCGCCTTCTACACACCGGTGATCGCCTCGGCCGTGGTCGTCGGCCTGATGTGGCAGTGGGTGCTGCGCAGCGACGGGCTCGTCAACACGCTCTTCCTGCGGCTGCGGATCGTCTCCGAGCCGGTCCCGTTCCTGACCGACAGCACCATGCTGCTCGTCTCCGCGATGATCGTGACCGTCTGGAAGGGCCTCGGCTACTACATGGTGTTCTACCTCGCGGCCCTCGGGAACGTCCCCGCCTCCCTCCACGAAGCGGCCGCCCTCGACGGCGCCGGCCCCGTCCGCCGCTTCGTCAGCGTCACCGTCCCGCAGGTGAAGCCGATGATGCTGCTCGTCGGAACCCTCTCCGCGATCTCCGCACTGCGCGTCTTCACCGAGATCTACATCCTCGGCGGCGAGAGCGGCGGTCCCGGCGGCGGGGCCCGCACCCTGCCCTTCCTCATCCGGCAGGTCGGCCTCGGCTTCGCCGGCGAGACCGGCTACGCCTCCGCCCTCTCCCTCCTGCTGTTCCTGCTCACCCTCGGCTTCAGCCTGCTGGGCCGCCGCCTGGCGCAGGGGGACGAGACATGAGCACGACCGCCTCCCCGACGCGCGGCGGTGGACGCGGCTGCCGCCTGGCCGGCCGGGCCGCCCGGTACGCCGTACTGCTCCTGATGCTCGTGGTGCTGATCGGGCCGATCGCCTGGCAGTTCCTCACCTCGATCCGCGGCCGCACCGAGAACGTGTACGACGGGGTGCTGCCCGCACGGCCCACCCTCGACAACTACGCCCGGGTCGCCGAGTCCTTTCCGCTGCTCCAGTACGTGGGGAACACACTCGTCGTCGCCGTCCTCGCCGTCACGTCGAACCTGCTGTTCTCCGCCATGGGCGGCTACGCCCTGTCCCGGGCCGGCTGGAAGGGCCGCAGGACCGTCTTCACCGTGCTCGTCGCCACCCTGATGTTCCCCTTCGAGTCCGTGATGATCTCGATGTTCCTCACGGTCCGCGGCATGGGCCTGGTCGACACCCTCGTCGGCGTCTGGCTGCCGGGAGCGGTCTCCGTCCTCAACATCATGATCATGCGCTCGGCCTTCCTCGCCGTGCCCCGGGAGATCGAGGAGGCCGCGGTCCTCGACGGGGCGGGGGAGTGGACCCGCTTCACCCGGGTCTTCCTGCCCGCCGCGAAGGGTTCCCTGGCCGTCGTCTGCCTCACCAGCTTCATGGGCGCCTGGGACGACTTCCTCTGGCCGCTGCTCGTCCTCACCGACAGCGAGCACTACACCCTCCAGCTCGGTCTGAAGACCCTGGCCGGTGCCACCACCACGAACGACCAGCGGATCATCGCCGCCGGCGCCATGACGGCACTGCTGCCGATGGTGCTCCTCTTCCTCGCCCTCCAGCGTTACTTCTTCAAGGGGGTGGGCGAGGGAGCCGTCAAGACCTGAGGCGCACGCCGCCCCGGCCCCCCTCCCCGCCCGCCCCGTCCGCGCCACGACCGCCCCCTCCACCCCTGGAGCCGCCGTCATGCACGACGACCGCAGCATCACCGAACACCGCCTGCGCCGCGTCCTCAAGGAGCGCATCAAGCCGGCCGTCCACTCCCGCCCGGTCCCGCTCACCGTCGAGCGGTGGCAGGCCCCGGGCGAGCCCGTGTCCGTCGCCGAGGGCCTCGCGGCCCCGTACGAGCCCTGCGCGGTCGGCGCGCAGTGGGGTCCGGCCTGGGGCACCACCTGGTTCCGGGTCACCGGCAGCGTCCCGGCCGACTGGGCGGGCCGCACCGTCGAGGCCGTCCTCGACCTGGGCTTCGACCGGATGATGCCCGGCTTCCAGTGCGAGGGCCTGGTCCACCGCGCCGACGGCAGCGAGGTCAAGGCGCTCAACCCGTACAACGACTGGGTGCGCGTCGCCGACGCGGCGGCGGGCGGCGAGCGGATCGAGTGGTACGTCGAGGCCGCCTCGAACCCCGTCCTCGTCGAGCACGGCCCCACGTACGAGGGCGACCGGCAGACCAGCGGCGACGGGCCCCTCTACCGGCTCGCCCGGACGGACCTCGCCGTCTTCGAGACCGAGGTCTGGGAGCTCGTCCAGGACCTCGAAGTCCTCCACGACCTGATGCTGGAACTCGACGCGGCCGACGCCCGCCGGTACGGGATCCTGCGCGCCGTCGACGCCGCCCTGGACGCGGTGGACCTGGCCGACGTGCCCGGTACCGCGGCCGCCGCCCGCGCCCGCCTCGCGCCGGTCCTCGCCGCGCCCGCCCACGCCTCCGCCCACCGCATCAGCGCGGTCGGCCACGCCCACATCGACTCGGCCTGGCTGTGGCCGCTGCGCGAAACCGTCCGCAAGGTCGCGCGGACCACGTCCAACGTGCTCGGCCTGATGGACGAGCACCCGGAGTTCGTCTTCGCCATGTCGCAGGCCCAGCAGCTGGACTGGATCAAGACCCACCGGCCCGAGCTGTTCGAGCGGATCAAGAAGAAGGTCGCGGCGGGCCAGTTCGTACCGGTCGGCGGCATGTGGGTGGAGTCCGACACCAACATGGTCGGCGGCGAGGCCATGGTCCGCCAGTTCCTGTACGGCAAGAAGTTCTTCCTCGACGAGTTCGGCATCGAGACCCGCGGCGCCTGGCTGCCCGACTCCTTCGGCTACACGGCTGCGATGCCGCAGATCGTCCGGCTCTCCGGCTCCCGGTGGTTCCTGACGCAGAAGATCTCCTGGTCGCAGGTGAACGCCTTCCCCCACCACACCTTCTGGTGGGAGGGCATCGACGGCACCCGCGTCTTCACCCACTTCCCGCCCGTCGACACCTACAACGGCGACCTCGGCGGTGCACAGCTGGCCCACGCCGCCCGCAACTACCGGGAGAAGGGCCGGGGCTCGCGCTCCCTCGTGCCCTTCGGCTGGGGGGACGGCGGAGGCGGCCCCACCCGCGAGCACCTCGCCCGGGCCCGGCGGCAGCGGGACCTCGAAGGCTCCCCGCGGGTCGAGGTCGAGCCGCCCGACGCGTTCTTCGACAAGGCCCGCGCCGAGTACCCGGACGCGCCGGTCTGGGCCGGCGAGCTGTACCTGGAGCTGCACCGCGGCACCTACACCTCCCAGGCCAAGACCAAGCAGGGCAACCGGCGCAGCGAGTCCCTGCTGCGCGAGGCCGAGCTGTGGGCGGCGACGGCGGCGGTACGGGTACCCGGCTACGCGTACCCGTACGAGGAGCTGGAGCGGATCTGGAAGACCGTGCTGCTGCACCAGTTCCACGACATCCTGCCGGGGTCGTCCATCGCCTGGGTGCACCGCGAGGCCCGCGCGACGTACGCCCGGGTGGCCGACGAACTGCGCGCGATCACCCTCGCCGCGCAGGTCGCGCTCGCCGGGGAGGGCACCGCCGAGCTGGTCTTCAACTGCGCCCCGCACGCCCGGCGCGGCGTCCCGGCCGGCGGCGCCGGCGTACCGCAGGCGCCCTCGGGGCCGGCGGACCTCCGGGAGCGGCCCGGTGGTGGATGGATCCTGGCGAACGGGCGGCTGCGGGTGGAGGTCGACGGACGCGGTCTGATCGTCTCTGCGTACGACATCGAGGCCGGCCGCGAGGCGGTGGCGCCGGGGCAGGCCGCCAACCTGCTCCAGATCCACCCGGACTTCCCGAACATGTGGGACGCGTGGGACATCGACGCGTTCTACCGGAACAACGTCACCGACCTCGTCGACGCGGACGCCCTGGAAGCCGCGCAGGCCGGCCCGGACGCGGCGGCGGTCCGGGTCACCCGGTCCTTCGGCCGGTCGAAGGCCACCCAGTGGATCACCCTGCGGGCGGACGCCGCGATGGTGGACATCGTCACCGAGGTCGACTGGCACGAGACGGAGAAGCTGCTGAAGGCCGCCTTCCCCCTCGACATCAAGGCCGAGCGGACCGCCTCCGAGACCCAGTTCGGGCACGTGCACCGCGCCACCCACACCAACACCTCCTGGGAGGCGGCCAAGTTCGAGATCTGCGCCCACCGCTGGATCCACGCGGAGGAGCCGGGCTGGGGCGCGGCCGTCCTCAACGACTCCACGTACGGGCACGACGTCACCCGCGCCGTGCGGCCCGACAGCGGCCAGACCACCACGATCCGCCTCTCCCTGCTGCGGGCCCCCCGCTACCCCGACCCGGAGACCGACCAGGGCACGCACACCCTGCGGTACGCGCTGGCGCCGGGTGCGCGGATCGCCGACGCGGTCCGCGAGGGGCACGCGCTGAACCTGCCCGAGCGGGTGGTGCCCGGCGCGGGCCCGGTCGCCCCGCTGGTGTCGGTGGCGGGGCCGGCCGCCGGTGGTGGCGGGTGCGGGGCCGCGGACGGGGGCGTGGCCGCCGACGGGGGCGATGCGGTGGTGATCGAGGCGGTCAAGCTGGCCGAGGACCGCAGCGGCGACGTGGTCGTCCGGCTGTACGAGTCCCGGGGCGGCCGTGCGAGGGCGACCCTCACGGCGGGCTTCCCGCTGGCGGCCGCCGTGGAGACCGACCTGCTGGAGCGGCCCCTGCGGGGCACCGCGGTCGGGCCCGTCGCCGCGGGGAACTCGGTCCCGCTGGTGCTGCGCCCCTTCCAGATCGTCACGGTCCGCCTCCGCCGGGCCCTCGCCGCGTGAACTGTGCCACAGCCGGGGCCCGGCCCCACCGGGCCGGGCCCGTACTCCCGGCACCGCGGGGTCCGGGCCACCGGCTCGCGGTTATGCACCTAGTTGCAAAAGGTGGTGCGCCTCGCTACAACAGGGTGGTCCCACCCGCGCGAGGAAGGCGCCCCCCATGAGTTCCCAGAGCCGGTACCCGCACCTGCTGAGCCCGCTGGACCTCGGCTTCACCACCCTGCCGAACCGCGTGATCATGGGCTCGATGCACACCGGCCTCGAGGAGCACGAGCGCGGCTTCGAGCGCCTGGCCGCCTTCTACGCCGAGCGAGCCCGCGGCGGCGCCGGCCTCATCGTCACCGGCGGCATCGCCCCCAACGACGCCGGCCGCCCCTTCGAGGGGGGCTCCCGCCTCACCACCGAGGAGGAGGCCGCCGAGCACCGCGTGATCACCGAGGCCGTGCACGCCGAGGGAGGGAAGATCGCCATGCAGATCCTCCACTTCGGCCGCTACGCGTACCACAAGGACCTCGTCGCCCCCAGCGCCCTCCAGGCCCCCATCAGTCCCTTCGTCCCGAACGAGCTCAGCGACGCCGAGGTCGAGCAGACCGTCGAGGACTTCGTCCGCGCCGCCCGCCTCGCGAAGCTCGCCGGCTACGACGGCGTCGAGATCATGGGCTCCGAGGGCTACCTCATCAACGAGTTCATCGCCGCCGCCACCAACCACCGCGAGGACCGCTGGGGAGGCCCGTACGAGAACCGCGTCCGCTTCCCCCTGGAGATCGTCCGGCGCACCCGCGAGGCCGTGGGCCCCGACTTCATCCTGATCTACCGCCTGTCCATGCTCGACCTGGTCCCCGGCGGCTCCACCCTCGACGAGGTCGTCCACCTCGCCAAGGAGATCGAGGCGGCCGGCGCCACCATCATCAACACCGGCATCGGCTGGCACGAGGCACGCATCCCCACCATCGCCACCTCCGTCCCGCGCGGCGCCTACACCTGGGTCACCCAGCGGCTGATGGGCGCGGTCTCCGTCCCCCTCGTCACCAGCAACCGCATCAACACCCCCGAGAAGGCCGAGGAGATCCTTGCCGGGGGCCGCGCCGACCTGGTCTCCCTGGCCCGCCCGTTCCTCGCCGACGCCGACTTCGTCGCCAAGGCCGCCGCCGGCCGCCCCGAGTCCATCAACACCTGCATCGGCTGCAACCAGGCCTGCCTCGACCACACCTTCAGCGGCAAGATCACCAGCTGCCTGGTCAACCCGCGCGCCTGCCACGAGACCGAGCTCGTCCTGTCGCCCACGCGCCTCGCCAAGAGCGTCGCCGTCGTCGGCGCCGGCCCCGCCGGCCTCGCCTGCGCCGTCACCGCCGCCGAGCGCGGCCACCGGGTCACCCTCTTCGAGGCCTCCGGCCACATCGGCGGACAGCTCGACATCGCCCGCCGCATCCCGGGCAAGGAGGAGTTCGAGGAGACCATCCGCTACTTCGGCAACCGCCTCGCCGAGGTCGGCGTCGAGCTCCGGCTGGACACGGCCGCGGACACCGACACCCTCCGCGGCTTCGACGAGGTCGTCGTCGCCACCGGCGTCACCCCGCGCACCCCCGACATCGAGGGCGTCGACCACGCCAGCGTCGTCACCTACCTCGACGTGCTGCGCGACGGAGCCCCGGTCGGCGAGCGCGTCGCCGTCGTCGGCGCCGGCGGCATCGGCTTCGACGTCGCCGAGTACCTCACCGACAGCGGCGAGGGCGCCTCCCAGGACCCCGCCGTCTACTTCCGCCACTGGGGCGTCGACACCGCGTACGAGGGCCCGGGCGGTCTCACCGCCCCCGAGCGGCCGGCCTCCCCCCGCCAGGTCCACCTCCTGCAGCGCAAGACCACCAAGGTCGGCGCGGGCCTCGGCACCACCACCGGCTGGATCCACCGCGCCGAGCTCAAGCACCGCGGCGTCGTCTCCGTCGCGGGCGCCGCGTACGACCGGATCGACGACGAGGGCCTGCACGTCACCGTCGACGGCGAGCAGCGGCTCGTCCCGGCCGACACGGTCGTCCTGTGCACCGGCCAGGAACCGCGGCGCGACCTGCACGAGGCGCTGCGCGCGGCCGGTATCGAGGCGCACCTGATCGGCGGCGCCGACGTCGCCGCCGAGCTGGACGCCAAGCGGGCGATCCGCCAGGGCACCGAGCTGGCCGCCGCGCTCTGACCCGCGCGCCGGCACGTCACAGAGGGATCAAGGGTGTTGTGGCGGCCCCGCCGGGCCGCCACAATCTCCGGGTGACCCTGACACCGGCAGACGCAGACAAGGTCCTCAAGGACAACTTCGCCCCCTGGGTCCTCGACCTGGGACTGACCGTCGAGGAGACCGGGGACCGGCACGCCGTGCTCCGGCTGCCCTGGTCCGGCGCCCTGGCCCGGGACGGCGGCGGCCTGTCCGGGCAGGCCCTGATGGCGGCCGCCGACACCGCCACCGTCATCGCGATCAGCGCCGCGCGCGGCGGGTACGGGCCGATGACCACCGTCCAGCAGTCGACGAGCTTCCAGCGGCCCGTGACCGGCACGGACGTGCTGATCGAGGTACGGGTCACCAAGCTCGGCAAGCGGATGGCCTTCGCCGACATCACCATGACCCCGGACGGGGCCCAGGAGCCGGCCGCGACCGCCTCCACCGTGTACGCCCTGCTGGGCTGAGCGGGGTGGCGGACCCCTTACCCCTGTGGCGGAACCGGGACTTCAACGTCTTCTGGCTCGGCCAGGCGCTGTCCGTCCTCGGCGGTTCGATCTCCCTGCTCGCCCTGCCGCTGCTCGTCCTCGACGCGACCGGGTCCCTCGTCCAGATGGGCGTCATCACGGTGATCTCCGGGGTCTCCGGCATCGTGACGGGCCTGTTCGCCGGCCACGTGGTGGACCGGACGGACCGCCGCCGCCTGATGATCGCGTGCGATCTCGCGCGGGCCGTCCTGCTGGGCGCGGTCCCGGCCGTCTGGCTGGCCGGGCCGCGCATCTGGCTGCTGTACCTGCTGACGGCCCTCGTCACCGCCCTGAAGACGCTGTTCGACGTGGCGTACGTGAGCTCCGTCCCGAACCTGGTGCCCCCGCGCGACTTGACCACCGCCAACGCACGGCTCATGGGCACCTTCGCCGTCGGGACCCTGTGCGGGCCGGTGGCGGCCGGGTTCATCGCGGCCGCGGTGGGCGCCGACTGGGCCCTCGGGGTGGACGGAGCGACCTTCCTGGTCTCCGCCCTCAGCCTGCGCTGGGTCTCCTTCGACCGGTACGGGGGCGCCGACGGGGCCGGCCCCGCCGCGATGGCCAGCGCGTCGGGCTCCGGTTCGGATGCGGATGGGGATGCGGACTCCCGTTCCGGCTCGGGCTCGGGCTCGGGTTCCGGCGGCGGGCGGATGCGCGAGATGTTCGTCGTCGGCTTCCGCTTCCTGTGGGCGCATCCGCTGCTGCGCCCGCTGACCGTGCTGCTCACCCTGCTGACGTTCGTCACGACGGGCGCCACCGACCTGCTGATCTACCGGATCAGGCACGACCTCGGCCAGGACGCGGCCACCCTCGGCTATGTGATCGCCGTCAGCGGGATCGGCGTGGTCGCCGCGGCACTGGCCGCCGGCACCCTGCGCCGGGTCTTCGGCGTCGGCGCCTGCTGGCTCGGCTCGGTCGCGTTGATCGGGCTGGCCGTGGCGGGGGCCGGCCTCAGCCGGAGCGTACCCGTGGTCGCCGTCCTGGCGGCCGTGTTCATGTTCGGGACGACCCTCGGCGGGGTCGTCTCCATGACGCTCCGTCAGGAGGTCACCCCGGACCGGCTGCTCGGCCGGGTCACCTCGGCCTTCTGGACCGTCCACAACGCCTCGGGCCCGGTGGGCGCGGCCGTGCTGACCGTCCTGGCCGCCCGGCACGGGGTCCCCGCCGTCAGCGTGTCCGCCGGCGCGTTCTGCCTGCTCATCGTCGTCGCGGGGCTGCTGACCCCGCTGCGGGGCGGCGGCCGGACCGCGCCCGGCCGGGCCGTGTCCGAGCCGTCGGCCCGCGCGCACCAGCGCCGCTGACCGGACCGGTCCTCCGCCCGGGGGCCGGGCGGCAGCGGGCGGAGGACCGGTCCGGTCGTCCCGGATCAGAACCTGTTGGGTGCGGCGCCCGGGAAGCGCTGCGGCGACGACGGCACGAGCTCGGCCCGGCGCTCGTTGCCTGCCGGGGTGGCCTCGCAGGTCACGTTCTCGGCCGGCAGCTTGCCGGTGCCGAGGTACGCGTTGACCGCGGCGTCCGCGCACGACGTGGGATCGGTGAGGTACACGCCGTGGCCCTCACCGCCGCGGACCAGGAGCATCCGCGAGCCCTTCAGCGCCCGGTGCAGTCCCTCGCCGCTGGTGAGCGGGGTCTGGGAGTCCCACTCGTTCTGCACCGTCAGCACGTTCGCCCTGGTGTTCATCTTCGTCGGCGGCTCGACGGGCCGCTGCCAGTACGCGCACGGCTTGATGTTGGACGCGAAGTCCCCGTACAGCGGGTACTTCGCCTTGTCCGCCGCGGCCTCCTTCGCGTACTGCTCCGGGTAGCGCGGCCATTCCACGTCCCCGCACACCACGGACCAGAACACGGCCGTGCCCGTGTCGGAGGAGGGCTCCGCCGCCGGCTTCAACAGCCTGCGCTGCTCCGCGGGGAGCGGGGCGGGCCTGCCCTCGGCCGCGTCCTTCAGGGCCTTGACGGCCGGTGCCGCCTGCGCCGGGTAGAAGAACATGGCCCGCCCGGCGCGGATGTCATCGCCCGAGTACTTCTGCCCCTCGATCTCGATCGGCTCCCGGTCCGCCCGGGCGACCAGGTCCCAGAAGGTCTTCGACACCGCGTCCGGGGTGGCGCCCAGCCCGAACTCGGCGTTGCGCTCGGCCGTCCACTGCGTCCACCGCTTGAAGGCGGGCTCCGCCTCGGTCGCCCACACCTGGATCATGCCGCGCCAGATCCGCTGCGGGTCGACGCCGCTGTCGAGGACGAAGCGGTCGGTGCGGTTCGGGAACATCTGCGTGTAGACCGCGCCGAGGTAGGTCCCGTACGAGTAACCCACGTAGCTGATCTTCTTCTCGCCGAGGGCCACGCGGATCGCGTCCATGTCGCGGGCGGTGTTGCGGGTGGTGATGAACGGCAGCACCGCCCCGGACTTCTCACGGCACTTGTCGGCGACCCTGCGCGCCCACTCCACGTCCGAGGGGAAGGTCTCCTCCCGGTACGGCCGGACGATGTTCTGCTCCTCGTCCGTCATTCCGCAGGTGATCGGGCTGCTGGCGCCGGTGCCGCGCGGGTCGAAGCCGATCAGGTCGTACTGGTCGCGGACCTCCTTCGGTATCAACTCCTGGGCCATCAGCGGCATGTCGAGCCCGGTGCCGCCCGGACCGCCCGGGTTGAAGAGCAGCGCGCCGCGCCGCTTGGCCGGGTTCTCGCTCTTGATCCGGGATATGGCGACGTCGATGGTGCGCCCCTGGGGCCGCCGGTAGTCGAGCGGCACCTTGAGGGTGGCGCACTCGTACGAGGCCGGCAGGTCGGCGCTGCACCGTGCCCACGCCGGCTTCTGCGGGGTGAACTCCGCTGCCGGGGCGGCCGAGGCCTGCGTGGCGGACAGCAGGGGGATGGTGGTGGCGAGGAGACCTGCGGCGGCGAGCGTCGGCCCGAGGCGTGTGATGTTCACGTAGAGCGGTTCCCTTCCCGTGAAGTCGCTTGCGTCACCACCCTGTTGCACGCCGCGGCCGGGCGGAATCCGTCCGAAGGTGCGGCTCGTATGCTTCTCGCGAATGACTGGATATCCGGACAACTGGCCGACACGCCACCGGTGTTGCTCCCGGACAGCGGCGACCGGCCCGCAACCGCGCGAGGCGCGGGGCATCAGGGCCGGTCAGCGCGGGTCCGACCGGCAACCGAGGGGTGGGTCGGCGGGCGTACGACTTGGGGAGGAGGGCAGCAGCGGCGGCCGCCGGCGGGCGCAGTAGCGCGGGCGGGACGCGTCCGTCCCCGCGGTACAGCCGGAGCTCCCCGGTGCACCGGCGGGCGCGCCCCTCACCCGTACGGCCCCCCGCTCCCCGCCCGCACCCGGCACCTGGCCGCCGCGGGGTCTCGTACGGCCGAATCCGCGCGCGGCTGCGGCTGCCGGGCGGGGACGGCGGGGGGAGGATGGAGGCACCCGGGGGTCGGAGCCCGGAGCACCACGAGCGGGCCGGCGCACCGCTCCCTCGGCGGCGGACGGGAAGGAGTGGTCGGCATGAACACGGCGAACGACCCCCCGGCCGACCCCGGGTCCCGGGCGGGAACCGGCTCCGACCGCGCATCCGACCGCGTATCCGACCGTGCATCCGACCGCGGCTCCGACTCCGGCGCCGCCCCCGAGCCCGTCGGCCCCTCCAGCGGGCGGGGTCTGCTGGACGTGCTCGGCGTCGCGGCGGTGGTCCTCGACGAGCAGGGGCGGATCACCCTGTGGAGCCCGCAGGCCGAGGACCTGTTCGGCTACACCGCCCAGGAGGCCCTGGGGCGACCCGCGGCCCGCCTGCTCGTCGACCAGGAGCACCTGGGCCTGGTCCTTGCCCTCTTCGAGAAGGTCATGGGGAGCGGGAAGCCCTGGGCCGGGGTGTTCCCCGTCCTGCGCAAGGACGGCAGCACCCGCCTGGCCGAGTTCCGCAACATGCGCCTGGAAGACCAGGACGGCCGGCTCTACGCCCTCGGGATCGCCTCCGACCAGGCCACCCTGCGCCGCCTGGAGCGGGACCTCGCCCTGTCGATGCGGCTCGTCGCCCAGTCCCCGATCGGTTTTGCCGTCCTGGACGCGGACCTGCGCTACGTCCTGGTCAACCCGGCACTCGAACGGATCAACGGCCTGCCGGCCGCGCAGCACCTGGGCCTCACGATCCACGAGGCCCTGCCCCACATCGACTCCGAGGCCATCGAGGCGGCCATGGCCGAGGTGCTGCGCAGCGGCGTGCCCGTACTGGACCAGTTCACCACCGGACGCACCCCCGCCGACCCCGACCAGGACCATGCCTGGTCGGTCTCCTTCTACCGGCTCGACGACCCGGGCGGCCGGCCCATCGGGATCGCCGCCTCCATCGTCGACGTCACCGAGCAGTACAAGACCTCCCAGGCCGTGGCCCAGGCCCGGCAGCGGCTCGCCCTGATCGCCGACGCCTCCGTGCGCATCGGCACCACCCTCGACCTCGGCGTCACCGCCCGCGAGCTGGGCGACATCGCCGTGCCGCAACTCGCCGACGTGGCCACGGTCGACGTCATCGACGAGGTCCTCAGCGGCGACCACCCGCCCGGCGTCGCGGCGTCGGGCGGGCCCGTGCAGTTCCGTGCCCTGGCCGTCAAGGCGGACCGGCCCACCCCCGCCACCCGGGCCGCGGACCCGGTGGGCTCGCTCGCACGCTACGACGCCACCCGGCTGGTCACCCAGTGCGTACGCACCGGACGGCCGGCCCTGGTGGCGCACGCGTCGAAGCAGGACCTCGGCCGCATCGCACGCGACGCCGAAGCCGCCGAGCTGCTCGCCGAGGCCGGGCTGCACTCCTACCTCGCCGTGCCGCTCATCGCCCGCGGCGAGGTCATCGGCGCCCTCGGCCTCCAGCGCACCTCCAATCCGCTGCCGTTCGACGACGACGACATCCTGCTCGCCGGCGAACTGGCGGCCCGCGCGGCCGTCTGCATCGACAACGCCCGCTGGTACCAGAAGCAGCGCCACACCGCCCTGACGCTCCAGCGCCACCTGCTGCCGCACCACCCGACGCCCACGCCGGGTCTGGAGATCGCCTACCGCTACCAACCCGCCGGGAGCTCGGCCGAGGTCGGCGGGGACTGGTTCGACGTCGTCCCGCTGCCCGACGACAAGACCGCCCTCGTCGTCGGCGACGTCATGGGCAGCGGCATCAACGCCGCTGCCGCAATGGGGCAGTTGCGGACCGCCGCCCGCACGCTGGCCGAGCTCGACCTCGACCCGGCCGCCGTCCTGACCCGCCTGGACCACACCGCCACCGGCGTCGGCCACACCATGGCCACCTGCGTCATCGCCGTGTACGACCCGCACCGCGGCACGTGCCGCATCGCCACCGCCGGCCACCTGCCGCCCGTACGGACGGGGCCGGGCCGTCCGCCCGAGCTCCTCGACCTGCCGACGGGCGCACCCCTCGGGGTCGGCGGCGTGCCCTTCGAGGCGACCGCCCTCGACCTGGGAGTGGGTGACGAACTGGTCCTGTACACCGACGGGCTCGTCGAGACCCGGGACCAGGACATCGACACCCGGCTGCAGGCCCTCACCGCGCTCCTGGACGATCCGCAGCGCCCCCTGGAGGAGACCTGCGACCTGCTGCTGGGCAGGCTGCGCCGGCCGGACGACCGCGACGACGTCGCCCTGCTCATCGCCCGGGCCCGGCCGCTCTAGAGACGGCACGCGCGGCGGGTGCGCGGACGGCGCGCAGGGAAGGCCGCGCCGGGGCACAGTACCAGCCGTTCGGGGTGTTGCCCGGATGTTTGTCCATTCGTGATGGTCCTTCCAAACGGACACCACAACTGGCACTAGCGTCCCGTGGCACCCGGGGAGCGCGGGTGCACGACGGCATGACTGCCGCGGCCTACCGCCCCTGCCGCCCCACCCGGCCCCTCGCAGCAAGGAGGCATTGTGCTGTCATTCCGCCGGTCGGCCGTCGGCAGCTTGTCGGTCGCTTCGAAACACGTGCTGGGCACGGCCGCCGTCATCGGCGCCCTGGCCTTCACGCTGATCGCGTTGCTGATCCCGGTGCAGAGCTTCGGCGGCCGATCCGCTGCGGCGACCACACCCGCCGCAGGCGACGACGACGGCCTCGGCACCCTGAGCACGGCCTTCGGGCCGCTGACCGCCCAGGACCGGGACTTCGTCCGCAAGGTGCGGCTCGCCGGACTGTGGGAACTGCCCGCAGGAAAGGAGGCACTCCAGCGCGGCAAGCGTCCGACGGTCCGCACCGCCGGCGAGCACCTCATCGAGGGACACACCGAACTGGACCGCCGCGTCCTGGAAGTGGGCCAGGCCCTCGGCATGGAACTCCCCAACGAGCCCAGCGCCCAGCAGCAGGAGTGGCTGGCCCAGCTGGCCGCCGCCCAGGGCACCCAGTACGAGCAGCTGTTCGCGCAGCTGCTGCGCCGGGCGCACGGGAAGGTGTTCGCGGTGGTGGCCCAAGTGCGCGCGCAGACCCGCAACTCGATGGTGAGGGCGCTGGCCAACGACGCCAACACCACCGTCCTGGACCACATCTCCGTGCTGGAGGCCACCGGACTCGTCGACTTCGACGGGCTCGCGGACACCCCGCCCGCGGGGTCCCGCCCCGCCTCGGGCCCGGGTTCGGGCTCGGGTTCGGGCTCGGGCTCGGGTTCGGGCTCGGGCTCGGGCTCGGGCTCGGGCTCGGGCGTCGTCCCCGTACCCCTCCCCGCCTCCTCCACCCTTTCCCGACCGACGAAGTGAAGTGATCGCATGAGTCAAAAGGGCCACAAACGCCGTCTGCGGACGTCGCACAAGGTCCTCGTCACGATGTCCGCCCTGGTCATGGGCGGCGGCGGGGTCCTGTTCGTGTCGCAAGGCGCCTTCGCCGGACAGGACGGCCGCGCGGCACCGGCGACGGCCACCATCGACTGCCCCGACGTGGGGGACAAGCTCAACAACGTTCCCCAGCAGGCCCGGGGCGAGGTCGACAAGAACCTCGCGCAGCTCGACAACCAGGTCGCCGAGGCGTACGCCAAGCTCTCCACCGGCCAGGCCAAGGGCGATGCCCTGCTCAGCGGGCTGAAGCAGCAGCGCAGCAAGACCATTTCCGCCATCGGCGACACGCTCGGCAAGGCCGGCGCCCGTCAGCAGGGGCTGGAGGGCCTCAGCGGCTGCCAGATGCAGAAGACGGCGGGCGCCGACCCGAAGGACGCGCAGGGCGGCGGCGCCCAGGGGGCCGCCGCGCAGGGCGGTGGTGCCCAGCAGGCCAAGGGCGGCCCGGCCCGCAGCGACTTCGTCTCCATCGGCTCGGTCAAGCCGAACGTCAACAAGCCGGCGGCCCGTTCGGCCGCGTCCCGGGGGTCCTTCTCGGTGAACTGCGGCCGCAACGAGAACGGCCACTTCAACCCCGACAACGTCATCGTCGCCCCGGGCGTCAGCAACGGCGCCCACCACATGCACGACTACGTGGGCAACCTGACCACCGACGCCTTCTCCACCAACAACAGTCTCGCGGCCTCCGGGACCACCTGCACCAACGGCGACCAGTCCTCCTACTACTGGCCGGTGCTGCGAGTGCAGGACGGCCGGGCCGAACGCGACGCCAAGGCGCCCGGCGGCGGCCAGGACCTGAACGTCGGCACCATCCTGAAGCCCAAGCAGGTCACGATCGAATTCAAGGGCAGCCCCGTCTCCAAGGTCGAGGCCATGCCCCGCTTCATGCGGATCATCACGGGCGACGCCAAGGCCCTCACCAACGGCAACGGCAACGCCAACGCCTCGTGGAGCTGCACCGGCTTCGAGAACCGCCAGCTGAAGGACAAGTACCCGGTGTGCCCCAAGGGCAGTGACGTGGTCCGTACGTTCACCTTCCAGAGCTGCTGGGACGGGAAGAACATCGACAGCGCCAACCACCGCACCCACGTGGACTTCGCGAAGAAAGACGGCTCCTGCAAGCCCGGCTTCAAGGCCATTCCGCAGCTGGTGCAGCGCATCGTCTACGGCGTGCAGCCCGGTCAGCGCATCGCCGTGGACAGCTTCCCCGAGCAGTTGCACAAGCCGGCGACCGACCACGGCGACTTCATCAACGTGATGTCGGACGGCCTGATGAGGCGCGCGGTGGGCTGCATCAATGACGGACGTGCCTGCCGCTGATCCACCCGGACCCTCGGTGGCGGCGTACACCCCTCCCCCTTCCCCAGCGTCGCCCCGAGAGCGGGGGGGGGGGGCCGGACCCGCACGCGCCGCGCCCCGCCGCACAGGGTGGGCGCCGCCGCCCAGGGCGGCGCCGCGCCGCCCGCGCACCCCCAGGCGCACACCCCAAGCG